>NZ_JAVREH010000001.1:0-315654 GCF_031845305.1 Jatrophihabitans lederbergiae | reverse complement strand
ACCCCAAAAGGCCAGCAGGAACACCAAACACAGAAACCAGAACCACCCAAAGGCGACCCCAGAAAATCCGACAACTGACCAATCCGAGCCGACAAAAAAACCCGTATCAACCAAAAAACATCAAAAATGGCACTAACTTTCGGCACACTGTTGAGTTCTCAAAGAACAGGCACACACCATCACAGACCACCAAGTCCACTCCGGGGCAACCCCACAAACACTACCCGACACAACCCACCAAGTCAAAACCCAACCCAGGCACGTCCCGGCAACCTCCAGCGCCTCATGATCTTGCGATCGTCGGACCCGCTGGCGGCCTGCCCGGCCGGCTCCCTCGCGGGCTCCGTTCGCCGTGCAGAGAGAACAGTAGCTCAGGCTTACACCAGGGTCAAATTCGGGTCCAGGGCCCCTCAGGGGCCCGATTCTTCGGCGCCGAGGGCCTTGGACCCGCGATCCGTTCAGGACGTGTGAGCTGTGACCCGGACCGCTTTGCGCTTCCCCACCGAGAGTAGGCGCCCCGCGAGCTCGCTGCCAGGAACGTCGTAGGTCTTAGCCGGCCGCGGCACCCCGTCCAGCTTGACGGCCCCCGCGTCGATCAGCCTTCTTGCGGCCGATCCACTGTCGGCCAGGCCCGCCGCGGTGAGTAGCGCCGGCAGGTGGACGGTGTCGGCCAGGTCCGCGGCGAACTCCGGGGCATCGGCCTGAAGCTGGCCGTCCCGGAACAGGGCGTTGAAACGCGCTTCGGCCGCACGAGCCGCCTCGTCGCCGTGGTACAGCCCGACGATCCGGCGCGCGACCTGCCGCTTCGCCTCGTTGGCCCGCTTGCCACCCGCGGCCACGTCCTGGGCCAGCGCGGCGACGTCGTCCGGATGCAGATCTGTGCAGAGCGTCGCGTACAGCTCCACCGCGGTGTCCGGAATGCTCATCAGCTTGCCGAACTGCTCCCCGGGCGGCTCCGAGATGGCCACGTAGTTGTTGAGCGACTTGCCCATCTTCTCCGTGCCGTCGGTGCCGACCAGCAGGGGCAGCGTGAGGACTGCCTGTGGCGGCTCACCCTTGGCCCGCTGCAGGGTCCGGCCCACCAGGTTGTTGAACGTCTGGTCCGTCCCGCCGAGCTCGACGTCGGCGCGCACCTCGACAGAGTCGATGCCCTGCAAGAGCGGGTAGAAGAACTCCGACAGTGTGATCGACACGTTGCCGGCGAACCGCTTGGCAAAATCGTCGCGCTCCAGCAACTGAGCCACCGTCACCTGTCGGCTGTAGTCCAGCAGTCGGGCCAGGTCCATGCTGCCGAGCCAGTCGGCATTGTTGACGATCTCGGTGCGGTCCGGATCGAGTATCCGCATCACCTGGTCGAAGTAACCCTGGGCGTTGGCGCGTACCTGCTCGGCACTCTGCGCGGACCGCGTCGCCGTCTTGCCGGAGGGGTCGCCCACCTGGCCGGTGAAGCCGCCGACCACCAGGACCGCCGTGTGGCCGTGGTCCTGGAACTGGCGGAGCTTACGAAGAACCACGGCATGCCCGAGCGTCAGGTCCGTCCCGCTCGGGTCGATGCCGAGCTTGACCCGCAGCGGGCGATGTTCCGCGCGCGCCGCGAGCAGCCGCTCGGCAAGGCCGTCCGGCGGCAGAATTTGAGCGGCCCCCGCGGCCAGGATCCGGTATTCCTCGCGCAGGTCCGGGGGCAGGTCCTCCGTCAAGGGCCGTCGGTCTCGCGGTTCGTCGCTCACGGTTGTCCAGTCTGCCGGGTGCCGCCAACACGTTTGCGCCCACCCGCGCGATACGCCGACACGGTCGGATCCCCGGGCAGCCAGAAACGCCAGGACAGCTCGGCCGCCGCGGCGACGCCCACCCTGGGCCCGGACTCGTACGGCCCGGGCGGAGCGAGCGACACCAGCTGCACCGGCGAACGCTCGTCCAGCAGGTCGACACCGCTGTCCGCGCCGCTGAGCCCCAGCGCCCTTGCGAGCCTCGCCGGCCCACTCGCGATCTTGGCGGCCGGCACCGACTTCGCGCCCCGGCTGCGAGCGCACGATTCGCCCTCGACGATCTCAGCGGCCCGCAACAGTACCGCCGCGGCGGTGTCAGGCTCACCGCAGACGATGTTGGCGCACCAGTGCATGCCGTACACGAAGTAGCAGTACAGATGACCGGCCTCGCCGAACATCACCGCGGTCCGCTTCGTCAGGCCGCGGTAGGCGTGCGAGGCCGCGTCCCGCTCGCCCTCGTACGCCTCGACCTCGGTGATCCGGGCGAGGACCGGCACGCCGTCGATCCGGCTGCGGACGAGGGCGCCCAGCAACAGCGGCGCCGTTTGCACAGCGGTACCGGTGAGCAGGTCGCGGTCAACCACCATTGCCACCCGTCCGCCTACCGAGACCATTCCCGCTGGCCAGCCAGCACCCCGCGCAGCGTCGCGAGCTGCTCGGCCACCCGCACCGGAGCGGTGCCGCCGTGGGCGGAACGGCTCGCCAGTGAGCCGGCCACTGTCAGCACCTCGCGCACCTCGGGACGTAGTTCGGTGGAGATCTCGGCGAAGTCGGCGTCCGACAGCTCGTGCAGCTCGATCCCCCGAGCCTCACAGACCCGCACGCAAGAACCAGCCACCTCGTGTGCCACCCGGAAGGCGACGCCCTGACGGACCAGCCACTCGGCAATGTCGGTCGCCAGCGAGAATCCTTGCGGTGCAAGGGATTCCAGACGCTCCCTGTCAAAAACCAGGGTCGCCATCATGCCGGTCATCGCGGGTAGTAACAAAGCCAGGTTGTCGATGGCGTCGAACACCGGCTCCTTGTCCTCTTGCAAGTCGCGGTTGTATGCCAGCGGCAGGCCCTTCAGGGTGGCCAGCAATCCGGCGAGGTCGCCGATCAGCCGGCCGGCCTTGCCACGGGCGAGCTCGGCTACGTCCGGGTTCTTCTTCTGCGGCATGATCGAGGAACCGGTGGAGTAGGCATCGTCCAGCTGGACGAACCCGAATTCCTTGGTGGCCCAGAGGATCACCTCTTCGGCCAGCCGGGAAAGGTCCACCGCCAGCATGGCGGTGATGAACGAGAACTCCGCCACCACGTCGCGTGCGGCGACCGCGTCGATGGAGTTCTCCGCGGGCGCGTCGAAGCCGAGTTCGGCGGCGATCGCATGCGGGTCCAGGCCCAGCGACGAGCCCGCGAGCGCCCCCGAACCGTAGGGGCTGACCGCGGCTCTGGCATCCCAGTCCCGCAAGCGGTCGACGTCGCGGCTCAGCGCCCAGCAATGTGCCAGCAGGTGGTGCGACAGCAACACCGGCTGGGCATGCTGCAGGTGGGTGCGCCCGGGCATGGCCACCCCGAGATGCGCCTCGGCCTGCGAGGCGATCGCCTCTGACAGCCCCCCGGTGAGGGCCGCCAGCCGTCGGGCCTGTTCCCGCAGGTACATCCGGATCAGGGTGGCGATCTGGTCGTTGCGGGAGCGTCCCGCGCGGATCCGGCCGCCCAGGTCCGCCCCTACCCGCTCCAGCAGCCCGCGTTCGAGCGCGGTGTGCACATCCTCGTCCTCCGGGCGGGGCGTGAATGCCCCGGACCGCACAGCGGCGTCCAGGGACGCCAGCCCGGCCAGCATGCCGGCCAGCTCGTCGTCGGTGAGCAGGCCGGCCTGGTGCAGCACCTGCGCATGCGCCTTGGAGCCCGCCAGGTCGTGCGTGGCCAGCCGCCAGTCGAAGTGCGTGGACAGCGACAGCGCCGCCAGCGCATCGGCCGGCCCGGTCTCGAAACGACCTCCCCAGAGCTGGGTGCGCGACTGGGGGGTCGCATCGCGCCTGGCCGAGTCGCCGGGCGTGCCCGCCGGTCCGGCTGGGCTCACTTGGCCAGCCTCTGCTCCCGCCGCGCGGCGATCCGGCTGGGCAGACCCCACAGCTGCACGAACCCCTTGGCCAGCGTCTGGTCGAAGGTGTCGCCGGTGTCGTAGGTGGCGAGCTCGAAGTCGTACAGCGAGCCCTCACCGCGGCGGCCGGTGGCCACCGCCTTGCCACCGTGCAGCCGCAGCCGGATGTCGCCGGTGACGTGCCGCTGGGAGGAGTCGACGAAGGCATCCAGGGCGCTGCGCAGCGGTGAGAACCACAGGCCGTCATAGACCAGCTCGGTCCAGCGCTGCTCGACGGAGAACTTGAACCGTCGCACGTCCCGCTCGACGGTGAGGTCTTCCAGTTCCTGGTG
This sequence comes from Jatrophihabitans lederbergiae, assembly GCF_031845305.1. NCBI lineage: Bacteria > Bacillati > Actinomycetota > Actinomycetes > Jatrophihabitantales > Jatrophihabitantaceae > Jatrophihabitans > Jatrophihabitans lederbergiae. Next base: position 311,470 of record NZ_JAVREH010000001.1, on the reverse strand, counting down.
AGCGGTGATCAGCGCGATGGCGCCCGGGGCCTCGTACACCTCGCGGCTCTTGATGCCGACGAGTCGGTCCTCGACCATGTCCAGGCGCCCGACGCCCTGCGCGCCGGCCCGCTTGTTGAGCTCCAGGATCGCCTCGAGCACCGTCACCGGCCTGCCGTCGATGGCGGTGGGCACGCCGTCGACGAAGCTGATCACCACGTCGTCGGGCTCGCGGGCAACGGCCGGGTCCGAGGTATAGGAGTACAGGTCCTCGATGGGGGCGTTCCACGGGTCCTCGAGGAAGCCGGTCTCGACCGCGCGACCCCAAAAGTTCTGGTCGACTGAGTACGGCGAGCGCTTGGACTGGTCGATCGGCAGTCCCTTGTCCTCGGCGAACTGGATGGCCTTGTCCCGCGTCATGCCGCTGTCGCGAACCGGCGCGATGACGTCGAGTTCCGGCGCAATGGCACCGATGCCCACCTCGAAGCGAACCTGGTCGTTTCCCTTGCCGGTGCAGCCGTGCGCGACGGTGTCCGCACCGAACTTCTGGGCGGCCAGCGCGAGGTGCTTGGCGATGACGGGCCGGGACAGCGCGGAGACCAACGGATAGCGCTCCAGGTACAGGGCATTCGCGCGCAGGGCAGGCAGGCAGAAGTCTTGCGCGAACTCGGTCTTCAGATCCAGCACGACGGACTCGACGGCCCCGCAGTCCAGCGCACGCTGGCGGATCTCGTTCATGTCCTCGCCGCCCTGGCCGACGTCCGCCGCCACGCAGATCACCTCGGCGCCCGTCTCTGCCGCGATCCAGCCGATCGCGACGGAGGTGTCCAGCCCACCGGAATATGCCAGGACTACCCGCTTGGTCATTGCTCTCTCTCCCTGTTGGTTCTGCCTGCTCGGGTACTGCGTGCGTGCGTTCGGAGCACTCCGGCCCTCGCGCCGGTCCATCTCAGGTCGTGGCCGACAGCTGGATCAGGCTGCGGGCCAGCTCCGCTCCGCCCCCCGCGTCCCGGCTGATGACCAGAATGGTGTCATCCCCGGCGATGGTGCCCAACACGTCCGGCAGCCCGGCCCGGTCGAGGGCGCTGGCCACGAAGTTCGACGCGCCGGGCGGGGTTCGCAGCACCACCAGGTTCGCGCTGGCCTCCGCCGAGATCAGCAGCTCACCGAGCAGCCGCGCCAGCCGCTGCGGCGGGGCGTCGGAGGACTGCCGCGCCGCCAGCGGGGCGCCGTCCTCAGGGACCACGTACACCGGCTGGCCGCCGTCCGGAGTGCGCAGCTTCACCGCGCCCAGCTCGTCCAGGTCCCGGCTGAGGGTTGCCTGGGTCACCCGGACGCCGGCCGCGTCCAGCAGTGCGGCGAGCTCTGATTGCGACCGGACGGTGTGCTCGCTGAGCAAGCTCAGGATCTTGGCATGGCGAACCGCCCGGCTGGGTAGCTCGGTCACCGGGCGGTTTCCGGACCCGGGCGCCGGTTGCCGGCCGCCCCCTGCCGCGGCTGCCATCACGAGCGCTCCAGCAGCCAGCTGAGCAGCGCCTTCTGCGCGTGCAACCGGTTCTCGGCCTCGTCCCACACCACGCTCTGCGGGCCGTCCAGAACCTCGGCCGAGATCTCGTGGCCACGGTAGGCAGGCAGGCAATGCAGCACGATGGCCTTTTCGTCGGCCCGCGCCAGCAGGTCCGAGGTGAGGGCGTAGGGCCGGAACGGCGCCTGCCGGTCGGCCTTCTCGTCCTCCTGGCCCATCGAGACCCAGGTGTCGGTGATCAGCACGTCTGCACCGTCCACCGCTGCGTCGGGGTCGGTACCGACCTGCACGGAGCCACCGGTGGCCGCCGCGATCTCACCGGCGCGGGACACGATGGCCGGGTCGGGTTGGAACGCCGCCGGGCCGCCGATCCTGACCTGCATCCCGGCCGCGGCGCCAGCGAGCAGGTAGGAGTTGGCCATGTTGTTGGCCGCGTCGCCGACGTAGCTCAGCCGCAGCCCCGCCAGGCTGCCCTTGTGCTCGCGGATCGTCTGCAGGTCCGCCAGCACCTGGCACGGGTGGAACTCGTCGGTGAGCGCATTCACCACCGGAACGGAACTGGCCCGGGCCATCGCCTCGATCCGGTCCTGACCGGCGGTGCGCCAGACGATCGCCGCGACCTGGCGGTCCAGCACCCGGGCGGTGTCGGCGATGGGCTCGCCGCGGTCCAGCTGACTGGTGTGGGCGTCGATGATCAGCGGGTACCCACCGAGTTCGGCGATCCCCACACTGAACGAAATTCTGGTGCGGGTGGACGGCTTGTCGAAGATCACCGCGACTGCACGGGGGCCTTCGAGCGGTCGGTGACCCAGCCGGTCCTTCTTCAGCGTGCCTGCGAGATCGAGCACCTGGAGGAGCTCATCGGGTGCCAGGTCGTCATCGCGCAGGAAGTGCCGCGTCATGCGGGCAACCCGTTCCCCTGCGACTGATCAGCTTCGGACTGAGCCGCCGATACCGCGTCCAGCGCCTCGGCCAGCACCCGGACCGCCTCGGCGACCTGCGACTCGGACACGATCAGTGGTGGGGCCAACCGCAGCACGTCTGCCTTCACGGCGTTGACCAGCACCCCACGGTCGCGCGCCGCGCTCTCGACCGCTGCCGCACAGGCTGAGGTCAGCTGGACGCCCCACCACAGGCCGCTGCCCCGAACCGTCGCCACCAGCGGATTGTCGATGGCGCGCAGGCCGCCCTCGAGCGCGGCACCGGTCGTGGTGACGTTGTCGAGTAACCCCTGAGACTCGATGGTGTCGATAACCGCCAGCGCCGAGGCACACGACACCGGGTTGCCGCCGAAGGTGCTGCCGTGCGAGCCGGGGCCGAACAGGCCGGCTGCGTCGCCGAACGCGATGCAGGCACCGATCGGCAGGCCGCCACCCAAGCCCTTGGCCAGGGTGAGGACGTCCGGGACAACCCCTGCGGCCAGGCTCGCGAACCAGTGCCCGGTACGGCCGATACCGCTCTGGACCTCGTCGATCACCAGCAACACGCCGGTGGCGTCACAGAGCTCGCGGGCCGCCCGCAGGTAGCCGGCCGGCGCCGGGACGACGCCACCCTCGCCCTGAGTGGGCTCCAGAAAGACCGCCGAGACCGTGCCATCGACCGCCTCGCGCAGCGCCTGGACATCGCCGAACGGCACGAAGCTGACCGGTCCCGGCAGCGGCTCGAAAGGCTCGCGCTTGGCGGCGTTGCCGGTGACCGACAGCGAGCCCAACGTCCGGCCGTGGAAGCTGTTCTCGGTCGACACGATCCGCAGCCGGTTTCCGGACGGGTCCATGGCGCGGCCGTGCAGCCGCGACAGTTTCACCGCGCACTCGTTGGCCTCGGTGCCGTCGTTGGCGAAGAAGACCCGGGCGTCGGGGCGTCCGAGCAGTGCCTGCAGCCGTTCGGCCAGCCGGACCCCGGGTTCGTGGAGAACAAGGTTCGAGGTGTGGGCGATCTGGCCGACCTGGCGGGTCACGGCCTCCACGATCGCCGGATGCGCGTGCCCGAGCGCGGACACCGCGATGCCGGCGAAAAAGTCGAGGTACTCGCGGCCGTCGACGTCCGTGACCGTGACGCCCTTGCCGCCGCTGAGCGCAAGCGCGGGCGTCCCGTAGTTGTCCATCATCGCCCCGGCCCAGCGGCGCTGCAGCTCGTCCGTCCGGCTGGCCGTGTCCGTCGTCATGCCCGCACCTCGTCGGCATACACCATGGTGCCAATCCCCTCGGTCGTGAACATTTCCAGCAGCAACGAGTGCGGCTGGCGGCCGTCGATCACGGTGGCCGCCGGCACGCCGGCCACCACCGCGCGCAGGCATGCTTCCATCTTGGGCGCCATCCCAGCGGCCAGGCTCGGCAGCAGCCGCGCGAGTTCCGCGGTGCCGATGGCCTCGATCACGTCGGTGCTGTCGGGCCAGTTGGCGTAGAGCCCCGCGACGTCGGTCAGCACGAGCAGCTTCTCAGCACCCAGTGCGACCGCCACCGCGGACGCGGCGGTGTCGGCGTTGACGTTGTAGGACAGGCCGTCCCGGCCCCGGGCGACCGTGGCGATGACGGGAATCCGGCCGGCGTCGAGCAGCGCGGTGATGGCGCTCGGATCGACATCCACCACGTCGCCGACCTGCCCGATGTCCACCGGCTTGCCATCGATCAGGGCCGGTCTGCGCTCGGCGGTCAGCATGCCGCCGTCCTCGCCGGACAGGCCCACCGCGAAGGTGCCGTGGTCGTTGATCAGGTTCACCACGTCGCCGTTCACCTGGCCCACCAGCACCATCCGTACCACCCGCATGGCCTCCGGGGTCGTCACCCGCAGGCCGCCCCGGAACTCGCTCTCGATGCCGAGGCGGTCCAGATGCTCGGTGATCTGCGGCCCGCCACCGTGCACGACCACGGGCCGAAGCCCGGCGTAGCGCAGGAAGACGATGTCCTCGGCGAAGGCCTGCTGCAGCTCGGGCGAGATCATGGCATTGCCGCCGTACTTGACGACGATGACCTTGCCGTGGAATCGCTGCAGCCAGGGCAGCGCGTCGATCAGCGTTGCGGCCTTCGCCTCGGCGCTCAGCAGCCCAGTCATGACGAGTACGCCGAGTTCTCTTCGACGTAGTCGTGGGAAAGGTCGTTGGTGTGCACCGTTGCGGTTGCCTCACCCGCATGCAGTTCGACCTCGATCAGCACCCGCCGCCCGGACAGGTCGACACCATCGCGGCTGTCCCCGGCGGCCCCGCCGCGGCAGACCTGCACCCGGTTGATGGCGACGTCCAGCTCGTCCGGCTCGAACGCCGCGGTGGTGGTGCCGATCGCCGCGAGCACCCGGCCCCAGTTCGGATCGTTGCCGAAGAGGGCGCACTTGAGCAGGTTGTTGCGGGCGATCGAGCGTCCGACCTCGACGGCGTCGTCCTCGGACGCCGCGCTGGACACCACGATCTCGACCTCTTTCGTCGCCCCCTCGGCGTCGGCGAGCAGCTGGGCCGCGAGGTCCGCGCATACCGCGCGCACCGCCTCGGCCAGCGCCTCGTCGGGGGCGGCGATTCCGGAGGCACCACTGCACAGCAGCGCGACCGTGTCGTTGGTGGACATGCAACCGTCCGCATCGAGCCGATCGAACGTCGTACGGACGGCCGCCCGCAGGGCCGCGTCCAGGCTCGACGCCTCGGCCACCGCGTCGGTCGTCAGAACGCACAGCATGGTGGCCAGGCTGGGGGCGAGCATGCCCGCGCCCTTGGCCATTGCGCCCACGCTCCAGCCGTCGGGATGGGTGACGGTGGCGGTCTTTGCCACGGTGTCCGTGGTCCGGATGGCGTCGGCCGCGTCTGCTCCGCCCTTGCCGGACAGGGCTGCCACCGCGCTGTCGAGGCCGGGAAGCAACCGGTCCATCGGTAGGCGTTCACCGATCAGGCCGGTGGAGCAGACCAGCACGTCCGCCGCGCCGACCGATAACAGCTGCGCCGCGTGCTCGACGCTGGCGTGGACATCGGCGAAGCCGTCGGGACCGGTGCAGGCATTGGCCCCGCCGGAGTTCAGCAGCACCGCCCGGGCCACCCCGTCGGCGACCGCCTGCTGGGACCAGAGCACCGGCGCGGCCTTCACCCGGTTGGTGGTGAAGACGGCGGCTGCCGAGCTCAGCGGTCCGTCGTTGACGACGAGTGCAACGTCCGGGCCCGCGGACTTGAGTCCGGCGGCGACCCCGGCGGCCCGGAAACCAGCCGCGGCGGTGACGCTCACGGTGCCACCCCGTTCGCCGACAGGCCCGCGGTCTCGTCCATGCCCAGCATCAGATTGGCGTTCTGGACGGCCTGGCCGGCCGCGCCCTTGCCGAGGTTGTCGATGGCGCTGGTCAAGATCACCCGGCCGGAGCTGAGGTCCACCGCGGCCTGCAGGTGCGCGGAGTTGGACCCGAAGGTGGCCGCCGTGTGGGGCTGACGACCGGCGAGCAGCACGTGCACGAACGGCTCGTCGGCATAGGCCCGCGACAACACCGCCAGCACGTCCTCGGCGGTTACGCCGGCGGTGGTGGGACGGGCGGTCACGGCCGCGAGGATGCCACGCGGCATGGGCGCGAGCACCGGTGTCATCGACAGCGTCTCGGCACCAGTGGCCTGCAGGATCTCGGGAACGTGCTGGTGCGCGCCGACCTTGTACGCGGACAGGTCCGACATCACCTCGCTGCCGAGCAGGTTGGCCTTGGCCGAACGGCCGGCTCCGGACGTGCCGGACGAGGCGACGACCACGACGTCGGTGGGCTCGATCAGGCCGGCGGCGATCAGCGGTGCCAGGGCGAGGATGACCGCCACCGCGTAGCACCCGGTGTTGGCGACCCGATCGGCAGCGGCGATCTCAGCGCGCTGGCCGGGCAGCTCGGGAAGGCCGTACGTCCAGCTGCCAGCGTGGGAACCGCCGTAGTAGCGCTGCCAGGCGGCGGCGTCCCGCAACCGGAAGTCCGCTCCGAGATCCACGATCTTGACCGAGGACGGCAGCTGCGCCGCGAGTCCCGCCGACGCTCCGTGTGGCAGGGCCAGAAACACCAACTCGGCCTTGGCCAGCTCGTCGACGGTGGTGTTGCCCAGGATCAGGTCGCCGTAGCTGACGAGCTGCGGGTGCACCTGGCCGAGCGGCACGCCGGCCTGCCCGTGGGCGGTTGCCGCCACGACATCCAGCCCGGGATGGGCGGCGAGCAGCCGCAGCAGCTCTCCCCCGGCGTACCCGCTTGCTCCTGCTACCGCGACCCGAACTCCCATGTGCAACATTATGCAGCATCGCGCAATTAAATACACACGGGGTCAGGCGCGGAGTTGCGCCCCCACCCGGGACCGGGCCGTTGCCACCGCGCGGTCCCGGGCGGCAGTGGCCTCGTCCACGGTGAGCGTGCGGTCAGGCGCCCGGAACCGCAGCGCGAACGCCAGCGACTTGAGGCCTTCCCCCAGCCGGTCCGCGTCGGCGTAGACGTCGAACAGCCGCACCGACTCCAGCAGCTCCCCCGAGCCTTCGCGCACCGCTGCCAGGACGTCGGCGGCAGGAACCTCAGCCGGCACCACCAGGGCCAGGTCCAGCAGCACCGGCGGGAAGGACGACAGCGTCGGAGCCTGCGCGGGTGCCGGCGGCGCGACCGCGTCCAGGTCCAGCTCCATGGCACACGTCCGCGGCGGCAGCCCGAGGGCGGCGACCACCCGCGGGTGCAGCTCACCAGCGGTGCCGATCACCATGCCGGCCAGCAACAGCTCGGCGCAGCGGCCCGGATGCCACGGCGCGATCTCGGCCTTGCGCACCTCGAGTTCGGCGCGCGCCGCCCGCGCGACCACCCTGGCGGACTCGATGGCATCCGCCCAGCCGGCCTGCTCGGCGCCACCCCACCAACCGGCGCGGGCGAGGTCACCGGCCAGGACGGTGGCGACATGCCGGGGCTGGACGGGAACCGTGCTGGCGATCGCGGCAAGTTCGTGCTCGCTCGGCCGGTGCTCCACGCCGGGGCGGGGCGCGCGCTCGGCGGACGGGGCCGGCAGGTACACCAGGCCCATCTCGAAGATCGCCAGATCGCGGCTGCCACGGCCGACGTTGCGGCTCAGGTTGCCGAGCAGACCGGGAAGCAGGGACGTCCGCATCTCCGGCTCGGCGTCGGAGATCGGGTTGGCCAGCCGCACCGCCCGGCGACGCGGGTCGTCCTTCGGCAGGCCGAAGATGTCATGGATCGCGGGCGAGACGAACGGGTAGTTGATCACCTCGGTGTAGCCCGCGGCCGCCAGTGCCCGGGACACCGCGCGGCGCAACCGCTGCTCGGCCGTCCAGCCGCGACCGGCCGGTGGGTGCGGCAGCTCGGACGGGATCTTGTCGTAGCCCTCCAGCCGGACGACCTCTTCGACCAGGTCGGCCGGGTCCGTCAGGTCGGGGCGCCAGCTCGGCGGCGTGACGCTGAACAGTCCCGAGCCGGAGTCGTGCACCGCACAGCCCACCTGCTCCAGGCGGGCATGCACGGCCTCGGCGGGAATCGGCAGGCCGGCCAGCTCGGCCGAACGGGTGGCAGGCAGCGCGATGAGCACCGGCTCCGGACCGCTGCCGACGACGGTGCCTGCGGCCTGCGCCGTGGCGCCGCCGTACTCGGTGAGCAGGTCCACGCAGCGCTGCAGGGCGACCGCTGCCATTGCGGGGTCGACGCCCCGTTCGAAGCGCTTCGCGGCCTCGGACGGCAGCCGGTGCCGGCGGACGGCCCGGCTGATCACCGCCGGGTCGAAGTGCGCGGCCTCCAGCAGGATCTGCTCCGTGAGTGCCGAGATCTCGGTCTCGGCACCGCCCATCACGCCTGCCAGGCCGATCGGACCCCGGTCGTCGGTGATCACCAGGTCATCGGCGTCGAGCAGCCGGGCAGTGCCGTCCAGGGTGGTCAGCTTCTCGCCCGGCTGCGCGCGGCGGACACCGAGCGGCCCGCGCAGCGACGCGCGGTCGTAGGCGTGCAGCGGCTGGCCGGTCTCGAGCATCACGTAGTTGGTGACGTCCACGGTCAGCGAGATCGAGCGCATGCCGGCGGCGCGCAGCCGGTGCGTGATGAAATCGGGAGTGGGACAGGACGGGTCCAGGCCGGTCACAGCCCGCACCGAGAACTGGTCGCAGGCCGCCGGGTCGGCCACCGTGACCGGATAGCCGCCGGTGGAATCGGCCGGCAGCGTGACCGCGAGGTCGTGGAACGGCACCGCCAGCGCCGCGCCGGCCTCACGAGCCAGGCCACGTACGGACAGGCAATAGCCGCGGTCGGGAGTCACCGCGATATCGAGAACCGCATCGCGCAGGCCCAGCACGTCCAGGGCGTCATCGCCGGGCTTGGCAGTTCCCGGTTCCAGCACCAGGATGCCGTCGTGGTCCTCGCCGATGCCCAGCTCCCGGGACGAGCAGATCATGCCGTCGGAGAGGTGGCCGTAGGTCTTGCGGGCGCTGATCGGGAACGGTCCCGGCAGCACCGCGCCGGGAAGTACCGCGATGATCAGATCGTCGACGGCGAAGTTGTGGGCACCGCAGACGATGCCGCGCGGCTCGTCCTCACCGACGTCCACCGAGCACCAGCGGATGACCTTGCCGTTCTTCTGCGGCTCGTCGGTGAACGACAGCACCCGCCCGACGACCAGCGGGCCGCTGATGCCGTCGGCGGCCGAGTCGACGCGCTCCACCTCGAGACCGACCCGGACGAGGGCGTCGCCCAGCTCGCGGGCGGTGAGCCCGGCGGGCAGGTCGACGTGCTCGGCGATCCAGGAAACCGGCGCGCGCATCTCAGGCCTCCATTCCGAAAGCAGCGGTGAACCGGACGTCGCCCTCGACGATGTCTCGCATGTCGGCGGCGTTGTTGCGGAACATCATGGTTCGCTCGATCCCCATTCCGAACGCGAAGCCGGAGTACACGTCCGGGTCGATGCCGCAGGCCCGGAGCACCCGTGGGTTGACCATGCCGCAGCCGCCCCACTCGATCCAGCCCTCGCTGCCGCAGGTGCGGCAGGGCCGGTCGGGGTTGCCCACCGACTCGCCGCGGCACACGAAGCAGAGCAGATCGGGCTCGGCGCTGGGCTCGGTGAACGGGAAATAGGACGGCCGGAGCCGGGTGACGATGCCGGGACCGAAGAACGCCTCGGCCATGTGGTCCAGGGTGCCCTTGAGGTGTGCCATCGTGATGCCCTTGTCGATGACCAGGCCTTCGAGCTGGTGGAACACCGGAGAGTGGGTGGCGTCCAGCTCGTCGGTACGGAAGACCTTGCCGGGGCAGACGACGTAGATGGGCGGGGTGCGGGTGAGCATCACCCGGGCCTGCACCGGCGAGGTGTGGGTCCGCAGCACCAGGCCGCTGTCGGCGGTGCCGTCCTTGCCCACGACGAAGAAGGTGTCCATCAACGATCGGGCCGGGTGATCCACGCCGATGTTGAGGGCGTCGAAGTTGAACCACTCCGCCTCGATCTCGGGTCCTTCGGCGACCTCCCACCCCATGGCGGTGAACACGTCGCCGACCAGTTCCTGAGTGGTGGTCAACGGATGACGCGCGCCGGTCAGCCGCCGATCCCACGGCAGCGTGACGTCGATCGTCTCCTCGGCGAGGACCCGGGCGTCCCGCTCGGCTTCCAGGGCTGCCAGCCGCTCGGCGAAGGCCTGGCGGACGGCGCTCCGGGCGGCGTTGATCCGCTTGCCCGCGTCGGCCTTGGCAGCCGGTGGCAGTGCGCCGATCTCGCGGTTGGCCAGCGCGAGCGGTGAGCGATCGCCGACGTGCGCGGTCTGGGCGGCCTTCAGCTGATCCAGGTCGGCCGCCGCCTCGAAGGCCTGCCGAGCCGCCGCGACGCCTTGCTCCAGCGCGGCCGGTGCGAGCGCGGCCACCTGCTTCGGGTCATACGGGTCATTGGCGCCAGACATGGGAATCCTTCAGGTCGAGGCAGGCGGACCGAGCTTGATCGAGACCTGGTCTCGACAGGGAAAGTCTAGGAGAACGCCACCAGCCGCTTTACCGGCGCTGAGCCCGGGCCGAGCTGTAAAGGCACACCGCAGCCGCCGCGGCCAGGTTGAGGCTCTCGGCTCTGCCGTGAATCGGAACCCGGACCTGCCTCGACGCCGCCGCCAGCACCTCGCCGGGCAGCCCACGGGCCTCGTTGCCGAAGATCCAGGCGGTGGGCGCCTTGAGCACCCCCTGGTCGAGCAGCTGGTCGAGATCCTCGGTCGCCGAGCCGGTGGTGGCGAGGGTTTGCAGTCCGGCGGTCCGGCACGCCGTCACGGCCGCGACCGGGTCGAGGCTGGTCACCACGTCCAGGTGGAACAGGCTGCCTGCCGTTGCCCGGACCGCCTTGCCGTTGTACACATCGACGGAGTTGCCGACCAGCAGGACGGCATCCGCGCCCGCGGCGTCCGCGGTGCGCAGGATGGCACCGGCATTGCCCGGCTCGTTGGCCTCAACGAGAACCGCCACCAGACGAGGGCGGCCGGCCAGCACCTCGTCCAGGCCTCGATCGAGCAGGTGGCAGACGGCGATCAAACCCTGCGGGGTCACCGTCTCGCTGAGGCCGGCCGCCGCACGCTCGCTGATCTCGGCCACCGTGCGATCACCGGCCAGAGCCAACACCTCGGCGTGCCGATGCAGAGCCTCGGCGGTGGCGAACAGTTCGAGAACCACACCGGGACGGCGCAACGCCTCTCGGACGCCCTGCGCCCCTTCGACGAGGAAACGCCCGACCTCGCGGCGGCCCCGTGGACTGGTGAGTCGACGGGCCGCGGCGAGCCGGGCGTTCGAGTCGGAAAGCACCGACGCGGGATCAGCTGTGCCTAGCGGGGCTGGACGTACTACGCGGCCGGGCTCTGCGCGGCAGCGCCGCCGATGCCCTCGGCCTGCACGGCCTGCTTGGCGACAGCGACGAGAGCGGCGAAGGCCGGCGCGTCGTTGACGGCCAGCTCGGCCAGCACCTTGCGGTCGGCCTGCACTCCGGCCAGCCGGAGCCCCTGCATGAACCGGTTGTAGGTCATGTCGTTCAGACGGGCCGCGGCGTTGATCCGCGTGATCCACAGCTGGCGGAAGTCACCCTTGCGCGCCTTGCGGTCACGGTAGGAGTAGGTCGCGGAGTGAAGCAGCTGCTCCTTGGCCTTGCGGTACAGCCGGGACCGCTGGCCCCGGTAGCCGGAGGCCGCTTCGAGGGTCGTCCGGCGCTTCTTCTGGGCGTTTACCGCCCGCTTGACGCGTGCCACGTTGTAGTCCTTGTTCTAAGGCTGACCGGCTGCCCGGTTCAGGGCCGGCCGCTCAGCGGAGAGGTCTGGCGGGAAAGGTCAGCGTCCGAGCATGCGCTTGACGCGCGGCACGTCGACGGCGGCGATCTCTTGGGTGCCGGTGAGTCGACGGGTGTGCTTGCTGGACTTGTGCTCGAGCAGGTGGCGCTTGCCCGCGCGCTCGGTCAGCAACTTGCCGCTGCCCGTGATCTTGACGCGCTTCTTCATCCCCGAGTGAGCCTTGTTCTTGGGCATTGATCGTCCTTCGTCGTGTTGCGCGGAGCGCTCGTGCGATATCGCTCGTCGGTGTCGCGCCGAGCGCTGGTGCGATATCGCGAAGCGCGCTTGCAGGTGGCCGGAGCGTGGTGATGCTCCGGCGAAGCGGGGATACGCGGGCTAGGCCTGCGCGACCCCTTCTTCCGTCTTGGCCGGCCGGCTGGACGGCTTGCTGCTGCGATGCGGCGCAACGACCATGACCATGTTCCGACCGTCCTGCTTCGGAGAGGATTCCACGAAGCCGAGTTCGGTGATGTCTTCGGCCAGCTTCTGCAGCAGCCGAAAACCCAATTCGGGGCGGGACTGCTCACGACCACGGAACATGATCGTGATCTTGACCTTGTCACCCTGCTTGAGGAACCGCTCGACGTGACCCTTCTTGGTCGCGTAGTCGTGCGGATCGATCTTCGGCCGCAGCTTCATTTCTTTGATCACGGTCAGCGCCTGGTTACGACGGGCCTCGCGTGCCTTCTGTGCGCTCTCGTACTTGAACTTGCCGAAGTCCATGAGCTTGCAGACGGGCGGGCGGGCCATAGGCGCTACTTCGACCAGGTCGAGATCTGCTTCGGCGGCGAGTTCGAGCGCCTTACCGATCGGCACGATGCCGACCTGCTCGCCTTCGGGGCCGACGAGACGGACCTCGGGAACGCGGATCCGGTCGTTGATCCTGGGCTCAGAGCTGATGGGGCCTCCTAGGTTTGTGCTTTATGGTCATGGGCCGTGCCACTCTCGGTTCGCCAGCCTGAACTCAGCAAGCCTCAGGCGCACGAACCGAGAAACGACAACGGCCCCGCTGCAACCGGTGCAGTCGGGGCCGAGAGAATCCACGCGGTCCAAGCGGCACCCGCTACCACCCGGAGAACCCGGGCGGCGGATGCCGCGGCATCGCCTCGCGGCGATGTGGACCGAACCCGGCCGCTCGGGGAGCTGCTCGGGTGGGAAACATAAGAGCTTCCGCTTGCGCACCCCGCTGAACGAACCGATCGAGCTGGTCCGGCGCAGAGAGATGGGTCGCGTGTGCAAGGGTAGCAGCGTGACCGCCGAGCCCCCAAACGACTCCCCTGCCGCCGACCCCGATGTGCGGGAGCTGGCCCAGATTCCCGCCGTCGAGGTGATCACCCGGGCCTCGGTGATGCTGATGAGCGCGGCCGCCGAGAAGCTCGGCCTGGCCAGCGACGGCGAACAGTACCTCGATCTGGACGAGGCCCGCCGGCTCATCGACGCCTACGCCGGCCTGCTTTCGGCAGCTCAGGCCGACCTCGGGGTGCACCGCCAGCCGTTGCGGGAGGGCCTGAAGTCACTGCAGGCAGCCTTTCGCGAGGCCTCCCGCTATCCGGACTCGCCGGGCCAGGGGCCCGGCGAGAAGTCCGGCTGCTGAGGCTGAACCCTGGTTCTCGACGGCGGGCTGACTCTCGGGACCCTCGATCTCTGAACTGAGCGCGACTGGCTGGCCTTAATGCTTTACGCTACTTTAACGCGCGGGGGCCCGTAAGCAGCACAGGAACGGACATCGCTCTGTGATTCAGCGCCCCTTCTTCATGCCCGCCATCCGCACCAGGCGATCCCTGTCCGGGGTGGCGAGCATCGTTCTGGCAGCCGCCGTGACCGGCACCTGCCTGGCCCAGCCTGCCGCCGCGGACACCTCGCACAATCCCTTCGGCTACCTCGACAGTGTCGTGGCGGCCAGCCCGACGGCGATCAAGGTCACCGGCTGGGCGGCCGACCCGGACGACCTCGCGCGCCCACTGACCATCACCGCCACCGTCGACGGCAGGGCCGCCGGGCAGGTACTCAGCGCGGTCGCCCGTCCCGATGTCGCCAAGGCCAGGGGCACCGGGCCGACCCCGGGCTTCGCGCTGAGCCTGACCACGGTTGCCGGCAGCCATGTGGTGTGCGTCAGCGCCGTCAACGTCGGATCGGGCGCGAACAGCCAGCCGGACTGCCGGACGGTGCTCAATCCAGGTCCGGCCGGCGCGCAGCCGACGCCCGCCGAGATCGCGGCACAGAGCCCGATCGGAGCCGTCGACTCGGCGGTGGTGGCGACGTCCTCCGTCCAGCTCACCGGCTGGGCGGCCGATCCCGGCGACCTGACCAAGCCGCTGAGGATCGCCGTGACCGTCGACGGTGCTGCCGCGGTCGTCACCGCAGCCTCCGTGGTTGCCCGTCCGGACGTCGCGGCCGCCCGCAGGACCGGCCCGAACCAGGGCTTCAAGGTCACCGTGAACGCCGCCAGTGGCTTGCACACCGTCTGCGCCGTGGCCACGAACATCGGCGTCGGCGCGAACAAGGCCGTCGGCTGCAAGACCGTCCAGGTCGGACCGCCGCCGCCGAGCGCGGCCGAGATCGCCGCGCACAGCCCGAGCGGCGCGCTGGAGTCGGCCACCGCCGTCGGCTCGACCGCGGTGCGGGTGGTCGGGTGGGCCTCTGATCCGGACAATCGCGCCACCGCGCTCGAGGTCGTCGGCTACCTCGACGGCTCCTCGGCCGCGACAGTCAGCGCCAACATCGCCCGGCCTGAGCTGGTCACGAGCCAGCACACCGGCCCGGCGGCCGGCTACACCTTCTCGGTGGCCGCGAACACCGGGTCACACCTCATCTGCGCCTGGGCGGTGAACATCGGCGTAGGGGCGAACAAGTACCTCGGTTGCAGCGCTTTCAGCACGCCTGCGGTGTCGATGCCCACCAGCCCGACCCCTGCCACGCCCGCCGCGAACACCAAGGTGACCACCCTGGCCGCGAAGTACCTCGGCTATCCCTACGTCTGGGGCGGCGCGAGTCCCAGCACCGGCTTCGACTGCTCAGGCCTGGTGCAGTACACCTACCGGGTCGGTGCCGGCATCACGACGCCCCGGATCGCCCAGGACCAGTTCCACGCCGCCCGCCGGATCACCGCCGGGCGGGCGGTACCGGGTGACCTGGTGTTCTTCCACGACAGCACGGGCTCGGTGTACCACGTCGGTATCTACGCCGGTCCCGGCGGCATGTACGCAGCGGTGGACCCGGCCAACGGCGTCCGGTACCAGAACATCTGGGACTCCACCGCCACCTACGGCAGTTTCACCCACAGTTAGCCGCGGCCGTCGCTGTGGGCGGCGTGCAGCGCGCGGAGTTGCCGCATGATGACAACACTGCGCTCGGCATCGCCGCGCTGCACCGCGTACAGGGTCACCAGCTCGTCGCCGGGCAGCACCAGCCGGGCGAAGCGACCCTTGGGCGGGAACTCCACGGCGGTGACCAGGCCCCAGTCGACGTGGCGGTAGCCGCCGAAGAAGCTGCGGGTGTCCACCCCGGAGGCGCCGGCGCGCAGCCGGGGCCGGGTGAAGCACAGGATGCCGATGGCGACCAGCACGCCGCAGCCGAAGATGCCGACCTGATCCGCACCGGTGAAGGTGACCCCGTCGGTCGTCCGCGGCAGGAGCACGGCGCAGATGAGAAACGCGACCAGGACAACGGCCGCGACCACGATCGAGATCCGCGCGGACTTGTACGGCCTCGCGGTCACCTCGGTTGCGGCGGGGGCGCTCACAGCCGGCACGCGTGGATGTCCGTGACCAGGATCGCCCGGGCACCGATGTCCCAGAGCTCGTCCATGATCCGGTTGGTGTCGCGACGCGGCACCATCGACCGGACGGCGGACCACCCGGCCGTGCGCAACGGCGACACCGTCGGGGACTGGAAGCCGGGCGTGACCGCGACCGCCTTCTCGACCAGCTCGTCGGAGATGTCGTAATCCATCAGGACGTACTGGCGGGCAATCATCACGCCTTGGAGCCGGCGGATCAGCTGGTCCACCGCGGGCGAGGGTTGGGCATCGACTCCCCGGATAAGCACGGCCTGGGACTGGAACAGCGGCTCGCCGAAGATCTCGAGGCCCGCCGCCCGCAGCGTCGTGCCGGTCTCGACCACGTCGGCGATGGCATCGGCGACGTCGAGCCGCACGGCCGTCTCGACAGCTCCGTCCAGCTTGATCACCTCGGCCCGAATCGCCTTGGTGTCGAGGTAGTGCGCCAGCAGCCCCGGATAGGCCGTGGCGATCCGGCGGCCGTTCAGCTCGGCCAGTGACGTGGTCGAGCCCTTGGCCGCGGCGAAGCGGAACGTCGACCGCGCGAAACCGAGCGGCAGCACCACCGAGGCCTTGGCACCGGAGTCGAGCAGCAGATCCTCACCGGTGATGCCCACGTCCAGCCGGCCGGAACCGACGTACAGGGCGATGTCGCGGGGACGGAGGAA
Organism: Jatrophihabitans lederbergiae; assembly: GCF_031845305.1. NCBI lineage: Bacteria > Bacillati > Actinomycetota > Actinomycetes > Jatrophihabitantales > Jatrophihabitantaceae > Jatrophihabitans > Jatrophihabitans lederbergiae. Next base: position 295,276 of record NZ_JAVREH010000001.1, on the reverse strand, counting down.
GAAGAACTCGGCACCGTTGTCGGGATCCTGCAGCACCAGCTCGCGGCTGTCGTTGCGCTGGCGGTAACCGGCCTCGCGCAGCATGCCACTGGCCGGCTCTGACAGCGATCCCTTGTTCGGGACGGCTATCCGCAGCAATTCGGAGGAGGTCACATTCGCTCGCTTAGGTAGGCCCTACAGGTATCGGTAGACGTCGTCCAGGGTGAGCCCCTTGCCCAGCATCAGCACCTGCACCCGGTACAGCAGCTGGCTGATCTCTTCGGCGGTACGGTCGGCGGACTCGTGCTCAGCGGCCATCCACGCCTCGGCGGCTTCTTCGACGACCTTCTTGCCCTGGGCATGGATTCCGTCGTCCAGTGCCGTCACGGTTGCCGAGCCCGCGGGCCGCTCGGCCTGGCGCTGCGTCAGTTCGCGAAAGAGCTCGTCGAAGGTCTTCATCGAGGCTGAGCCTACCGGCGGGCCGGGGTATCCCTCGGCGGCGGCTAGGTGCCGGCGTCGATGATGGCAGCGACCGGGCCGCCGCCGTCCGGACCCTGATGAGCCGCCGACACCGACACGAAGACGGCCGGGTCACCGGTCACCGCGGCCGTCACTCCACCCACCGCGGCCTTGATCTGGCGGTGCCAGTGCACGTCGGAATCGTCCAGCATCGCGTTGCGCCGGCCGCGGACCGCACCGTCCTGGCTGGCCTCGCACTTGAGGAACACATTGACCAGCCGGCCGTCGAGGTCTGAGCTGCGCGGGCGCTCGGGCAGCTCCAGGCCGGCGTCCCGGATGGCTGCCCAGATGCCGTCGGCGTCGAGCGCGTCGGTCATCACGCCGTGCCCGATCCGATACCGTCCGCCGATCCCCCGGGCGTTGCCGACCACGACCACCTGCGCCCGGTCCAGTTCCACGCCGGACGAGCACGAGGCGACGGCGGAGTACAGCGACCGGTCGCGCATCACGTCGGCGTCGGTCGGCATCTCGATCTCGCCGAGCGCGACCGCGATGCCGAGCGCGGTGCAGCCGTTGGAGACGTCCATCGAGTGCAGGGTGTCCTCGGTGAACACGTCCCGACCACGGCTCTTGGCGTCGCGGATGGTGTCGATGGTCAGCAGCGGGGTCTTGGTCTGCACGTAGTGCACGTCCGAGGCGTCGGTGATCCCGGCGCGCTGCATGGCCTCGTCGACGGCTGCCGCGACCTTGGTGATCATGGCCGTCCGGCCGATGTCCTCGGGCAGCAGCACCTCGCTCATCGCGAAGCCGACCGTCAACCGAGGGGCGTCGGTCTGCGGGGCGTCGGCCGGATCGACGGTGGCGAAGATGGTGGCGTGCGGTGAGATGATGCCGTCGGTACCACCCGACCACACGATCGGGATCTGCTTCACCTCGTCGGCGGACCGGCTGCCCTTGGCGGCGAGAACCTCGCGGAAGGCGCGGTCGGCGATGATCCGGGTGTAATCGTTGACGCCGCCGTTGCCCTCGGTCTTGCCGATCACCGCGACGACCCGGTCGGCTTCGAGCACACCGTCGTCGATCAGCTTCGCGAACTCACTGGCGTCGGACACGCTGTGCAGCGGGACCTTGCGTACCTCAATCGGCTCGGGCACCGGGCTCTCCTTCGTTGTTCTGGCTAACGCTGGTTGTTCTGGCTAACGCTGGCTGTACTGACTGGCTGTACTGACTGGCTATTGGGTAGCGCTTGTGGGGCCACTGCTGTCACGAACTCTGCACGATGGTGCCCCGGCTGCCCTCCAGCGCCTCGGCGATGCAGGGTAGCGAGGTGATGGCGGCCGGCCGGCCGGTCCGCCGGACGAAGCGGCAGACCGCCGCCACCTTCGGCCCCATGCTGCCGCTCGCGAACTCGTCCCGCTCCGCCAGCGCCTCGATCTCGGCCAGGCTGACCTCACCGAGCGGGCGCGCATCCGCCGTGCCCCAGCCCGCGACGACGTTGTCGACGTCGGTGGCGATGATCAGCCGGTCGGCCACGAGCTCGACGGCGAGCAGCGCCGCGGTCAGGTCCTTGTCGATGACCGCCTCGACGCCACGGATGGAGCCCTTCGCGTCGGCAAGGACCGGGATGCCACCGCCGCCGGAGCAGACCACCACGTACCCGGCGGCGAGCAGCGCGACCGCGGCAGGTGAGTCCAGGCACTCCAGCGGCTCCGGAGAGGCGACGACGCGACGCCAGCCGCGCTCGCCGCGGTCCTCCCAGCGCTGGCCGTGGGCGATCATCCGCTGGGCCTCGTCGCGAGGCAGGTAGCGCCCGATGGGCTTGCTGGGACAGGTCAAACCGGGATCGTCGGCGGCGATCCGGGTGCGTGAGACCAACGCGGCCGTCCGCACCGATGAGCCGCGTCGGGCGACGGCGGCGTCGAGAGCGTTGAGCAGCAGCAGGCCGATCGTCGCATGCGTCTGCGCTCCGCACCAGTCCAGCGGTACCGGTGGAACGACGGCCGCGGCCAACTCGTTCTTGACCAGCAGGTTTCCGACCTGAGGCCCGTTGCCGTGCGTCAGCACGATCTGGTGTCCCGCGACGACCAGGTCCGCGATCGGCTCCGCGGCGCTCTCGACGGCAGCGCGCTGATCTGCCGGCCTGGCGGAGCCGTCGGCCGCCGTCATCGCATTGCCGCCCAGGGCGATGACAATGCGCACGCGGGGTCCTTCCGGAACGGGTCGATGAAGGGCCAACTCTGTCAAGACGACGCCCGGCGAGCATTGGCGATCATCGCCCAACCGGAAGGACTTTATTGGCAAGCCAGCCAACCTGCTCAAGGGAAATTTGCCGATTCAGGCAGACAGCGGCCGGCCGTCGAGGGTGAGGTACCGGGCGGGAACGTGGCCGGTCAGCCAGACACCGTTCACGCTGAGGAAGAACTCCGCAGCGTCGGCGGACATCGTCCCCGAGTCCACACCGAGCACGACGGGCAGGCCCCGGCGTCGTCCGACGCGCTCGGCGGTGGCGACGTCTGCCGACAGGTGCACGTGCTGGCGGCTGCCGGGATTCAACCCCTCCCGAGCGATTGCAGGCAGGAACCGCGCGACCGTGCCGTGAAACAGCAGGGGCGGCGGCGCTGACGGCCTCAGCCCGAGATCCACGACGACGCTGTGCCCCTGGTTGGCGCGAATGCGCTCACCGGTCTGGTCGAAGGCAAATCGCTGCTTGTCGCTGGTCGCGACGATCCGCTCGAGCTCGGCCCGATCCAGGCGGAGGCCGTGGGCGGCCAATCTGGTGAGCAGATCGTCAACCGCGACCCAGCCATGCTCGTCCAGCTCGAGCCCGACACTGTCCGGCCGGTGACGCAGCACGAGGGAGAGCCGGCGGCTGGCCCTGACCATGCGATCCCGGTCGGCCATGGCCTCCATGATGGCGCAAGCGTCCATGAGGACGCAGCTCGCCTCAGCCGGCTGGGGAGCTGGCGTCCAGATCAGACACGTACAGCGCGTGCTCATCCTCCCGGCTCGTTCCCGCCCATCCCGTCCAGCCAGGCCCGGACGGACTCGTTGTGCTCGCCGAGGATCGGCGGCGCGAGGTGACTTGTCCGGCCACCGTGGTCGTAGCGAAGCGGCGGGCCGGGCAGTGTGACGGTGCCCAGCGTGCTGTGCTCGACGTCCAGCAGCAGGCCCTGGGACCGGGTCTGCTCCCACTCGTACACCTCGTCGAGGGAGCGCACCTGACCCGCGGGCGTGCCCAGTTCGGCAAGTGTGGCCATCAGCGTCTGCCGGTCATACGTCGAGAATGCCTTGTCCACCGCCGCGATAACGGCATCACGGTCGGCCACCCGGTCGGCGTTGCGCGACCACTCCGGACGGTCCAGCCCGAAGGCCGCCGCGAACGCGTGCCACAGTCTGTCGCTGCCCACCGCGATCTGCACCATGCCGTCGGCGGCGCGGAACAGCCCGTACGGGCAGATGGACGGGTGGTGGCGTCCGGCAACCCCGGGCACCTCGCCGGCGACGGTGTACCGGGTGCCCTGGAAGGCATGCACGCCGACCATGCCCGCGAGCAGCGAGGTGCGCACCACCCGGCCCGTCCCGATGCGCCCGCGCTCGTGCAGCGCGGCCAGAACCCCGAAGGCGCCGTACATCCCCGCGATCAGGTCCGCCATCGGAACCCCGACCTTGGTGGGATCCTCGGGTGACGACCCGGTCAGCGACATCAGGCCGCCCTCCCCCTGCGCGATCTGGTCATAGCCCGCACGGCCGCCCTCGGGACCGTCGTGGCCGAACCCGGTGATCGACAGGATGACCAGCCGGGGATTGAGTTCCTGCAGTCTCGACATGCCAAATCCCAGCCGATCGAGCACCCCCGTACGGAAGTTCTCGACGAGCACGTCGGCGGCGCGGATGAGCCGGGTGAGGACCGCCAGGTCGTCCGGATCCTTGAAGTCGAGGGTGATGGACTCCTTGTTGCGGTTGCAGGAGAGGAAGTACGTCGACTCCCGCTCACCCTGTTCGGGCTGCACGAACGGCGGTCCCCAGCCGCGGGTGTCGTCGCCGTGCTCGGGAGCCTCGACCTTGATCACCCGGGCGCCCTGGTCCCCGAGCATCATCGCCGCGTGCGGCCCGGCCAGAGCCCGGGTCAGGTCGAGCACCACGATCCCGCTCAGCGGTCCGGCACTCGAGTCGGGCACGCTCACGTCGATGCCCTCGGCAGAGTCGATGCCCCCGGCAGAGAGGCGGGCATCGCCGCGGGGGCCAGCCGGGCGTCCAGCATCGAGACCGCCCGCCCGGTCAACTGCACCCGGTCACCCCGCAGGCTGACACCGACGACTCCCGAGCGGGCGGACACCTGCAGGCCTACCAGCTCGGACCTGCCGAGCTTCGCGGCCCAGTACGGGCCGAGGACGGTGTGCGCGCTGCCGGTGACCGGGTCCTCCGGCACGCCGACCCGCGGGCCGAAGAACCGGGACACGAAGTCGTGCCCGTCGGCGTCCGCGGCGGCGGTGACGATGATGCCCCGGACCTCGAACCTGGCCACCGCGGCGAGGTCCGGAGCCAGTTCGCGCACCGTCCGGGCGTCGGCCAGCTCGACCAGCAGGTCGTCCGTGCCGCCGCGGCCGAGCCACACCGGGCGAGCACCGAGCGCGGCCTCCACCCGGCCCGCGAGTTCCTCCGACAACGGGATTTCGACCGCTGCGTTCGCGGGAAAGTCCATCGCCAGTGAGCCGTCCGGCAGTGCCCACACCGTCAGCACCCCGCTCCGGGTGGCGAACCGGACGGGCGAGGCGGCCCCGTCCTCGAACAGGCAGTGCGCCGCCGCGAGGGTCGCGTGGCCGCACATGTCGACCTCCACCGCAGGCGTGAACCAGCGCAGCCGGTAGTCGGCGTCCGGCAGCTCCTCGGCGATGACGAACGCCGTCTCGGCGAGGTTCAGCTCCCCGGCCAGCGCCGCCATCCATTTTGCGGTCGGAAGGCCCGTCAGCACGACGACACCGGCCGGGTTGCCGGCGAACGCCTGGTCGGTGAAGGCGTCCACTGTGCGCAGTCGCAGTTCGCTCATGGGCTCAGGTTAGGTGGTCCTCAGGGTAGGGGTCCTCAGTTTAGGTGGTCATAGTCGGAGGAGGGCGCTCCTCCGGACAGCTGGGCGTAGCCGGGTCCCCGGTCGAAGAACGGCCGGCCGGCGTCGCGAGCAGCACGTAGCCGCGCTCGCAGCTCTTCGGTGGCCGCGATGTCCACTTTCATAGAGTCCCAGCTCAAGTCGCGGTCCATACCGGCCGGACCCCCGTCCATGCTGAGTACCACCCCGTAGTCCGCTTCGGCCGCGGCCGGCGACACCTTCGCCCACCGGACGTCCCGCACGACCGCGTCGACCTCGCGGTCCAGCGGATCGCCCCAGCCGCCGCCGCCGGTGGTGCGGATCCGGATCACCTCACCGGCCCGTACCGGCTCCGCGTCGGCCAGCGCGTCGACCACCCGCTCGTTCGGGCCACCGGCGTCGATGGTCACCGAGAACGGCCGGCCGGCCTTACCGCCCTTGACGCCCCAGCAGGCCAGGATGGAGCGGTCGGCGATGGACATGAAGTGGCCGTCCTTGAGCATCCGGATGTGCTTCTCATAGCCCAGACCGCCGCGGTAGCGGCCCGCTCCGCCGGAGTCCAGCGCCAGCCCCAGCCGCTCGACCCGGAACGGGAACCGGGCCTCGGTGAACTCGGTGGGCAGGTTCCGGGAGTCGGGCACCACGTGAATGGTGTCTTCGCCGTCGGCGTAATACCGCCCACCCGAGCCGCCGCCGAGCACCTCCCGCATCAGGTACGGCTGGCCGTCGCGGTCCTCGCCGTAGACGCCGGTGTAGCGGATCGTCTCCTGGTCGGCGGGCATCCGCCCGTCCACCGCCTTGGCGACGACCCCGGCGAGCACTCCCAGCAGGCGCAGGATGACGAAGGTACGAGCGTTGGTGGGCGCGGGAAAGACTGGTGTCAGCAGCGTCCCGGCGGGCGGGAAGCGCATCTCGATCAGCGGCACCACGCCCTCGTTGACGTCGAGTTCGGCCATCCGCTCGGGACTGTCCGCGAGGTTGCGCAGTACCGGCGCCAGCCACTTCTTGAGGAAATTGCCGTCGGCATAGTTTCCGCAGTGGTTGATCGGCCCCTTGGCCTGCGGCGCGGTGCCGTTGAAGTCGAGGATCAGCCTTTCACCGCCGGGGTCTTCGGGCTCCGTCCGGGTCAGCGTGATGCGCTGGGTGTGCAGCTTCGGCGCGTCCACCCCGTCGTGCTCGGCATAGTCCTCCCAGGTCCAACTCCCGACCGGGATCTTGGACAGGATCTCGCGCCGGTACGTCTGGGTGGTGCGGTCCACTATCTGGTCGAAGCAGGCCTCGATCACGTCGCGGCCGTACCGGCCGAAGAGTTCGCTCAGCCGGCGCGAGCCCATCAGACAGGCTGAGCACTCGGCGTCCAGGTCCGCGGCCAGCGACTCGGGCATCCGCGAGTTGCGCGTCATGATGGTCAGCGCCGCCCGGTTGGGCACGCCCTGGTCCCACAGCTTGATGGGCGGCACCATCAGGCCCTCTTGGAAGACGCTCGTCGCGGAGCTGGGCATCGAACCCGGCACCGCGCCACCGATGTCGTCGTGGTGCCCGAACGCCTGGACGAAGGCCACCACCTCGGCATTTCCCTCGGCATCCTCGGCGAAGACCGGAACGGTCACGCAGAGGTCCGGCAGGTGACCGATGCCTCCCTCGGACAGGTAGACGTCGTTGTGGAAGAAGACGTCACCGGGTTTCATCTCCGCCAGCGGGAAGTCCCTGGCGATCGGGTGCACCAGCGCGGAGTAGCTGCGCCCGGTCAGCTTGCGCAGCAGGCGATCGTGGATGCCTGCCCGGAAGTCGTGGGCGTCGCGGATCATGGGCGACCGCGAGGTGCGGGCAATGGCGGTCTCGACCTCGAGTTCGACGGCAGCCAGGCTGCCCTGCACGATCTCGAGGACGATGGGATCGACAGCGGCCCCGCGATCGGGTGTCAGGCTGGCCGTTCCGGCCTCGGCCCGCGCGGTCATCGAGCGTCCTCCGTCCGGGCGATGATCGTCCGGGTGATGACGAGGTTGCCGAAGTCGTCCAGCCTCGCGGTGAATCCTGGATGCAGGGGCGCGGTCGAGCCGAAGTCCTCGACCACCGCCGGCCCGTCGATCACATCATCGGGTGACAGGTCCGGACGCCAGTAGAGCGGGGTCTGCACATACGTCGCTCCGTCGAAGCACACTGGCCTGGTGCCGGTGCGGGCCCGGCTGACGTCACCGTCCAGGCTCGGATACCGGCGGAGTTCGGGCCGCTGGATGGGCCCGATTCCCGACACCCGCAGGTTGACCCACTCCACCTGCTGGCTGGGGTCGGTGCGGAAGTCATAGCCGTACAGTGCTCGGTGCGCGTCGTGGAATGCCATCGCGACGGCGTCCAGCTGCGCGGGCATCAGCGCCTCGTCGGCGACCGGTACCCGCACCTCGAATGCCTGGCCGAAGTACCGCAGGTCAGCCGTCCGGACGTAGCGGTGCTCGGCGTCGGGAAAACCCTCGCGCCGCAGCGCCGACGCGGCCCGTTCGGTGAGGTGGGCGAAGCCCCCGGCCACCTCGGCCGCGTCCAGCTCGGCGTGCCTGGCGACCGTGGTCTGCACGTAGTCGTTCTTGACGTCGACGGTCAGCAGGCCGAAGGCCGAGACGTTGCCGGGGTTCGGCGGCACCAGCACGCCTGCCAGGCCGAGGATGTCGATCAGCCGGCAGAGCAGCAGGGAGCCGGAACCCCCGAACGTCGTGAGGGTGAAGTCCCGGACGTCCAGGCCGCGCTTGACGGTGATCTGGCGCAGCGCATTGGCCTGGTTCCATGCCGAGATCTCGAGCACGCCGTTCGCACAGGCTTCGACGCTGACGTCGAGCTTGGCCGCCAGGCTCTCGATGCCCGAGCGTGCGGCGCCGGCGTGCAGACCGATCTCGCCGCCGAGCAGGTGCGGCGGAATCCGGCCGAGCAGCAGGTGGGCGTCGGTGATGGTGACATCAGATCCGCCCTTGCCGTAACAGAGCGGACCGGGGTCCGCACCAGCCGACTTGGGGCCGACCTTGAGCGCTCCCTCCGGCGAGATCCAGGCGATCGAGCCGCCGCCCGCGCCGACGGTCACGACGTCGATCATGGGAATCTTGGACGGGTAGACGCCGACGGCTCCCTCGGTGGTCAGCGTCGGCTCGCCGTTCATCACCACAGAGACGTCGGTCGAGGTTCCGCCGCCGTCGCAGGTCAGGACGTGGGTGAAGCCGGCGTGCTGAGCGATCATGGCGGCGCCCAGCGCTCCGGCGGCCGGCCCGGACAGCACCGTGGTAATCGGCTGGTGCACCACCTCGTCCGCCGACAGCACCCCACCGTTGGACTTCATCACGTAGAAGGGGATGGTGCGGCCGTCGGCGCCAGCCGTCACCGCGGCGAGCCGGTTCTTGATGGAGCCGACGTAGCGGGCCACCTTGGGCTTCACCGCCGCGTCGACCAGCGTGGTCATCGAACGCTCGTACTCGCGATACTCCCGCAGCACGTCGGCCGAGATCGACACGACAGCGTCGGGATGCTCGGTCCGCAGGATGTCGCGCATCCGCTGTTCGTGCCGGGGGTCGGCGTAGGAGTGCAGCAGGCAAACCCCGATGGTGTCTATCCGCCGATCCCTGAACCACCGGGCGATGCGCACCGCGCCGGCCTCGTCGAAGGGTCGGACCTCCGCGCCGGTGTAGTCCAGCCGGCCACCGACCGCCTTGACCAGGTGCGCGGGGACGATGCGATCCGGCTTCACCCAGAAGTAGCTGTTGCCGTACCCGTCCGGGACCGACTGTCTGGCGATCTCGAGGATGAATTCATAGCCCTCGGACGTGATGAACCCCAGCGCCTCGACCTTGCCCTCGAGCAACTGGTTCGTCGCCACCGTGGTTCCGTGGCTGACCGCCGTCAGGACCTGACCGGCCTCCGCTACCGGGATGCCGAGAATGCCGAGGACCTTGTCGATTCCGGCCATGAAGCCGTCGGCCGGATCTGCCGGGGTCGACGGCGTCTTGGTCGTGACGAGCTGGCCCGAGTCCTCGTCCAGAGCCACCACGTCGGTGAACGTTCCGCCGGTATCGATGCCGAACCGAATGCGCCGTGCTGCCATGGGTGAAGTCAATCGGCCAACCTCGACGAAGGCGTCGGCGTATTGTGCCCGATCACGGGCCGCGGCCTTGGCACGTCCGGCTTGCCCTTCGGAAACGAGGAGCCCGCGTCGCTGAGCAGCACGTCCGAGTGCTTTCGGATGAGAGCCATATTGCGGTCGGCGAGATGGTCGAATGACTGCGGAATCGAGGAACCCGGGGTCAGTGAACTCATCGCGGTGGCGGGATCCAATCGCGCGGACACCCAGCATTCATGGGACGCCGCCCGCGCGACGACCTCGGCGATCGGGGTGACGATCATCGAGTTGCCGAAGTAGATCACGCCGGCCGGGTCGACGCCGGTAGCGTTCGTGCCGATGACATAGACATGGTTGTCATAGGCGCGAGCCCGATTGGTCAGTTCCCAGAGGTCAGCTGAGCGCAACAGCGCCGACGGCCGGCAGATCACCTCCGCCCCCTTGATAGCCGTGATCCTGGACAGCTCCGGGTAGTCGCCGTCGAAGCAGATGATGACGCCGATCTTGCCGAGGTCGGTGTCGACCACCAGCACGTCCTCGCCCGGAGTCACCCAGCCGCCCCGATCCGCCCGCTCGGTCGTGAAGGGATGGGTCTTGCGATAGACGCCCAACAACTCGCCAGCTGGGCCGACGACGGCTGCGGCGTTGTAGACCACTCCACGCCGCGGACCACGCTCGTACGTCCCCACGACGAGGTGGGCACCCAGCTCGGCGGCGAGGTCGGCGAAGGGCTGCAGCGCCGGGCCGGGCAGCTCGCTCACCAGGTCCCACAACTGCTCGCTGTCGATACCGGGAGTGAAGCCGGTCGTCACCGATTCGGGGAGCACGAGGAGTTCGGCTCCGGTCGCCTGGTGGCACGCGCGGGTCAGCTCGAGAGCACGCTCGGTGTTGGCCGCCATGGAATCGGCCGTCAGCGGCGCGGAACTCGGTGCGAGCTGAACCGCAGCCGCTATGAACTCACGCATCAGCGTTCTCCTCTGCTCAGCCGTGCGCCGACCAGGACGCCGGCAAGGGCGGTGATGGCGCCGACGACCGCGCCGACGGCGAAGGAGACCTCGGCACTCCTTGAAGTCGTGCGCGGCAATCCACCGGCGGCCCTCGGGGCCGTCAACACGCCGTCGGTGTGAACCGGGCGGTCGGTTCCGGCTGGCCGCTCCGTTGCTGTTGGCCCGCGGGTTACGGCAACCGCTGCCGGCCGGGTCAGCACATCGTCGACCCCGGCGAAGAACTCCCCGGCCATCTTCTTGGCGACTCCCACCAGCATCCGCTGGCCCACCCCGCCGATCACCCCACCCACCACGGCATCGGCGTCGTAGTCCAGCCGGGTGCCTTCCCCGACCTGGGCGAGGGCGACCTTGACGTTGGCGCTCACCGTCCCCGGACCGCCCGCCCCGGACGCCCGCAACACGAAGGAGGTCGGCTCGCACCGATCTTCCAGCGCGACCTTGCCGGCGTAGGTTCCCTTGATGGAGGCGACTCCGGCTGTCACGGTCATCGCATAGGCGTCCGGGCCGGTCGCCTCCAGCCGCTCGCAGCCCGGGATCACCTCGGCCAGCACGATCGGATCGTTGAGAGCTGCCCACACCCGATCGATGGGTGCGTGCAGCAGCGCCTGTCCCGCGACCTTCATCGGTTACCGGCCTCTCCGTCGGTCCTACTCGGACGAGCTTGATCAGTGTGACGGGCCTGATGACGTTGCCGGAGCGAGAACAGCTCGCTGGGTGATATAGGCATCGAGGTGATCTCGAATCCCTCGGCATCCGAGATGGCCGCGGCGAACACGGCCGAGCCCGGGATGACACCGGCCTCGCCGGCGCCCTTGATGCCCAGCGGGTTCAGCGGTGACGGTGTTTCGAGGTGGTCGATCTCGATCTCACGGGGCATCTCGGAGACATAGGGCATCAGGAAGTCCATGAACGAGGCGTTCTGCAGCTGACCGTTCTCGTCATAGGCCATCCGCTCGTACAGCGCACCGCCGATGCCCTGGGCCACGCCACCGTGGACCTGGCCCTCGACTATCAGCGGGTTGATCAAACGGCCGCAGTCATGCACGACGCAGTACCGCAGAATCTTGATCTCAGCCGTGTCCGGATCGGTCTCCACGATGACGGCGTGCATTCCATTGGCGAACGTGGAACGGATGGGTGAGTAGTAGTCGCGGCCCTCCAGTCCCGGCTCGTCCTCATCGGCCACCGGGGCGAGGTCGGGATGGCCGACCGCGAACTGGGTCGCCGCCTTGGAGGCCTCGTCGAAGGCATAGCGCAACGGGTTGGACAGCACCGCGACGGTGCCGAGGCCGATCTCGGCACCGGGACTGCCCTTCACCCGGACCATGCCGTCGACTATTTCCAGGTCCTCCGCGTTGGCTTCCAGTGCGTCGGCCGCGACGCGAAGCGCCTTGGCGCGCGCGGCCCGCGCGGCGAGTGCGATCGCGGAGCCACTCATCACCGCCGCCCTGGAAGCGAACGTGCCGACGGCGTAGGGAAAACGCCTGGTGTCGCCGGTGACGACCTCGATGTCGGACATCGCAACACCGAGCTCATCGGCGACGATCTGGGCGAAGGCCGTCTGATGGCCCTGGCCCTGCGATGTCAGACCGGTGGCGACCTTCACCTTGCCGGTCGTCTCGATCTGGACGTGGCCGCCCTCGTACGGACCGACGCCGGTTCCCTCGACGTAGCAAGCCAACCCGATGCCGACCCGGCGCCCCTCAGCCTGCGCGTCAGCCTTGAATTCCGCCCACTCATCCCATCCGACGAGCTTCTTGAGCTTGTCCAATGACGCCGGAAAATCACCGGAGTCATACACCAACGGACGGCCGTCCTGAAAGATCAGCTTGTGGTCGTATGGCATCTCGTCAGGCTGGATGAAGTTATTGGACCGTACGTCGGCGCGGTCCATGCCGAGATAGTTGGCGATGGCGTCCATGGTCCGCTCCATCGCGTACACGGCCTGCGGACGGCCCGCGCCACGGTAGGGCGTCACGATGACGGTGTTGGTGTAGAGCGATTCGAACTCGACGCGGTACGCCCCGGGTTTGTAGGGCCCGAGCAGCTGGGTCGAGGTGATGATGGGAACGATCAGCCCGTACGGGATGTAGGCGCCATGGTCGTGCCAGAACCGCACCGACAGCCCGAGCAGGTGTCCCTCGTCGTCGAACCCGACCTCGACCTTATGCAGCTGCCCGCGCTCGTGCGCCGACGAGATGAAGTGCTCCCGGCGGTCCTCGGTGAACTTCACCGCGCGGCCCAGAGCTCGGGCGGCCATCGGCACCAGCACCTCTTCGGGCCAGGGATGCATGATCTTCACGCCGAACCCGCCGCCCACGTCCGGGGTGATCACCTCGACGCTGCCCAGGTCCAGACCGAGCTTGGTGGCCACCGCCGCCCGCACGCCGGTCGAGGTCTGGGTCGAGGTCCACAAACGAAGTCGCTGCGAGTCGTCGTCCCAGCGCGCGAGCACTCCCCTGGTTTCGAGCGGGGTGCCGGCCGAACGCTCCACGCCCAGGTCCAGTTCGAGGCGGTGCGGGGCGGTGGCGAGGGCGGCCGATGCGTCGCCGACCTCTTGCACGAAGTGTGCGGCCACGTTCCCGGGCACATCCTCATGCACGAGATGAGCGGCATCCCGAGCCGCCTGCAGGCCGACGACCGGTGGCAGCGCCTGGTAGCTGACCACGATCCGCTCGGCCGCGTCCTCGGCGCGGTAGCGGTCCTCGGCAACCACCATGACCACGGCCTCACCGACGTAGTTGACCTCGTCCCTGGCGAGCGGATACTGCGTCCGCCCATGGGTGAGGGCCGGGTGCGGGATGAGCAGCGGCAGCGGATCGGCGAGCGGGCCGGACAGATCCTCGTAGATGTAGATGGCGAGCAGGCCGTCGACCTCGAGCGCCGCGGTGACGTCGATGTCGAGAATGCGAGCGTGCGCGTGCGGTGACCGCACCATCGCCACCTCGACCGCGTCGGACCCGAGGTCATCGAGGTAGCGGCCGGCACCGGTCAGCAGCCGGGGGTCCTCGACGCGCCGCACCGGCTCGCCGACCATTCTGGTGGTCACAGCGCGGCCTCCCCGCTCATTGTGGAGCTGGCTGGGCCGGGCGTACACCGTGAGTTGCCGGGTGAATCGCCAGCGCCCTCGCGAGTGATCTCGGCGGCCCTGAGCACCGCGGCCACGATGTTCTGGTAACCGGTGCAGCGGCACAGGTTGCCACCGATCAGTTCCCGTGCCTCGTCCGGGGTGGGATCGGGGTTGTCTTCGAGCCCGGCGGTGATGGTGGTGAGAAAGCCGGGCGTGCAGAAGCCGCATTGCAGGCCGTGGCACTCGGCGAATCCCTGCTGCACCGGTGACAGCGCGCCGTCCGGGCCTGACAGGCCTTCGACCGTGGTGATGGCGCTACCGTCCATGCTGACCGCCAGCAGCAGGCACGAGCGCATCGGCACGCCGTCGATCAGCACGGTGCAGGCGCCGCACACTCCGTGCTCGCAGCCGACGTGGGTACCGGTCAGACCGAGGTCGTGGCGCAGGCAGTCGGACAACAGCCTGCGCGCCGGAACGGTCGCCTTCAACGGAATGCCGTTCACCGTCAAGGAAGTCTCGTGCATCGTCTCGGTCACGCGCTGACCCCCGCCGCTGTCCGGGCGGCGCTGCACAGGGTGCGGTGGGTCAGCACGGCCGCCAGCTGCCGCCGGTAGTCCGCGCTGGCATGGATGTCGGCCGCCGGGTCCACTGCCGTCCTGGCCAGCTCGACGGCCCCGGAAAGGTCCCCGTCGAAGGTTCGCCCTCGTACCGCCTCGGTGAGGTCCAGCACCAGCGGAGTCCCCGCGATCGAGAGGTACCCCGCCCTGGCGGAGGTGATCCGCAGATCCTCGTCCAGACACACCAGCGCGCCCACTCCGCACATGGCGTAGTCGCCGTGGCGCCGCGAGATCTCTTCGAAAGCGGTGCCCGACAGTCGGCTCAGTGCGGGGAAGAAAACCTCGATCGCCAACTCGTCGGGGCGCAGCGCCGACTCCAGCGGTCCCAGGAAGAAGTCCTCGGCACGGATGATCCGCCGGCCCGACACCGCGGCGACGGTGACGGAGCCGCCGAGCAGGCAGAGCACGGTGGGCATCTCACCGGCGGGGTCGGCGTGCACGATGCTGCCCAGGGTCGTCCCGCGGTTGCGAATGGTGGGATGCGCGACCATCCTGAGCGCCTGCGACAGCAGGGGCTGGGTGGACCGGGCTCCCGCATCGCGCTCCACCCCGGCGTGCCGCGCGAGGGCGCCCGCCCGGACGCCGCCCCCGTCGCAGCGCACATAGTCCAGCTCGGCGATCCGATTGATGTCGAGGAGGTGTGCCGGAGTCGCGAGCCGCATCGACAGCAGCGGAATCAGGCTCTGACCGCCGGCCAGCACCTTGCCGTCCGGGCCGAGCTCCGCCAGCAGGGTGACTGCCTCGACGACAGACTCCGGCCGGCTGTACTCGAACGCTGGAGGTTTCACCTTTGCTGGACCGTCCTCGTCGGCTCGGCGACCGTGTCGGCGGCCGGGACGGTGCCCAGCCTCGGACCAAGGATATGCACGAGGTGGTAGCCGATCAGCACGATCAGCGTGCCCGCCGCGATGCCGCTGATGGAGAAGCTGTCACTGAATTTGATGTTCAGATTGCCGATCCCCGCGATGATTCCGGCGGCAAGCGGCACGAGGTTGATGGGATTGGCGAAGTCGATCCGGTTCTCGATCCAGATCTTGGCGCCGAGCAGCCCGATCATCCCGTAGAGCACCAGCGTGATGCCGCCCAGAACACCACCCGGAGTGGCCGCCACCACCGCACCGAACTTGGGGCAGAAACCGAAGAGGATCGCGACCACCGCCGCTATGTAGTAGGCCAGCGTCGAGTAGATGCGGGTCGCCGCCATCACCCCGATGTTCTCGGCGTAGGTGGTGGTCGGCGATCCGCCGACGAACGAGGCCAGCGCCGTGCCGATGCCGTCACCGATGAAGGCACGGCCGAGGTAGGGGTCCAGGTCATCACCGGTCATCTCGGAAACCGCCTTGACGTGGCCGGAGTTCTCGGCCAGCAGCGCGATCACCGACGGGATGACCAGCAGGATGAAGGTGATGTGGAACGCGGGCAGATGTGGCCCGGTCAGCGGGCCGAACGTGGGACTGATGATGTCCTTCGGCACGCCGATCCAATGCGCGCTGCGCACCCCGCTCCAGTCGATGCGATGCACGTCGACGCACTTGCCCGCCGTGCACTGATGCAGCAGCCTGATCTGGTCGGCCAGCCACGAGATCAGGTAGCCGAAGACCAGCGCCAGGAAGATCGCGATCCGGCTGATGAACCCGCGAAGCAACACCGCGGTGACGATGACGAAGGCGGTGGTGAGCAGGCCGATCCACTGCTCGGCCGGGAAGTAGGTCGTGGTCGCCACCGTGGCGAGGTTGAAGCCGATCAGCATGACCACCGCTCCGGTCACCGCCGGCGGCAGGATCGCCCGGACGAGGTGGCTGCCACCGAAGTGGACCAGCACGCCGATCGCCACCAGGATGAGGCCCGCGACCAGAATGGCGCCGGTGACATCGGCCGAATCACCGCCCTGTTGCCGGATCGCCGCCACGGATGCCACGAAGGCGGCGGAGGTGCCGAGATAGGACGGTACTTTTCCTTTGACGATCAGAAGGAAGATGATCGTCGCGATACCCGACATGAGTACCGCGAGATTCGGGTTGAGTCCCATGATCGCCGGAAACACGAACGTCGCGCCGAACATCGCCACGACGTGCTGGGCTCCCAGGCCCCCCATTCGCGCCCAGGACAACCGCTCCTGCGGCCGGACGACCGCACCCGGCGGAGGGGTCTTACCGCCGTAGACGAGCTTCCACCCAGCAGTTGCCACCAGGGCCTCCCAGCTATCGGAACGAGACGAGCGCGTGCACGCCGCGCTCGTTCATGGTCGTGTGGCCGCACGCTATTGACCCGGACCGCGCGACTACACGGTGAACTGTTGACGAAAGATCCGCCGCAACTCTGTGGCACTGGGCACAGCGTAGGTAACCGCTCTGACATTCTCGTCCGTTATGGGACCGGGACGGCATCAGATACCTCGCATCTGCACGACCTGCAGGGCGAGCGCCACATCCAGGCGCAGGTGCGGATCGGTCGTGAAGGGTCCGACGATCCGCTCGAGCTTGCCGATCCGGTAGCGGAGCGTGTTGTAGTGAAAGTGCAGCAGCCGCGCGGTCTCGGCGACGTTGAGGTTCGTGTCGAGCAGGGTCTGCAGGGTGGCGCGCAGGTCGGCGGCGTCGGGGCTGTCCGCGGCCAGGTCGGCCAGTACGTCGGCCGCGAAGGACTTCAGCTCGGCGGCGTCGGGAACGAGCGACAGCAACCGGTGAACGCCGAGCGAGTCGAAATGCGAGACGCTGCCATGGCCGTGCACCCGCCGCCCGACCTGGACCGCCTTGCGGGCTTGGGCGTAGCCGGCGGCGATGTCCGCAGGCGCTGAGACCAGCCGCGACACGCCGGCGCAGAACGAGTGCCGGCCGCCGCCCCGGTCACCCGACACGGCGGCGACGACCCCGTCGACAGCCGCGGCGGAATCGGCTGAGCGAACCGGCAACAGGGCGACGACCTCGCGACTGAACGCCACCACCGGAGCGGTCTTGTCGTGAGCCCGCAGGACCTGTTGCCATGCCGAGGCGAACCTCTCGTGTTGCGAGCGCTGCACTCCCGAGACGGCTCCGCCGGCACGCTGGCTGACCTCCGCCGGGTCCAGTTCGGCGACCACCACCACCATCGGACGGTTGATCTCCCACCCCAGCGAGCGGCAGTGCTCCACCACCTGGTCATCGGCGGGCAGCAGGCCGGTCAGGACATCACGCAGGTAATCACCGCGGAACTTGCCCTCGACCGCCGCCACCGCGAGCTCCTTGGTGATGGTCAGGGCGGCGACGATGGCGACCCGTTCCAAGGCCTGCATGCTGCCCGGCAGCAGCCCGGCACCGAGCCGGTACGCCACGATCCGGCCGTGATCCACACCGCCCGCCACGATCGCGCTCATTCCCGCCGAACCGGACGCCGCCCGGACGCCGCCCGGCACTGGGTGCACGCCGATCCGCAGGCGTTCGGTCCGCAGCCTGCCGCTGGCATCGAACACGTCGAGCTCGCGGATCGCCGACCGGTGCGGCTCATGCCCCTCGTCGGCGAGTACCCGCCCGTCCGGCGTGGTGATCAGCACCACGCAGTCCAGCAGCCGCGACACCTCCCTGGCAATCTGGGGCAATCCGCCACCACCGAGCACGATGGCCGAGATGGCCTGGTGCAGCGCATCCGCCTGGGCGAGCACCTCGTTCTGCTGGCGGAGCAACACCCCGAACATGCCGGACAGCACCTCGTCGAAGGCGGCGTCATCGGCCAGCCGCAGCAGCGGAAACCCGAGCTGGTCGGCGAGCCGGAGAACCGGCTCCGGAACCGCGCTGAGGTAGCGGCCGAGTTTGATGGCCAGCGCGGACAGGCCGATCCGGTCCAGCTCGGGAAGGAGGTCCAGCAGCCGCGCACCCGAGCCGGCATCGGTATCCGCGGCGCGCGTGAGCGGAAAGCCGGTGGTCAGCAGCAGTTCGTCCGCCTTGACCCACGGCAGGATGTCGGGCACCTCCATGACGTTGGCACCGCGGACGATCCGGTCCAGCCCCGCTCGGCCGGCAAGCACGGTCGCCCCGGCAAGCCCGGGCTGGGCAAGAAGGTCACGCACGCTCAGTCCCTCGGCGAGCGGCTCTGGCAGATCCCGCACGTTTGAAGCCGGATCGTTGGCAAGTGTGACCATCGGCAGACGTTAACGCACCTCATTTACTTGCAGCGAGAGATTCTTCGAAGGAGTTGGCGTCCATCGTCGTTCGACATTGCCCGAGTAGCCCGATCCGGCTTTCCGGTACCGCAACCGAGTTCGCCCGGGACGAGCTGCACCGCACCGCCGGGCCGCTGACCGTGCTCGGGGCGTTTCCGACCGCGTTGTACCTGGGTACGGCCTCCGGCGCGGTGCTCGCGCTGCTTGCCGGCGATGCGGTCCAGCTGCCGATCGGCGTGACGGTTCCGGGATCCAGCCGGTCGCTGCCGCTGGACCGCTACACCGGCCCGGCGCGGGCGGCGGGCGGGATGCTGCGGGTGAGTGGCTGCGTGGGCACGCTCGACGTGGTGATCAGGCGGCTGCGCCCCTCGGGCCTGATACCCGTCGGCATTCCGGTCCCCGGGCAGGTAGCGGAAGCCGTGCGCATGCTGGCCGCGACCGAGATCGATCCGGCACTGGCACGCCGGCTGGCGCACGCCGGGAATCTTCAGAGCACCGCCGAAGCGGTGGGCGCCCTGCTCGGCCGGGGCCTCGGACTGACGCCCGCCGGAGACGACGTGCTGTGTGGCGCGCTGGCCGGTGGCGTCCTGTTCGATCGGCCGATCGAAGTGTTGAGACACGCCGTGCTCGGCGCCCTCGCCGCTCGGCCGCGCGCGACCACCAGCCTGTCGCGGCAATTGCTGTTGAGTGCGGTGGCGGGACACGGACTCGCCGAGGTCTCGGCGTTGGGCAAGGCGGTCTGCGGAACAGATTCCGGCATTCTGTCGGCGGCATGCGCCAGACTGGCGGCAATCGGGCACAGCTCGGGCGCGGCGCTCGCGATGGGCGTACTCGCCATGGCTGGTTCGTCAGGTAACGCGGCTGGTTCGCCAGGTAACGCAGTTGAGGGGACGTATTGGTGACAGCGGAACACGTATCGGTTCGACGTGGGATGTACGCCGACTCGGTGACGCTGATGCAGGTCAGCCGCGAGGTCGGGCAATCCACGGGCGTGCTGACCGCGCTGGTCGCCATGGCGACCGAGCTCAACCTCGATGTGCTGGCCGGTATGGGCTTTGCGGCACCCCGGACGGAATCCCCCAACGAGCTCGTCATTGCCGTACGGGCGACGGACGAGGCCACCGCGGCGGCCGCCGCGGCGCTGGCTGCCCAATTACTCGACGCGCCCCGGCGTACGGCCGGTGGCGGCTCGGCCACCGTTGCTCCGCCGCGCACTCTCGGTGCCGCCGCCGCTCTGGCGGGGCCGTCGCTGGCACTGATCTCGCTGCCCGGCCAGCACGCGTTCACCGAGGCGGTCGACGCCCTCGATGCCGGCTGCGACGTGATGGTGTTCTCGGACAATGTCAGCGTCGAGCACGAGATCGCCCTGAAGGACCTTGCCGCCGAACGGGGTCAGCTGGTCATGGGCCCCGACTGCGGAACCGCCGTCGTCGGCGGCATCGGTCTCGGCTTCTCGCACACCGTGGACCACGGGCCGGTCGGCATCGTCGCCGCTTCGGGCACCGGAGCGCAACAGGTGCTGTGCCTGCTCGACGCGGCCGGAGTGGGGGTGAGCGCGGCGCTCGGCGTGGGTGGCCGGGACCTGTCCGAGGCGGTCGCCGGCCGGTCCACCGTGGCGGCGATGCGGCTGCTCGACGCCGATCCCGGCACCCAACTCATCCTGGTCGTGTCGAAGCCGCCGGCGGACGTGGTCGCCGAGCGGATTCGGTCGGTGGCGGCTGAACTGGACACCCCGGTGCTGTTCGCCCTGCTCGGTCCCGGCCGGCCTGACCTCACTGCCTCAACCGAAGCAGTGCTGACCCGACTCGGCCGCACCGGTACCGACTGGCCGGCCTGGGTGGCACCCGCCGAGCCCCGGTTCGGCTTCCTGCGCGGTCTGTTCTGCGGCGGCACGCTGTGTGACGAGGCGATGCTGATAGCCACCGACCGATTCGGCGAGGTCCGCTCCAACATTGCGCTGCGACCGGACTGGTCCCTCGACGCATCGCTGCGCCACCCCGGGCACGTGATGATCGACTTCGGCGACGACGCACTGACCCAGGGCCGCGCCCATCCCATGATCGACCCGTCGCTGCGCACCGAGCGGCTGCGTGAGTCGCTGTCCGATCCGCTCACGGCCGTCGTGCTGCTGGACGTGGTGCTGGGCCATGGCTCCCATCCCGACCCGGTGGCGGAGCTGCTGCCGATCCTTCAGGGCACGCGGGTTCCGGTGGTGGTGAGCCTGATCGGCGCGCGACGCGATCCGCAGGATCTGCAAACCTCGGCACAGCGGCTGCACTCCGCCGGTGCGTCGGTGTTCACCTCCAACGCGGCCGCGGCACGCCATTCGGTCGGCCTCATCGTGAGCGACCCCAGCGCCGATTCCCCCAGCGCCGGCTCCGGCGTGGACGCTGCGGCGCCTGCGGATTCCGGCTCGGGCCGACAGCGGGGGCGGCCGATCGAGAGGTTCGGATCATGACCGGGCTGCTGACCGGCCAGAACCTGCTCACCGCGGGTGCCGGCCTGTTCGCCGACGCCGCGGCGGCCCAGGGTGCGACGGTCACCGAGGTGGACTGGCAACCGCCGCTGCCCGGAACAGAGACCGACCTGGCCGCGGTGATGGCAGACCGGCGGCGAGCGGCTGCGAACGCCGAAGCGCTGCGCCGGATCTGCTCCACCGAGGCGCTGCTGGTCGACGTCGTTCCCGCGGGGCCCGCGCTGGGGCTGTCAGCATCGGACTTCCTGCACGCCGGGCCGCCGATCGACTGGGCGCGGGCATCCGGTCCGTTACGGGGAGCCCTGATGGGCGCGGCCGTTCTCGAAGGGCTGGCAGCCGATCCGGACGCCGCCGTCGCGTTGTTCGAGTCCGGAGCCGGGCATTCACTGGACACCTGCCATGCGCACGCGGCTGTCGGCCCGATGGCCGGTGTGGTGTCGGCGTCGATGTGGGTGTTCGTCGTGGAAGATCCGGCGTCGGGACGTCGCACGTACTGCACCCTGAACGAGGGCCTGGGCAAGGTGCTGCGCTACGGCGCCTACTCCCCCGACGTGCTGATCCGGCTACGATGGATGAGCGAGGTGCTCGGGCCGCTGTTGCAGCGCGCGGTGCGTCGGCATGGCCCCATCGACCTCAAGGCCATCCTGGCGCAGATGCTGCAGATGGGCGACGAGGCCCACAACCGCAACCGGGCCGGCACCCTGATGCTGCTGCGCGATCTGCTTCCGGACCTGATCGAGTCCGGGGCGCCTTCCGCCGACGTTGCCGAGGTTGCGCGCTTTGTCTCGGGCAACGACCACTTCTTTCTCAACCTGGCGATGCCGGCCTGCAAGTTGACGCTCGACGCAGCCCGCGGCATCGACGGCTCAACCGTGGTGGTCGCGATGGCGCGCAATGGGACGGACTTCGGCATCCAGGTGGCAGGTACCGGGGACCGGTGGTTCACCGGACCGGCTCAGGTCGCGCACGGGCTCTTCCTCGGCGACTACGGCCCCGAGGACGCCAACCCCGACATCGGTGACTCGGCCATCACCGAGACGGCCGGCCTGGGCGGCTTCTCGATGGCGGCCGCTCCGGCGATCGTGCGCTTCGTGGGCGGCGAGGTGTCAGACGCGCTGGCGGCGTCCCGGCGGATGTATGAGATCACCGTCGGCGAGCATCCTATGTACGCGATACCGGTGCTCGACTTCCGCGGCGCGCCGACCGGTATCGATGTCACCAAGGTGGTGCGCACCGGCATCCTGCCGCAGATCAACACCGGCATGGCGGGCAAGCAGGCAGGAGTGGGGCAGGTCGGTGCGGGACTGGTCACTCCACCCGCCGAGATATTTCCGAAGGCGCTGTCCGCGCTTGCCCGGCGAGCGGAGGATGCGGCGGCTCAGACCGGCACGGCGCGCTAGTGGCGCCCGGCCGGTGGCCGGGATCACCCGCGCTGCGCGGCCCTTCGACGAGCCTGCCGGAGGTCCTGCGGGGTATCGATGTCGCTGATGGAATCCGGCACATCGACGAACACGGTGTCGGCAACCCGATCGGCGAAGAAGGAGCGACCGCCCTGATCGCCGACCGCGGACGCGGCCAGTGCCGCATACCAGCGACGCGAGACGAGCACCGGATGCGAGCGCTGTCCCGCGCGCCGGACCGCGACAATGCCGGCACCGGCGCGAAAGGCGTCCAGCACCGAGGCCACCTCGGCGGCTTCGACGTCGTACAGATCGACCAGCGTGATCAGGCACGCGTCCGGAAGCGCGGCATCGAAGGGAGCATCCGGGCCGCCGGCACCCTCAGGAACATCAGCACCACCCGGTCCGGCCGCCGCGCCGGAAGGGGCCGCGTCCAGGCCGCACCGCAGCGACGATCCCATGCCGGCATCCGGATCGGGATTGACGACCGTTCGCGCCCCGGGCACCACCAGCTCGGCCGAGCGCACCACCGCCAGCACCTCGGCACACCCGCCCGCACGCAGGGTGCGCACCGCCCGGTCGACCAGCCGCTCGCCAGCCACCATGATCTCGGCCTTCGGCTGCCCGAGCCGGCGGCCCGCGCCCGCCGCGAGCACGATCCCGATCACGCCCGAACAACCACCGGCCGTCGGCATCGGGCTCACCGCGCTAGGAAGCAGCCGGGCGCGGGTAGTCCGCCAGCGCCACGGCGGTGGCCAGCGCGGCCTGCGCCGCCTCGTACCCCTTGTCCTCTTTCGAGCCAGGCAACCCCGACCGGTCCAATGCCTGCTGGTCGTCATCGCAGGTGAGCACCCCGAAGCCGACCGGAATGCCGGTGCGGACCGACACCTGGGTCAGGCCGTCGGTCGCCGCCCCGCACACGTACTCGAAGTGCGGCGTGCCACCACGGATCACCACGCCCAGAGCGACGATCGCGTCCACCCCCGCGGCAGCGACCCGGCTGGCCGCCACCGGCAGCTCGTATGTCCCGGCCACCCGCAGCACGGTCACGTCCGTCACTCCGGAATCGGCGAGAGCGCGCTGGGCGCCCGCGAGCAATCCGTCCATCACCTGGATGTGCCAGCGCGCGGCGACAATGACGACCTTCAGCCCCGCCGCACCCTCGACCGCGCCGGTCTCCGGCGCACCGTGCCCGCTCACACCTGCTCCCCGGCGACCTGGTCGAGCGCGGCGGCCGGGTTCAGTTTCCCGGCGCCCCCATCGAACTCGGCGGCCGGGTTCAGTTTCCGCGCGACCTCGTCGAGCTCCGCGGCAACGGCCTCCGGCCCCAGCAACTCGTCCTCGAGGTCCAGCTCGTGGCCCATCCGATCCTTCTTGGTCCGCAGGTATCGGAGGTTCTCCGGGTTGGAGTGGGTAGGCAACCGCACTTGACCGGTCACCGACAGCCCGTAGCCCTCCAGACCCGCGCGCTTGGCCGGGTTGTTGGTGAGCAGCCGCATCGTCCGGACCCCGAGGTCGACCAGGATCTGCGCTCCGGTGCCGTAGTCGCGCGCGTCGGCGGGCAGGCCGAGGTCGAGGTTGGCGTCGATGGTGTCGCGACCCGCGTCCTGGAGCTGGTAGGCCTGCAGCTTGTGCATCAGCCCGATGCCCCGGCCCTCGTGACCGCGCATGTACAGCACCACGCCGCGGCCCTCGCGAGCCACCGCCGCCAGCGCGGCGTCCAGTTGCGGGCCACAGTCACAGCGGAGCGAGCCGAACACATCGCCGGTCAGGCACTCGGAGTGCACCCGGACGAGGACGTCCTCGCCGTCGCCGATCTCACCGAAGACGAAGGCGACGTGCTCCCGGTCGTCGTAGGAGGACGAGTAGCCGTGCGCGATGAACTCGCCGTAGCGCAGCGGAACCCGGGCGCTGGCCTCACGGTTGACCAGCTTCTCGAAGCGCCGGCGATAGGCGATCAGGTCGGCGATCGAGATCATCGTGAGCCCGTGCTCGTCGGCGAACTCGCGGAGCTCCGGCGAGCGCGCCATGCCCGACGGATCGGTCTCGCTGACGAGCTCGCAGAGCACGCCGGCGGGCTGCAAGCCCGCCAGCACGGCAAGGTCCACCGCGGCCTCGGTGTGGCCGGGACGCCGCAGCACCCCGCCCTCCTTGGCCCGCAGCGGCACGATGTGGCCGGGACGGGTCAGGTCCACCGACGTCGTCGAGGGATCAGCCAGCAGCCGGATCGTGCGGGAACGGTCGGCGGCCGAGATGCCGGTGCTGACGCCTTCACGCGCATCGACGGTCACCGTGTACGCGGTTCCGCGTTTGTCCTGGTTGGTGTGGAACATCGGCGGCAGGTCCAGCCGGTCCGCCTCGTCGTCGGTGATCGGGACACAGATGTAGCCGGAGGTGTAGCGGACCATGAAGGCCACCAGCTCCGGGGTGGCCAGCTCGGCCGCGAAGATGAGGTCGCCCTCGTTCTCGCGATCCTCGTCGTCCACCACGACGACCGCCCGCCCGGCGGCGATCTCGGCGATCGCCTTGTCGATCGGATCAAGCATGTGCGGCCCCGCCGTTTCTTGTGGTGCGCCCGCTGGAGGCCAGCAGGCGTTCGGTGTATTTGGCGAGCACGTCCACCTCGAGGTTCACGGGCTCACCCACTTTCTTCGCTCCGAGATTGGTGGCGCGCAGCGTCTCGGGAATCAGGCCGACCTCGAACCAGGCCGGCCCGTCGTCGTCAGGCTCGCTCACCGCCGACACCGTCAGCGACACGCCGTCGACCGCGATCGAGCCCTTCTCGGCAACGTAACGTGAAAGCGAAGCCGGCAGGGCAAAACGTAGCGATTCCCACTCTTGTGCGGGCGTGCGGACCAGCAGTTCGCCGGTGCCGTCGACGTGGCCCTGGACGATATGGCCGTCCAGCCTGCTGTCGATGCGGGCGGCGCGCTCCAGGTTCACCCGGTGTCCGGGCGCCAGCGCCCCGATGACACTGCGCTGGAGTGTCTCGCCCATCACATCGAAGTCCAGTTCCAGCAGGTTGGTCTCCGCCGGACGCTGGCCGACCACGGTGAGGCAGACGCCGTTTACCGAGATGGAGGCACCGTGCGTGACGTCCTCGCCGACCACGCCGGCCCGGATCCGCAGCACGGCCGAATCGCCCCCTGTCGAGAGCTCGACGACCTCGCCCACCTCTTCGATGATGCCGGTGAACATGTCTAGTCCTCTCGACGTACGTTGCCGGAGTCCGCCCACACGGGGCGGCCGGTGATCTTGACATCGTCGCCCAGCCGGGCCACGTCGACCACCGAAAGGAAGACGGCTTCGGCCATGGTGGTTATTCCCGCGTCGCGGAGCACACCCGTCCCGTCCCCGAGCAGCTTCGGCGCCACGTAGCCGACCACGTCGTCGATCAGCCGCGCCTCCAGGAACGCGCCGGCCAGGGTCGCGCCGCCCTCGAGCAGGACGTGCCGCACGCCGCGGTCGAAGAGCGCCTTGAGGGCGAAGCGTGGCACGGCGGTGTCCAGCACCAGCGTCTCGGCGGCGCCGTCGAACACCCGGGCGGTACGCGGCACCCGGCCACGCCGGTCCAGCACCACCCGCAGCGGCTGGCGGGCCGCGAGCTCACCGTCCGCGACGCCGCCGACCTGGCGCACGGTCAGCTGCGGGTCATCGGCGAGCACCGTTCCGCTGCCTACCAGCACGGCATCCACGGTGTCGCGCAGCGCGTGTACGTCCGCGCGCGACACCTGGTTGGTGACCCAGCGAGAGCTACCGTCGGCGGCGGCGGTCCGGCCGTCCAAGGTGCTCGCGAACTTCCAGGTCACCAGTGGCCGCGCCTGGGCCACCCCGTGCAGCCAGGCCCGCAGCGCCCCGTCGGCGACCTCGTCCCGCAGCACCCCCGCGACGACCTGCAGGCCGGCGTTGCGTAGCCGTTGCGCCCCGCCCGCGGCAACGGGATTCGGATCGTCCACCGCGTAGACCACCCGGGCGACGCCGGCCGCGATCAGCGCCTCGGTGCAGGGACCGGTCCGGCCGGTGTGGTTACACGGCTCCAGCGTGACCACCGCGGTGCCGCCGCCCGCGCGGTCCCCGGCCGCCCGCAGCGCCAGCACCTCGGCGTGCTCCTCGCCGGGTGGCCGGGTCGCGCCCTCGCCGACGATGTGGCCGGCAGGGTCCAGGATGACCGCGGCCACCGGCGGGTTGGGACTGGTCCGTCCGAGCACGACGCGGGCCAGGCGCGCCGCGTGCCGCATGGCCGCCAGCTCGGTGTCGGCCACCGCGCCGGCATCGGTCACAGCCGGCCGGCCGCGTGCGCGGAGCGGGCCATCCCGTCCCGGGCGAGCTCCCGGAGGTGGCTGACGGCCGCGCCGGGGTCCGCCGCACCGAAGACCGCTGAGCCCGCGACGAAGACGTCGACGCCGGCCTCCGCGGCCTGCTCGATGGTGTCGGCTGAGATGCCGCCGTCGATCTCGATGAACAGCCGCAGGTGTCCCGCGTTGACGTGCTGACGCGCCAGCCGCACCTTGGGCAGCACCTCCGCCATGAATGTCTGCCCGCCGAAACCGGGTTCCACCGACATCACCAGGAGCGTGTCGAACTCCTTCAGGACGTCGAGATAGGGCGCCAGTGGGGTGCCCGGCTTGACCGCCAGCCCGGCGAAGGCGCCGGCCGAGCGGATGGCCCGCGCCGTCCCGACCGGATCGGCGGCGGCCTCGACATGGAAGGTGACGTTCGCGGCGCCGACCTCGGCGTAACCGACGGCCCACCGGTCCGGGTCGTCGATCATCAGGTGGCAGTCCAGCGGCAGGTCCGTCGCCTGCCGCAGGCTCCGCACCACCGGCAGGCCCAGCGTCAGGTTGGGCACGAAGTGGTTGTCCATCACGTCGACATGCAGCCAGTCCGCGCGTGAGACGGCATCGGCCGCGGCACCGAGGTGTGCGAAGTCGGCCGACAGGATGCTCGGTGCGATCATGGGCTCCGGGGCTGATGCTGGCACGTGGCGAGTCTAGGCGCGCGGTGTGCGCCGCCCACCGGCGGCTGGAGAGGGATTCCTCAGTGCGCCCAGCTGCTCGCCGGCGTCCCTCGGCGCAGGGCCGCGAAGAACATCGCGTCGGTGCCGTGCCGGTGCGGCCAGAGCTGGACGGTAGCCGAGTCGGGCAGTCCGCACACCGTGTTGAAGGCCGGCCGGGCGTCCAGCAGCTCGAGGGTGTCATCGGCCTGCAGCGCGCGGGTGATGTGGTCCTCGGTCTCGGCCAGGTGCGGCGAGCACGTCACGTAGGCGACCACGCCGCCCGGCCGGACGAGCCGCAGCGCCGCAGCGAGCAGCTCGTCCTGCAGCGGAACGAGGTCGGCGAGATCGTCGGGGGTACGCCGCCAGCGGGCTTCCGGCCGCCGTCGCAGCGCCCCGAGGCCGGTGCACGGCGCGTCCAGCAGCACCCGGTCATAGCCTCGCTCGTCCGGCTGCAGCTTGCGTGCATCGCCGACCCGGACGTCGACGTCCCAGCCCTCGGTCGCGCGGGTGATCAGCTCGGCGCGGTGCGGGTGCAGCTCCTGGGCGGTGAGGTGCGCGCCGCGGTCCGTTGCCAGCGCCGCGAGCAGCGCGGCCTTGCCGCCGGGGCCCGCGCAGAGGTCCAGCCACCGCTCGTCCGGCCCGGACAGCGGCAGGGCGGCCAGCGCCAGCGCGCAGAGTTGGCTGCCCTCGTCCTGTACCCCTGCCTGACGCCCCTTGATCGCGGGCAGTGCCGCCGGCTCGCCGCCCTCGGTGAGGCGCACCGCGTACGGCGAGTACGGGCCGGGCGTGCCGCCGGACTGGGCCACCAGCTCGTCCCGTTCGATCCGCCCGGGCCACGCCACCAGGTGCGTCTCCGGACGGGCGTCGTCGGCTGACAGGGCCGCCTCGATCTCGGCCGGGTCATCGCCCAACACGTCCGTGAACGCCCCGACGATCCAGCCGGGGTGGCTGTGGCGCACAGCAAGCTGTCCCAGCGCGGAGGCACCCTCGGTGATCTCGGCACACCAGGTGTCGAAGTCGCGCGCGGCGACCTTGCGCAGGACGGCGTTGACGAAACCGGCCGCCCGAGTGTTGCCGGTCGAGCGTGCCAGGTCGACGGTGGTGGCCACCGCGGCGTGCGTGGGAATCCGGGTTCGCAGCAACTGGTACGCGCCCAGGCGCAGCAGGTTCAGCACCGCGATCTCGATGTCGGGCAGCGGCCGGGTCGAGCACCGGCGCAGAACCTCGTCCAGGGTGCCGGATGCGCGCAGACAGCCGTAGCTCAGCTCGGTGGCCAGCGCCGCGTCCCGGCCGGTGAGCCCGGCGGCGCCGAGCTGGTTGGGCAGCGTCAGGTTGGCGTACGCGTCGTCCTTGGACACCGCCTGCAGGACGGTGAAGGCCACGGTGCGGGGCTTGTCCATCAACGGTTCCCCGCCTCGGTGGAAACGGCGGTGTGGGCGCCGCCGTGTGCCAAGATGTCGCCGGAGCTCAGGCGCAGGCCGCGAGCCCAGTCCGCGGCCGGCATCGGCTTCTTGCCCGCCGGCTGGACGGTGCCGAGCTCGACCGGGACGGTGGCGGTGCCGACCAGCACCGAGCGCTTGGTGATCCGCAGGTCCCCCGCCGGCAGGGCACTTTCGGAATCAACTGGCGTCACCGGGCCGAGCTTGAGCCGCTCGTCTCCGAAGGCGGTCCACGCGCCGGGTGCGGGGGTGCCGGCCCGGATTCGCCGGTCGATGGCCAGCGCCGGCTGGTCGAAGCGAATCTCGGCGTCGGCAGTGCTCAGCTTCGGTGCGAGGGACACGCCGTCCGGGGACTGCGGTTGCGGGCGCAGCGAGCCGTCGGCGATGCCGTCCAGGGTGGCGGCCAGCAGCGCGGCACCGCCCTGGGACAGCCGCTCGAGCAGGTCGCCGCTGGTGTCCCGCGGCCGGATCAGCTCGGTCATCACGCCGAACACCGGGCCGTCGTCCAGCCCGGGCCCGATCAGAAAGGTGCTGGCACCGGTGCTGTCGTCGCCGTGCAGCAGCGCGTGCTGGACCGGGGCCGCACCGCGCCAGGCCGGCAGCAGCGAGAAGTGCAGGTTGACCCAGCCGCGCCGGGGCAGGCTCAGCGCCGGCTCGCGCAGCAGCGCTCCGTAGGCCACTACCGGGGCGCAATCGACGTCGAGCTCGCGGAGCCGGTCCAGGAACTCGGGCTCGGAGGGGCGGGCCGGCGTCAGGACCTCGACGCCCGCGGACTGGGCCAGCTCGGCCACCGGTGACCGGACGAGCCGCCGACCGCGTCCGGACGGGGCGTCCGGACGGGTCAGCACCGCGACGACCTCGTGGCCGGGGTGCTCCAGCAACGCGCGTAGCGAGGGCACCGCCGCTGCCGGGGTGCCCGCGAAGAGCAGTCTCACGCGGTCGAGCCTCGGCCGGCCGATCCCGGCGCGAAGATCCCGGCGTGCGGGCTGAGTTTGACGACCGGCGGAGTGAGGCCGGCCCATTCGGCGTTGCGGATCTCGGCGAGCGCCGCCTTGCGGGTCTCCGGGTCGAGCCGGTCGATGAACAGCACGCCGTCGAGGTGGTCGACCTCGTGCTGGATGGCGCGCGACAGCTTGGCGGTGCCGACGACGGTGATCGGGTCGCCGTAGTAATTCTGCCCGTGCGCAACCACATGTTCGAGCCGGCGGCAGTCCCAGAACAGGCCCGGAATGGAAAGGCAGCCCTCGGGTCCGTCCTGGGTCTCCTCGGACGGAAAGTGCAGCACCGGGTTGATCAGGTGACCCTGCTCCTCCTCCGACACCCGGTACGTGAACACCCGCAGCCCGACGCCGACCTGCGGAGCCGCGAGGCCCGCACCCGGCGCGTCGATCATGGTCTCGGTCATGTCGTCCACCAGCCGGCGGAGCTCCTTGTCGAACACTGTCACCGGTTCGGCAGGCGTACGGAGGACGGGATCGCCGAAGAGGCGGATGGGCTGCACGGTCACGAGGCCCAGTCTATGGACCCTTCGCGTGGGCGGGGCAGCCACGGCGCAACGCGCGCGTTACCGGATTGCCACGCAGTCCCGGTAGTAGTTAGTCTGGCTAACGAAGAAGGGAATCACTGTGTCCACAACTGCCGCGCACGACCGGCGCATCGCGCTGTCCGTCACCACGGTCGGCATCCTCGCCGCCACCTTGAACTCCTCGATCCTGTTGATCTCGCTGCCGGCGATCTTCGAGGGTCTCGGGCTCAACCCGCTCGCCCCCGCCAACATCTCCTACCTGCTGTGGATGCTGATGGGCTATCTGCTGGTGACGGCCGTGCTCGTGGTGACCTTCGGCCGCCTGGGCGACCAGTACGGTCGGGCCAAGCTGTTCAACCTGGGATTCCTGGTGTTCACGGTCGCCTCCGTGCTGTGCGCCCTGGTGCCCAACACCGGGTCGGCGGGAGCGCTGGAGCTGATCGCGCTGCGGGTCGTCCAGGGCGTCGGCGGCGCCATGCTGACCGCCAACTCCACCGCCATCATCACCGACGCCTTTCCTCCCGACCGCCGCGGCTTCGCCCTCGGCGTCAACCAGGTCGCGGGCATCGGCGGGTCCTTCGCCGGCCTGGTGGTCGGCGGCCTGCTGTCGGAGTGGCACTGGCGCGCGGTCTTCTGGGTGAGCGTCCCGATCGGCATCTGGGGCACCTGGATGGGCTACCGCACCCTGCGTGACAAGCCGCGCGACAACCGCGTCAAGACTGCGATCGACTGGTGGGGCAACCTGACGTTCGGTATCGGCCTGATCGGGATTCTGGTGGCCATCACGTACGGCCTGCAGCCCTACGGCGGACACACCATGGGCTGGACGTCGCCCAAGGTGCTCACCGGTCTGATCGGCGGCGTGGTGCTACTTCTCGCCTTCGGCATCATCGAGACCCGCGTCAGCGACCCGATGATGGACCTCAAGCTGTTCCGGATCCGGGCGTTCGCCGCGGGCCAAACGGTCAACTTCCTGTCCTCGATGGCCCGCGGTGGCCTGCAGTTCATGCTGATCATCTGGCTGCAGGGAATCTGGCTGCCGCTGCACGGCTACGACTTCGCCAGCACTCCGCTGTGGGCCGGCATTTACATGCTGCCACTGACCATCGGCTTCCTCGTGGCTGGACCGGCCTCCGGCGCGCTGTCCGACCGGTTCGGCGCGCGGGCGTTCTCCACCGGCGGGCTGTTGCTCACGGCCGCCACCTTCGGCGGGCTGATGGCCATTTCCGCCGACTTCAACTACCTGATCTTCGCGACGTTGCTGGCCCTGAACGGCATCGGCATGGGGCTGCTCGCGGCGCCCAACTCCGCCGCGATCATGAACTCCGTGCCGGCGCACGAGCGCGGTGCCGCCTCGGGTGTCCGGGCGACCGGGATGAACGCCGGCATGGTGCTGTCCATGGGCGGGTTCTTCACCCTGATGGCGGTCGGGCTGGCGGCTCGGCTCCCCGACTCGATGTACGCCGGCCTGACCCGGCTCGGCATCAGCCCGGACGCGGCGCACACCATTTCGCACACTCCCCCGGTCGGCACCCTGTTCGCGGCGTTCCTCGGCGACAACCCGATCAAGGCGCTCGTGGAGCAGGTCGATCCCCAGCAGTTGCAGCCGGGCTCGGGCGTGGACGTGGCCACCCTCACCGGACGCTCGTTCTTTCCGCACCTCATCGCCGACCCGTTCCGGCACGGCCTGGCCATCGCGTTCGGCGTGTCGATCGTCATGCTGCTGATCGCGGCCGTCGCCTCGCTGATGCGCGGTGAGCGGTTCGTGCACGGCGAGACGGGCATGGTTGCAGTCGACGCCGTGGATGCCGATGCCGTGGATGCCGATGCCGTGGATGCCGATGCCGTGGATGCTGACGCCCCGAGCCACGAGAGTGCCGGGGTGGCGCTGGCCCGTGAGGCTGCCGCGCTGGACGGCATCCCGGATCAGGACGTTGCCTTCGAGGAGGCGCTGGCCGACCACGGCGGGGTCTCCGACCGCTAGCCCCGCTGTCATGAGCGCGGCCCCCGTATGCACGGCGCCGCCCCGTCCCGGCGGGGTTGGTATATCCCTGAGCCGCCATGGCGGCCGGACGGCATACCAACCTCGGGCGCTGCTAGAAGAGCTCCAGCGGATCGAGGGCGACCCGGACGGCGGAGCCCGATTTCTTCGCCGACCGGATCGCAGCGGCCGCGTGTAGCGCCTCCGCTAGGGCGATGCCGTCGCGACGGGGAACCCGGATCAGGCTGCGGAGCTGCTCGACCGGCTCCGGACCCCGGGCCGGCTGCACCGGAACCGAGCCCAGCTCCTCGGCGGAGGCCGGCAGCTGGGCCAGCGACAGCAGCTCGGCGATGTCGGCAGGGGCGCCGGTGAGCGAGGCGAGCCGGGACACCGGCGGAAAGTCCAGCTCGCGGCGGTCGGCCAGCTCCCGCTCGGCATAGCCGGCCGGATCCCACCGGACCAGGGCCTGTACGACGGGCAGGGACTCGTCGGCGCCCACGATCACGGTCCCGTCCGGAGCGACCAGCGACACGGCGTTCGCCCACCGGCGCAGGGCCTCTTCGGCCGCCCGCAGGTCCGGTCGGGACAGCAGCGACCAGCCGTCCAGCAGCAACGCCGCACCGTAGCCACCGGGCACGCTGGGTTCGGCCCCAGGCGTGGCGACCACCACAGAGGGTCCGGCCGGGATATCGGTGAGGACCGCGTCCCCGGCGCTGGTGCGGGTGACCACACCGGGGAACGCGCGTCCGAGTTCTTCGGCGGTCCGACTCGACCCCACCACACTGGCCCGCAGCTGGGTGCCCTGGCACAGCGGGCAGTGCCAGTCGACCGCGAGGCGTCCACACCAGCGGCAGGTGGGCACGGCCTGCCGGGCCGCCGCGGCGAGCGGGCCGTGGCAGTGCTCGCAGCGGGCCGGACTGCGGTCGCGGGCACATGCCAGGCTCGGTTGATAACCGCGCCTGGGCACCTGCACCAGCACCGGACGGTCGGCGGTGAGTGCGGCCCGGGCCGTCCGGAAGGCCAGGGCCGGCAGCCGCGCCGAGCGTGCCGCCGGGTCACGCTCCAGTTCGACGTCATCGCCCAGGGCGACGATGCGGGGCGTAGCGGCGCGCAGCACCGCGCGGTCGGCGACGATGGGCTGGGCCCAGCCGGATTCCACCAACAGCGCCGATTCGGCGGTCCGGGCGAACCCGCCGACCAGCAGCGGCACGCCGCCCATCGCCGACCGGAGCACGGCGACGTCACGGGCGTGCGGATAGGGCGCGCGGGGCTCGGCATGCAGGTTGTCGCCGTCGTCCCAGACCACGATCAGCCCCAGGTCGGCCACCGGCGCCAGCACCGCGGCGCGGTTGCCGACCACCGCCTTGACCGCGCCACGGCGGACGGCCAGCCAGCGCCGGTAGCGTGCCTCGGGTCCCAGGTCCGCGGTGAGCGTCACATGCGCGCCCTTCGGCAGCAGGGCGGTGAGCGCCTCGTCCACCCGGCGGGCGTCCCGGGCATCCGGAGTGACCACCAGCGCGCCATGGCCTGCGGCAAGGGCCGCCTGCACGGCCTCGGCGATCCGGGCGGCCCAGTCCTCGTCCGGCGTGGCATTCCATACCGCTCTAGCGGCACGGCCGTTCGAGACGGCGGTCAAAAACGCCGCGCCGGCACGGTAACGAGCCCAGCGCGAGGTGTCCGGCGGCGTGGGCAGGGGGGACGGCTGGGCGGACACGGCTGCTTCGGCGCGGGCATGCCGGGGCGGCACTCCCAAGCGAAGCACGTCGGCGAAGGTGCCGGCCCAGCGGTGTGCGACTGCGTGGAACAGCTCTGTGGTCTCGGGCGTCAGCACCGGCTCGTCACCGACACCCCGCTCCAGGTAGGCCAGCCTGCCGTCGTGCTCGCTGGCTTCGAGCCGCCGCAGCACCCAGGCGTCGAGAAGGCGCCCGGCGAAGCGGACCCGAACCCGTGAGCCGGGCACGACGACGTCTGCCAACTCCGCGGGAATGAGATAGTCGAAGGGCCGGTCCAGGTGCGGCAGCGGAGAGTCGACCATCACCCGGGCGACCGGCAGCGTGTCCGCGGGGTGCCGGTCACGGCGCGGCGAACCGGCGGGCCGGGTCACTCGTGCCCGTCCGGTCGGGTTGGCCTGCGTCGTGCTCACGGGATATGCCTACCAGCCGGCACCGACTGTTCCGGTATCCGATTCAGCTCAGCCCGAACCAGCTCAGCCGCACAGCACAGCGGGGCCGGACTCCGAAGAGCCCGACCCCGCTGGTAATCGAGTGCGATCAGCTATTGGCAAGCTTCGCGAGCTGGTCGGCGCGGTCGGTGCGCTCCCAGGTGAAGTCGGCGTCCTCCCGGCCGAAGTGACCGTAGGCGGCGGTGTTCTGGTAGATCGGCCGCTTCAGGTCCAGATCGCGGATGATCGCACCCGGCCGCAGGTCGAACGTCTCGTTGATCGCGTCGATGATCTTGTCCACGGGAACCGTCTCGGTGCCGAAGGTCTCGACGAACAGCCCGACCGGCTCAGCCTTGCCGATCGCGTACGCGACCTGCACCTCGACACGGGTCGCGAGCTTGGCCGCGACCACATTCTTGGCGACCCAGCGCAGCGCGTACGCGGCCGAGCGGTCCACCTTCGACGGGTCCTTGCCCGAGAAGGCTCCGCCACCGTGGCGCGCCATGCCGCCGTAGGTGTCGACGATGATCTTTCGGCCGGTCAGGCCGGCGTCACCCATCGGGCCACCGGTCACGAAGCGGCCGGTCGGGTTGACCAGCAGGCGGTAGTCCGAGGTGTCGATGGACAGGCCCTCGAGCACCGGCTTGACGACGTGCTCCTCGATGTCGGGCTTGAGCAGGGTGTCGAGGTCGATGTCCTCCGCGTGCTGGCTCGACACGACGACGGTGTCCAGCCGGACGGCCTTGTCGTCGACGTACTCGATGGTGACCTGGGTCTTGCCGTCGGGACGCAGGTAGGGAACCGTGCCGTTCTTGCGGACCTCGGTCAGCTTCTCCGACAGCCGGTGCGCCAGCCAGATCGGCAGCGGCATCAGTTCGGGGGTGTCGTCACAGGCATAGCCGAACATCAGGCCCTGGTCGCCGGCACCCTGGGACGCGATGGCGTCCTCGGCCTCGTCGGCGTGCTCGACGCGCGCCTCGTAGGAGGTGTCCACGCCCTGCGCGATGTCCGCGGACTGCGCGCCGATGGAGACGCTGACGCCGCAGGACTCGCCGTCGAAGCCCTTGCGCGAGGAGTCGTAGCCGATGCCCAGGATGGTCTTGCGGACGATCGCGGGGATGTCGGCGTAGGCGCCGGTGGTGACCTCACCCGCGATGTGCACCTGCCCGGTGGTGATGAGGGTCTCGACCGCGACGCGGCTGGCGGGGTCCTGGCTCAGCAACGCGTCGAGGATGCCGTCCGAGATCTGGTCGGCGATCTTGTCGGGGTGCCCCTCGGTCACTGATTCCGAGGTAAAGAGGCGACGGCTCACGAATGCTCCTAGAGGTGTGATGGCGAACTGAGTCTAACGAGGAAGTAGGCCCGCGACCGCATCGCACACGGCGGCGGCGAGCACCATTTTGGGCCCGAGGGGGATCTGGACCTCGGAGCCGTCGGCGCCGAGCAGGACACCGGCGTTGTCCGGTTGGCCGAAGGCCTTGCCCTCGCCCACGGCGTTGACCACGAGCAGGTCACACCCCTTACGGGCGAGCTTGGCGCGGCCGTGCGTGAGGACGTCGCCGTCCTCGTCACCGGTCTCGGCGGCGAAGCCGACGATCACCGCCGTGTTGAGCTGGCCGGTGGCTCGTCCTGCCACGAGTT
The DNA here is from genome assembly GCF_031845305.1 of Jatrophihabitans lederbergiae. Taxonomy (NCBI): domain Bacteria; kingdom Bacillati; phylum Actinomycetota; class Actinomycetes; order Jatrophihabitantales; family Jatrophihabitantaceae; genus Jatrophihabitans; species Jatrophihabitans lederbergiae. The sequence goes on along the minus strand of NZ_JAVREH010000001.1, from coordinate 259,217 downwards.
CGGCGAGCACATCGGGATTGCGGACCAGCTCGATCGCGGTCGGCGCCGCGTCGGACTTCTTTATCTTGCTTCGGGCGCGGGTGAGCGGGCGGAAGTCGGCGACGGCGGCGGCCATGATGACGACCTCGGCGTCCTTGGCCGCGCCGTGCGTCGCCTCCCGAAGCTCCTCGGTGCTCGACACCCGGAGAACCTCTGTGCCGGCCGGCGGCGGAAGATCGACATTGGCGGCCACCAGAGTGACCCGGGCACCCCGTGCCGCGGCCACAGTCGCGAGATCGAAGCCTTGCCTGCCCGATGAGCGGTTGCCGAGAAAGCGCACCGGATCCAGCGGCTCACGGGTGCCACCGGCAGTGATGAGAACGCGTCGGCCGATGAGGTCAGGCGATAGCGCGTCGGGGCGGCGAAGCAGCAGCTCGGCGAGCCGCGCGATCTCGGCCGGCTCGGGCAGCCGCCCCTGACCGGTGTCGGATCCGGTCAGCCGGCCGGAAGCCGGCTCCACCACCACGGCGCCACGGCGGCGCAGGGTCGCCACGTTCTCTACCGTGGCGGGGTGCTGCCACATCTCGGTGTGCATGGCCGGCGCGAACAGCACCGGGCAGCGCGCGGTCAGCAGGGTGTTGGTCAGCAGATCGTCGGCGAAACCAGAAGCGGCCTTGGCGAGCAGGTCAGCGGTGGCCGGCGCGACGAGCACAAGGTCTGCCCGGCGGCCGAGCTGCACGTGCGGCACGTCCTCGGCTGCGGTCCAGACATCGGTCGCGACCGGATTGTGCGACAGGGCGGCCCAGGTCGGCGCACCGACGAACTTCAACGCGGACGCGGTGGGGACCACCGTGACATCGTGGCCGGCCTCGGTGAGCTTGCGGAGCAGGTCGGCGACCTTGTAGGCAGCGATGCCGCCGGCGACGCCGAGGACGATTCGCCGGACGGCCGGCAACGCCGGTACCTCGGGCATCGAACCTGACATCGCTTCAGTTCCCGGACCCGAGCGGGTGTCAGGCTTCGGAGGGCTTGAACTCGATCAGATCCGAGTTGATCTCGCGCAGCGCGATCGACAGCGCCTTCTCTTGGGGAGCGGTCTCGACCATCGGACCGACGTACTCGAGCAGGCCCTCACCGAGCTGGCTGTAATAGGCGTTGATCTGGCGGGCACGCTTGGCGGCCACGATGACGAGCGCGTACTTCGAGCCGGTGCGGTCGAGCAACTCGTCGATCGGGGGGTTGGTGATGCCTTCAGGGGTGGGACCAGAACTGGTGGTCACGCGCATAGCCTCAAATTCAGTCGGGGTGCGTCACCCGGGCCGACGCCACCGTGCTACTCGTACTGCTGGCGCGGTTCAGCCCGACTCGGCGCAGATTCGATTCATCTTATCAACTTGGGAGTACCGCCCTGGCCGTACCCGCAAGGCCCTCAGGTATCGGTGTGGGCAAGGTCACCCGTGTCGCCCCGTCCGGGCGCTAATGTTCTGCCCACGTCAGGTTGGCTGACGCCCCACGTTGCCCGGCCCACTGATCGGAGGCCCGACGGATGAGTTCATTGCGCGTCGCGGTGCTGCGCGAAACCGTCCGCTCCGAGCGCCGGGTGGCGCTCGACCCGGACGGGGCCAGACGCCTGAAGGCCGCAGGGCTGGAGGTGCTCGTCGAGACCGGAGCCGGCGCGTCCGCCTGGTTTCCCGACGCCGGTTACGCCGCTCAGGGCGCGCGCATCGTCGACCGTGCCACCGCCGTCGCCGAAGCCGGCCTGGTGCTGTCGGTCGGCCAGCCGGACGCTGACGTGGTGGACCAGCTGCGCCCGGAGCAATCCTGTCTCGGCCTGCTCGCGCCGCTGACAAGCCCGGATCTGGTCAGGCGGCTGTGCCGCGCCAAGGTCACCGCCATCAGCCTGGACGGGCTGCCGCGAACGCTGACCCGCGCGCAGGGCATGGACGCGCTGAGCTCTCAGGCCAGTGTGGCGGGGTACAAGGCGGTGCTGATAGCCGGCGAGCACTACGACCGGTTCTTCCCGCTGCTGATGACCGCCGCCGGCACCTCCAAGCCGGCCGCGGTGCTGGTGCTGGGCGCCGGCGTCGCCGGACTGCAGGCCATCGGCACCGCCCGCCGGCTCGGCGCGGTGGTCAGCGGTTACGACGTGCGCCCGGCGGCTCGCGAGGAGGTGAAGTCGCTCGGTGCGAAGTTCATCGAGCTGGAGGCGGGGATTGCTGCCGCCGGAACCGGTGGCTACGCCCGCGAGCTGACCGCCGACGAGCGCGAGGCGCAGCAGCGTGAACTAGCAGAGCACATCGCCCGGCACGACATCGTGATCACCACCGCCCAGGTGCCGGGCCGGGTTCCACCGCTGCTGGTTCCAGCGGACACGGTCGCCCGGATGCGGCCGGGATCGGTTCTGGTGGACCTGGCGGCGAGCGCGCTGGGCGGCAACGTGGCCGGGTCCCGTCCTGGCGAGACACTGGTGACCGACAACGGCGTCACCGTCGTCGGAGCCGCCAACCTGCCGGCCCGGATGCCGACCAGTGCGTCACAGGCGCTGTCGCGCAACATCTCGGCGCTGGTGACCCATCTGGTCCGCGACGGCGAGCTGGCGATCGACCTCGCCGACGAGATCCAGCGCGGGGTCGTGGTGACGCACGGCGGCGAGATCGTCTCCACCCCGGTTGCCGCCGCGGTAGCGGCCAGTGAAGCCGCCGCGGTAGCGGCCAGTGAAGGGGCCGCGGTAGCGGCCAGCGAACAGTCAGCCACCCACGCGGGAGAAACAGCATGAGCGGCGGCTTCGTCGGCGACCTGACCATCTTCGTACTGGCGCTGCTGGTGGGCTTCGAGGTGATCAGCAAGGTGCCCGCCACGCTGCACACGCCGCTGATGTCGGGCGCCAACTCCATCCACGGCGTGGTGCTGGTGGGCGCGGTGATCCTGTCCTCGTTCGTGGACGGCCCACTCGGCTACGTCCTCACCTTCCTGGCTGCCGCCTTCGGTGCCGCCAACGTCGTCGGCGGGTACGCCGTGACCGACCGGATGCTGCAGATGTTCCGCAAACGCCCGGCAGCGGGTTCAGTAGCCGGCTCGACAGCGGTACCGAGCTCGCCGGCGAAGCAGGACGGCACCAGATGAGCGGCGTGGACACCGGCGTCCGGCTGGCCTCGCTGTTCGCGGCGGTGGCCTTCGTCCTGGGCCTGCACCTGATGAACTCCCCCGCCACCGCACGGCGCGGGAATCAGCTGTCGGCGTTCGGAATGCTCGTCGCGGTGCTGGCGGTCCTGGTGTCGGTCAGCCACGGCGGCTCCATGACCCTCACCCGCTGGCTGGTACTCGGCTGCGGCGCGCTGATCGGCGGAGCGGCCGGGCTGTACTCGGCGCGGACGGTCGAGATGACCCAGATGCCGCAACTGGTCAGCCTGTTCAACGCGGTCGGCGGCGGAGCGGCGACCCTGATCGCCCTGGCCGACTACCAGCGCGACACCTCGGTGTCGGCAGGCGTCGCCACCGCGACGGTGCTGGACGTGGTGATCGGCGGCGTGACGTTCTCGGGATCGCTGATCGCGGCGGCAAAGCTGCAGGGCCACTGGAGCCAGCCGGTGAGCTTTCCCGGCGCACGGTTCGCCTCCGCCGCGCTGACGCTGGCCGCGCTCGCCGCCGGGGTGGACGTGATCGCCGGCGCGCACAACGCCTGGATCCTGACCATCGTCGTGGTGACGGCACTGGGCATCGGCATCCTGATGGTGCTGCCGATCGGCGGCGCCGACATGCCGGTGGTCATCTCGTTGCTCAACGCGTTTACCGGAACGGCCGTGGCGATGGCCGGGTTCGTCCTGGGCAACGCCACACTGACCATCGCCGGTGCCCTGGTCGGCGCGTCCGGTGGCATCCTCACCAAGCTGATGGCCGACGCGATGAACCGCTCGGTGCTGAGCATCATCGCCGGCGGCTTCGGCACCGGGGCCACCGGGGTGGAGGTGGCCGGCGGCTCGGGCGGCACGGTGAAGTCCATCGCCATCGACGACGCCGCGCTGCAATTGGCCTATGCCAGCAAGGTGATCGTCGTTCCGGGCTACGGCCTGGCCGCCGCGCAGGCCCAGCACGAGGTGCGCGAGCTCGGCGAGCTGCTGGAGAGCCGCGGCATCGAGGTCTCGTACGCGATCCATCCGGTGGCGGGGCGGATGCCCGGTCACATGAACGTGCTGCTGGCCGAGGCGAACGTGTCCTACGACCAGCTGCGCGAGATGGAGGACGTGAATCCCGAATTCGACCGGACGGACGTGGTGCTGGTGGTCGGTGCCAACGACGTCACCAATCCCGCGGCCCGGCGTCCGGGCAATGCGGTGTCCGGCATGCCGATCCTGGACGTCGACCACGCGCGCAGCATCATCGTCGTGAAGCGCTCGATGGCCTCTGGCTATGCCGGAATCGACAACGAACTCTACGGCGACCCGAAGACCAGCATGCTGTTCAGCGACGCGAAGAAGGGGCTCGCCTCACTGGTGGCCGCGACCAAGCTGGTGGACTGAGCCCGCACCCGCTCAGCACGGCCGACCGTACGCAGCGCGCTCAGGCGTCCACGACGCTGATCAGCGAGACCACCTCGGCGGCGGCACGCTCGACATCGTCGTTCACCACGACCACGTCGAACTCGTCGTGTGCCTCCAGCTCGACCTCGGCTTGTGCCAGTCGCGCCTCGACGACCTCGGTGGCCTCGGTGCCGCGACCGACGAGCCGGTCCCGCAGCTCCCGCACCGACGGCGGGGCGAGAAAGACGAAGCGCGCCTCCGGCATCCGCTGCCGGATCTGCCGTGCGCCCTGCAGCTCGATCTCGAGCAGGGTGGGACGGCCGGCCGCGAGGTGCTGCTCGACCGGCTTGCGGGGAGTGCCGTAGCGGTGCCCGGCGAAGCTGGCGTATTCCAGTAACCGGTCGGAGGCGATCAAGTCATCGAACTCGGCGTCGCTGAGAAAGTGGTACTGCACGCCGTCGGCCTCGCCGGGTCGGGGGCGCCGGGTCGTGCACGAGATCGATACCCACACGTGGGGGAACAGCCGGCGCACCTCGGCGACCACCGTGCCCTTGCCCACGCCCGAAGGTCCGGACAGCACGGTGAGGCGGGCGGGTTGCGGCGTGGGTGCGGCTTGCTCGGTCATGCCAGCGATTGTGCCGCGTGCGCGATACGGGTGAGTAACGCGGCCCGCCCGTCGCGTGCACTACAGGCTGCGCAAGGCTGTCCGGCGAGTGCAGCGTGAGTACAGCTCGATCCGACTACCGATCAGGCGCGCAGGAACGTGAAGTCCGCGATCACTCGCTCCGCGGCCGACCGCAGTGCCGGCACGTCCGGACCGGCGCGGAGCACCTCCCGCGAGACGCTGGGCAGCACCGCTGGCAGGGCGGCGCCGAAGATCCGTCGCACATCGTCGACGGTTCCGCCCTGGCTGCCGATTCCCGGAACCAGGTACGGGCCGTTCAGCTCCCCGAGTTCGGCAACCGACTCGCCGATGGTCGCTCCGACCACGACCCCGAAGGAACCCAGCGGAACGGCGTCGCGGTTGCGCTCCGCCAGCTCGTCGATCACCGACTGGGCGACGGTGCGGCCGTCGGACAGCCGGGCGTGCTGGACCTGCGGTCCCTCCTTGTTCGAGGTCAGCGCGAGGGTGAACACGCCGGCGTCGTGCTGAGCCGCGAGGTCGAAGGCCGGGTCGAGGGACCCCACGCCGAGATAGGGGCTGAGCGTCAGCGCGTCGACGGCCAGGCTGGACGCGGGATCGAGATAGGCCTGCGCGTAGGCGGCCATCGTCGATCCGATGTCGCCGCGCTTGACGTCCAGCAGCACCAGCGCGCCGGCGTTCCGAGCCTCCGCGATGGTGCGCTCCAGCACCGCCACGCCGCGCGAGCCGAACCGCTCGAAGAACGCCGACTGCGGCTTGACCACGGCCGCCACCGGCGCGAACGCCTCGACACAGGTCAGCGCGAAGCGTTCCAGGGACACCAGATCGTCCACGAGCCCCCACTGCGTCAGCAGCGCCGGGTGCGGGTCGATGCCGATGCAGGCCGAGCCGCGCGCGGTCAGTGCCTTGTCGAGCCGGGCGCCGAAGGTCATACCGGTGCCCCGGCCCGGGCGAAGAACGCCGCCTGCTCCTCGGCGCTGTGATGGGCGAAGCCGACGGCCTCGCCGACCGAGGAGAAACCGCGCTGGTCGAGTTCATGGTTCAGCTCGGCGAGGATCCGGATCGGAGCGGTCGGGTCGTGGAAGACGGCGGTGCCCACCGATACCGCGGAGGCTCCGGCCAGAATGAACTGCAGCGCGTCGCGACCGGTCAGGATGCCGCCCATGCCGAGCAGGGGCAGGTGCGGAACCGCCTGGTGCACCTGCCAGACGCAGCGCAGCGCCACCGGCCGGATCGCCGGGCCGGACAGGCCACCGGTCACCCCGCCCAGCGCCGGCCGCATGGTGTCCAGGTCAATCGCCAATCCCAGCAGGGTGTTGATCAGCGAGATGCCGTCGGCACCGGCGTCGGCGACCGCGCGGGCGATCACCCCGATGTCGGTGACGTCGGGCGACAGCTTCGCCAGGATGGGGACGTTCGGGTGCGCGGCCCGGCGAACCGCCGAGATCACCCGGCCGGCCGCGATCGGATCGCACGCGAAGACCTGGCCGCGGCTCTCGACGTTCGGGCACGAGATGTTGACCTCGATGGCGTCCAGCTTGTGGTTGTAGAGCCGTTTCGCCAGGGCCACGAACTCGTCGGTGTGGCCACCGGCGATGGACACCACCGCGCGCGCTCCGTGGTCGCGCAGCCACGGCAGGTCGTTGGCCAGGAATGAATCGATGCCCGGTCCCTGCAGGCCGATCGAGTTGAGCATCCCGCTGGGCGTCTCGGCCATCCGCGGGGTCGGGCGTCCCGAGCGGGCCCGCAGCATGATCGACTTGGTGACGATGCCGCCGAGGTCGGCGACATCGAAGAACTGGCTCAGCTCGCGGCCGGCCGCGGCGCAACCGGAGGCGGTCAGCACCGGGTTCGGCAGTGCGAACGAGCCCAGCCTGGTGTTCAGATCGGCCATCTCAGCGTCCCATTCCGTCGGCGCCGTGCAGGTCGGCCGGCAGCGTGCCCACGTCGGCCCACCGCACCTGTCCCGCCTCGAAGACCGGTCCCTCGACACAGGACCGGACGAAGCGCGACACCCCGTCCACTCCGCGCACCGGCAGCACGCAGGTCATGCAGACCCCGATGCCACAGGCCATCGCCTCTTCGACCGCGACCTGGGCGGGAATGGCGTGCGCCTGCGCGACCTCACCCACCGCGCGCAGCATCGCCATCGGTCCACAGGCGTAGACGATCTCGGCGCCGAGCCGGCTGATCACGCCGGGCAGCGGATCGGTGACCCACCCACGCTGGCCGGCCGAACCGTCGTCGGTGGTCACGGTGACCCGGCCGATCAACCGCTTGGCCTGCAGCTCGCCGAACAGCCGGTCGGCCGTCGCCGCGCCGATGATGATGTCGACCTCGCTGCCCCGCTCGATCAGTTGCTGGGCCAGCGGGATGAGCGGCGCGGTGCCGTAACCGCCGCCGACCAGAACCACCGGAACCCCTTCGGGTGGAAGGGTAAAAGGCACCCCCACCGGCCCGACCAGGTCCAGCTGCGCGCCGATCGGCTGGCGGACCAGCCACTCGGTACCGGGGCCCTGGGGTGCGACCACGAACTGCACCGTACCGGCGTACTGGCTGCCCGGCTTCACGCCGTACAGCGCGAACGATCGCCGCAGCAGCATCGACGTCGCCGGACCGCCGACCGCGACCGCCACGAACTGGCCGGGACGAAACGAGCGGGCCACCCCCGGCGCGACGACGGTGAACTGGGTGTAGCTGCCCAGCCTCGTCACGTCGAAGATCTCGCCGCTCTCCTGGACCGGACGGGCAGCGGCCGCGGACTTCCCGGTTGTCTCGGTGCTCATTCAGATCCCTCTCGCCAGCTGTTCAGCGCCAGATGATGTGACTGCAGGGACGACACCCCGACATCGCCCCGGATCAGTTCCTCGATGCCCTGCACGGCCGCCGCGATGGCCTGGACCGTGGTGAGGCAGGGGATGCCGGCCTGCACCGCGGCGGTACGGATCTCGTAGCCGTCCATCCGGGGCCCGGAGTTGCCCGGTGACCCGAAGGGCGTGTTGAGGACGAGGTCCACCAGGCCGGCCGCGATCTCTTCGACGATGTTGCCGGGGCCGTCGGAGAACTTGCCGACGACCTCGGCCCCGACGCCGTTGCGGGTCAGCACCTGCGCCGTTCCGGCCGTGGCCAGGATCCGGAAGCCCAGGTCGTGCAGCCGGCGCACCGGGAAGATAGCGGCGCGCTTGTCCCGGTCGGCGACCGACACGAACACCGTGCCCTTGACCGGAAGCGAACCGTAGGCGGCGGCCTGGGATTTCGCGAACGCGGTGCCGAAGATCCGGTCGAAGCCCATCACCTCGCCGGTGGACTTCATCTCGGGCCCCAGGATCGAGTCGACCTGGTCACCGGCCGGGGTCCGGAAGCGGTGGAACGGCAGCACCGCCTCCTTGACCGCGATCGGGGCGTCGGCAGGCAGGTCACCGCCGTCCCCGGTACGCGGCAGCATCCCCTCGGCCCGGAGCTCGGCGATGGTGGCGCCGACGGCCACCCGGGCCGCGGCCTTGGCCAGCGACACCGCGGTGGCCTTGGACACGAAGGGAACCGTCCGGCTCGCCCGGGGGTTGGCCTCCAGCACGTACAGCAGATCGCCGCTGAGGGCGTACTGGACGTTGAGCAGGCCGCGCACGCCCACGCCCCGAGCGATCTTGAGGGTGGCCCGGCGGACCTCGGCCACGGTGCTGCTGCCCAGGGTGATCGGTGGCAGCGCGCAGGCCGAGTCGCCGGAGTGGATGCCGGCCTCTTCGATGTGCTCCATCACTCCGCCGAGGTACAGGTCCGTGCCGTCGTACAGGGCGTCGACGTCGATCTCGACGGCATCGTCGAGGAACCGGTCGACCAGCACGGGGCGGTCCGGCGCGATGTCGGTGGCGTTGGCGATGTACGTCGACAGGCCGTGCTCGTCGTAGACGATCTCCATGCCGCGGCCGCCCAGGACGTAGGACGGCCGGACCAGCACCGGATAGCCGATCGAGTCGGCGACGGCCTTGGCCTGCGGAAAGGACGTCGCCAGGCCGTGCTTGGGCGCGATCAGGCCGGCCTCGGCCAGCACCCGGCCGAACTCGCCGCGGTCCTCGGCCAGGTCGATGGCCTCCGGCTGGGTTCCGAGCACCGGCACGCCTGCGTCCTTGAGACCCTGCGCCAACCCGAGCGGAGTCTGGCCGCCCAGCGTGCAGATCACGCCGGCGACCGTGCCCGACTGCTGCTCGGCGTGCACCACCTCGAGGACGTCCTCGAGCGTCAGCGGCTCGAAGTACAGCCGGTCGGCGGTGTCGTAGTCGGTGGAGACGGTCTCGGGATTGCAGTTGATCATCACGGTCTCATAGCCGGCACCGCCGTCCAGCGGAGCTGCCCGCAGCGCCATCACCGCGTGCACGCAGGAGTAGTCGAACTCGATGCCCTGCCCGATCCGGTTCGGCCCGCTGCCCAGGATCAGCACCTTGGGACGGTCGGGCTGGGCGGCAACTTCAGTCTCTTCGTCATAGGTGGAGTAGTGGTAGGGCGTGAGTGCCGCGAACTCGGCCGCACAGGTGTCGACGGTCTTGTACACCGGGCGGATGCCGGAGCGGTGACGCAGCGTGCGCACGCCCTGCTCCCCCGCCAGCTCCGGCCGCAGCACCGCGATCTGGCGATCCGACAGGCCATGACGCTTCGCTCGCAGCAGCAGCTCGGGGCTGAGCACCGGCGCCGCTGAGACCGCCGTCCCGGTTTCGATGATCAGCGCGAACTGGTCGACGAACCAGGGGTCGATACCGGTCGCCTCGGCCACCGCCGTAACGGAGGCACCCGCCCGCAGCGCCCGTTCGATGGCGTAGAGCCGGCCGTCGGTCGGCACCGAGGCGATGCCGAGCAGCTCGTCGACCGACCGCAGTTCGGCCGACCAATCGCCGGGGCCGGTGGCGTCGGCGGTCCAGAAGCCGGCTGCCTTGGTCTCCATCGAGCGCATTGCCTTGCCCAGCGCTTCGGTGAAGTTGCGGCCGATGGACATCACCTCGCCGACGGACTTCATGTGCGTGGTGAGCACCGGATCGGCACCGGGGAACTTCTCGAACGCGAAGCGCGGAATCTTGACGACCACGTAGTCCAGCACCGGTTCGAAGCACGCCGGCGTCGCGCGGGTGATGTCGTTGCTGACCTCGTCCAGGGTGTAGCCGACCGCGAGCTTGGCGGCGATCTTGGCGATCGGGAAGCCGGTCGCCTTGGACGCCAGTGCCGAAGACCTCGATACTCGCGGGTTCATCTCGATCACGATCATCCGGCCGCTGTCGGGGTCGATCGCGAACTGGATGTTGCAACCGCCGGTGTCGACACCGACCTCGCGCAGCACCGCGATGCCGATATCGCGCATGTGCTGGTACTCGCGGTCGGTCAGGGTCATCGCGGGGGCAACGGTGATCGAATCACCGGTGTGCACGCCCATCGGGTCGACGTTCTCGATCGAGCAGACCACGACCACGTTGTCCTTGCGGTCGCGCATCAGCTCCAGTTCGAACTCCTTCCAGCCGAACACGCTCTGTTCGACGAGCACCTCGTGCACCGGCGAGGCGGCCAGCCCGCGTGAGACCTGGGTGCGCACCTCGTCGGCGGAGTTGGCCATGCCCGAGCCGAGGCCGCCCATGGTGAACGAGGGCCGGACGACGATCCGGTTGTCCACCGTTGCGGCGAAGGCCAGCGCCTCGTCCAGGGTGTGACACACGGCGGAGGACGGGACGTCGCCGCCGACGGTGCGGACGATGTCCTTGAACTTCTGCCGGTCCTCACCGCGCTGGATCGCATCGATGTCGGCACCGATGAGCTCGACGCCATGCCGCTCCAGCGCCCCGGACTCGTGCAGGCTGACGGCGAGGTTGAGCGCGGTCTGTCCGCCCAGGGTCGCCAGGATCGCCTCGACCGGATGTCCGAGGTCCCGTTCGGCGCAGATCACCTTCTCGACGAACTCCGGCGTAAGCGGCTCGATGTAGGTCGCATCGGCGAATTCGGGATCGGTCATGATCGTGGCCGGGTTGGAGTTCACGAGGCTGACGCGAAAGCCCTCATCGCGCAGCACTCGGCACGCCTGGGTACCCGAGTAGTCGAACTCCGAGGCCTGACCGATCACGATGGGCCCGGAGCCGATGACGAGGATGTGGTTCAGGTCCGTCCGCTTGGGCATTACAGGCTTACCTTTCGCTCTTCGCGCGAGCGCTCATCGCCAGCTCGATCCGCTCCTCGCTCCGCTGCGATGCTCACTCGCTGGACCTTCTGCTCTTCGCGCGAGCGCTTCTCGCCGGCTCGCTCCGCTCCGATGCTCACAGCGATGCTCACTCGCGTCGCCCTTCCAGGAGCTGGGTGAACCGGTCGAACAGGTAGCCGGCGTCGTGCGGGCCGGCCGCCGCCTCGGGGTGGTACTGCACCGAGAACGCCGGCACATCGTGGGCGCGCAGGCCTTCGACGACGTTGTCGTTGAGGCACACGTGGCTGACCTCGACGCCACCGAAGTCGGTCTGGACGGCCAGGTCGGTCGGCGCGTCCACGGCGAACCCGTGATTGTGAGCGGTGATCTCCACCTTGCCGGTCACGCGGTCGGCCACCGGCTGGTTGATGCCGCGGTGACCGTAGCGCAGCTTGTACGTGCCGAAGCCGAAGGCCCGTCCCAGGATCTGGTTGCCGAAGCAGATGCCGAAGATCGGGGTGCCGTTGCGCAGCAGCTCCTTCACCAGCGCCACCGCCGCATCGGCGGTGCCCGGGTCGCCGGGCCCGTTGGACAGGAACACCGCGTCGGCGCCAGTGGCACGCACCTGCTCGAAGGTCGAGTGGGCCGGCAGCACGTGGGTGGTGATGCCCTGCTGCGCGAGCCGGTGCGGGGTCATGGTCTTGATGCCGTAGTCCAGGGCCGCGACGGTGTAGCGCTCCTCGCTGATGGCCGGGACGGTGTAGGCCTGCGTGGTGCTGACCTGGTCGGCGAGGTCGGCCCCGACCATGGACGGTGACTCCAGCACTCTGGCCAGCAACGACTTCGGGTCGGTGTCGACCGACGAGATGCCCGAGCGCATCGCGCCGCGCTCGCGCAGGTGCCGCGTCAGCGCGCGGGTGTCCACACCGCTGATGCCGACGACGTTCTGGCGCACCAGCTCCTCGTCCAGCGAACTCGTCGCGCGCCAGTTCGAGACCCGGCGGGCGGGATCGCGCACCACGTAACCCGAGACCCAGATCCGGGCCGACTCCCGGTCCTCGTCGTTGACGCCGGTGTTGCCGATGTGCGGCGCGGTCTGCACCACCACCTGCCGGTGATAGGACGGATCGGTCAGCGTCTCTTGATAACCGGTCATCCCGGTGTTGAACACCGCCTCGCCGAACGTTTCGCCGACCGCCCCGTAGGACTCGCCGGAAAAGATCCGGCCGTCCTCGAGCACCAGGATCGCCTTGCTACTCACCAGCACTCCACCCCTCTGTCTGTTGCGTCGTGTTCTGCGACAGCGTCTCGATTGCCCTTATCCACTCTGGGTAAACGGTCTTGTCGTCACCGCGCAGCCCGCTGTCGAGCAGTTCGTTCCCGTGCCGCCAGCGCAGCACCAGCAGCCCGCCGCGGCCGACCACCTTGCCGGCCAGCGCCGGCTCCAGCCTGGCATCGACCAGGCGGTCGGCCGGAAGAAAGATGGCGGTGCCGCCTTGGCGCTCGATCAGCGCCCCGGCCGTGCCGAGCCGCAGCACCGAATCGGCCCGGACGCCCAGGCCGCCGGCAACGATCCGGTCCTGCCAGCGAGTGGCGGGGGTGCTGCCGACGTACAGGCCGGTCAGCGCCGGAGCCAGCTCGGGTCCCAGGTCCGCCGGTGCCACCGGCAGGTCGGGCAGCGTGGCCTGGCGCTCGCCGCGGTGCCGCCAGCCCAGCCGCATACCGGCCAGCGCGAGGGCGAACAGGACGAGCAGAGCCATCACCAGTTCCCAGCGGGTCATCGGCTCGCCTCGGCGGCCTCGGCGAGCTCACTGGCCTCGGCGAGCGCGCCGTCGCGGACGGTGGCCCGCCCGCGCAGGAAGGTGGCCAGCACCCGACCGGGCAGCTCGCGTCCGGCGAACGGGGTGTTGCGCGAGAGCGAGGCGAGCGCGGCCGGTTCCACCAGCCAGCTGCTGGACTCCTCGACCAGCGTCAGGTTGGCCGGCTCACCGACGGCGAGCGGGCGTCCGTGCCCGGTCAGCCGCCCGATCTGCGCGGGCCGGACGCTCATCCGATCGGCCAGGCCGGCCCAGTCCAGGCGGCCGGTGACCCTCATCGTCTCGATCACCACACCGAGCGCGGTCTGCAGCCCCAGCATGCCGAACGCCGCGTCGCCGAAGGCATGATCCTTGTCGTGTGCCGCGTGCGGGGCGTGGTCGGTGGCGACGGCATCGATCACACCCTCGGCCAGCCCAGCGCGCAGCGCCTCGACGTCCTCGGCCGGGCGCAGTGGCGGGTTCACCTTGAAGACCGGGTCATACGTGCTGAGCAGGTCGCAGGTGAGCAGCAGGTGGTGCGGGGTGACCTCAGCGGTGACCGCGACGCCCCGGGCCTTCGCCCAGCGCAGCACCTCGACGGTTCCCCCGCTGGAGACGTGGCACACGTGCAGCCGGGAACCGGTGTGCTCGGCCAGCATCACGTCGCGGGCCACGATGCTCTCCTCGGCCACGGACGGCCAGCCCGCCAGCCCGAGCCGGCCGGACAGCTCACCCTCGTGGGCGCAGCAGCTGGCGTCGGCCAGCCGCGGGTCCTGGGCGTGCTGGGCCAGCACCGCGTCGAAGGGCTTGAGGTATTCCAGGGCGCGGCGCATCAGCCGGGCGTCGCTGACGCAGGAGCCGTCGTCGCTGAACACCCGGACGGCCGCGGCTGACCGAGCCATGTTGCCGATCTCGGCCAGCTGTCCACCGGCCAGGCCCTTGGACACCGCGCCGACCGGACGGACGTCGACCAGGCCGGCCCGCTGGCCGAGCCGGGCGACCTGCTCGACCATCTCGGCGGTGTCGGCCACCGGGTTGGTGTTGGCCATCGCGTGCACGGCCGTGAAGCCGCCGAGCGCTGCTGCCGCGGAACCGGTGGCGATGGTCTCGGCGTCCTCGCGTCCCGGCTCCCGCAGATGGGTGTGCAGGTCCACGAAACCGGGCAGCAGCACGGCTCCGTCGGCATCGATCAGCTCGGCATCCGGCGGGGTCTGCAGCGAGCTCCCGATACCGGCGATCAGCCCGTCGGCCAGCAGCACGTCTACCGGTTGCCCGCCGAGCGGCCGGACACCCCGCAACAGCACCGGTCGCGTGCCCGCCCCGGCTCCGGGCCTCTTGGTCTCGCTCATGCCGTCCTCGCTTCTCGGACTGCCTCGGTGGTTGGCGCTACCTCCGCGAGACCGGTCGCCGGCGCCTCCGCACCGGCCAGCAGGTGATACAGCACGGCCATCCGGACGGCGACCCCCGCGCGCACCTGATCGAGTACCAGCGACCGGTCGCTGTCGGCGGCGGCGGATGAGATCTCCAGCCCCCGGTTCATCGGTCCGGGGTGCAGCACCGGGGTATGCGCGGGAAGCAGCGTCAGCCGAGCGGGGCTCAGGCCGTAGCCGATGGCGTACTCCCGCTCGGTCGGGAAGTAGCCGACGTTGGGGCGACCGTCGCCGGCGGACCCGCCGCCCATCCGTTCGCGCTGGACCCGCAGCATCATCACCGCGTCCACGTCACCGGCCACCTTGCCCGACAGCGCGGCGTCCAGATCCCAGCTGGTGGAACAGTTCCAGGTGCCGACACCGGAGGGCATCAGGGTCGGCGGCGCGACCAGCGTCACCTCGGCGCCCAGGGTGCGCAGCAGCAGCACGTTGGAGCGGGCCACCCGGCTGTGCGTCAGGTCGCCGACGATGACGACGTGGCGCCCGGCCAGCTCACCCAGCCGGCGGCGCAGCGAGAAGGCGTCGAGCAGCGCCTGGGTCGGGTGCTCGTGGGTGCCGTCACCGGCGTTGATCACCGGGCAGTCGACCCACTCGGTGATCCGGCTGACCGCGCCCGAGGCCGGGTGCCGGACGACCAGCGCGTCGACGCCCAGGGCCGCGACCGTCAGCGCGGTGTCGCGCAGGCTCTCACCCTTGCTGACGCTGGAGCCCTTGGCGCTGACGTTGATCACGTCGGCCGAGAGCCACTTGCCCGCGATCTCGAACGAGGACCGGGTGCGGGTGGAGTCCTCGAAGAACAGGTTCACGACCGTCCGGCCCCGCAACGCCGGCAGCTTCTTGACGACCCGGTTCTGGATGGCGTCCATCTGCTCGGCCGAATCCAGGATCTGCAACGCGGACCCGGCGTCCAGATCACCGGCTGACAGCAGGTGCTTCACGACTGGGTACCGCCTTCGGCCGGTGAGATGGTGACCCCGTCCGCGCCGTCGCACTCGCTGAGCGCGACGTGGACCTGCTCCTGCGCCGAGGTGGGCAGGTTCTTGCCGACGTAGTCCGCGCGGATCGGCAGCTGCCGGTGGCCGCGGTCGATGAGCACGGCAAGCTGCACGGCGCTTGGCCGGCCGAGGTCGTTGAGGGCGTCCAGGGCCGCGCGCACGGTCCGGCCGGAGAAGAGCACATCGTCGACCAGGATCACCAGCTTGCCGTCGATGCCGCCGGCCGGTTCCACGGTGTGGCCCAGTGGCCGGATCGCCTTGGTGCGCAGGTCGTCGCGGTAGAGCGTGATGTCGAGGACCCCGAGGCCGACCCGCACGTCGGCGAAGGTTGCCAGCCGCCCTGCCAGCCGCCGGGCGAGGAACTCGCCACGGGTGGGGATGCCGAGCAGGACGACGTTCTCGCCACCGCGGGTCTTCTCCAAGATCTGGTGAGCGATGCGGTCGAGAACCCGGGAGACGTCTTCGGGATGGAAGACGGTCTTGGCGTCGACTCCGGTCCGGACGGTTGGCACTGTAGGCACCGACGGCGACGGGACGTGCGGAGCTGAGGCTGACTGCGCAGGCACGCTGCGAAGACCCCCTTCCTCGCCTCACAGGACGAGTCGTTAAAGGACGTCGGTAACGGGCTCAACGGTAGCAGCCAGTGAGCACGGTCCCGGCCGTGGGAAGCTAATCTCAGGTGTGCCCTGACCAGAAGTCCGAGAACTGTTACCCTGTGAGGTCAGCATTGCCATCACAGACGTACAAGCTCGACTCCACTAGTTACGATGCGTGGCCAGAACTTTGAGGACGGGGACGTGACTGAGCAGAACACTCCGACCATAGGCGGCGATGGGAGAGCGGCCGCTCTCGGCCGGCCCTCGACTGCGGAGGCCGCCGGTGAAGCGCCGGATGACCGCGAGTATGCGCGAGCGCTGGGGACCCGGTTGCGGGCCGTCCGCTCCCAGCAGCGGCTGTCCCTGCACGGCGTCGAACGAAAGTCCGGCGGCAAGTGGAAGGCGGTCGTCGTCGGCTCCTACGAGCGCGGCGACCGGGCAGTGTCGGTCGCCAGGCTCGCTGAGCTGGCCGAGTTCTACGGTGTGCCGATCTCTGAACTGCTGCCCACCGAGGAAGGCGTTGCCACCGGCTCACGCGCGGACACCAGCGGCAAGATCGTGCTGGACTTGCAGAAGCTGCAGAACGTGCCGGCCGAGGACGCCGCCCCGCTCGTTCGCTACGCCCAGTCGATCCAGCGCCAGCGTGGTGACTACGGCAACAAGGTGCTGTCCATCCGTGGCGAGGACCTGCGGGCGCTGGCGCTGATGTTCGACACCTCGCTGGACCGGCTCACCGAGAAGCTGGTCGGCTGGGGCGTGCTCGCTCCTGGTTCGATGGGCCAGGTGCCCGACTAGCCGCGATCAGCGGACGCTACCCGGGCCGCTGCGTTTCACGTTGCTCAGCTGGGTTGGCTGCCTTCAGTTGGGTGGCCGCCTGCTGGCAGCTGGTCGCGCAGGACGCGGCCCAGGATGCCGTTCACGAACTTCGGGGACTCATCCGTCGACAATGCCTTCGCCAGCTCGACGGCCTCGTCGATGGCGACCGCGTCCGGGACGTCGTCGGACCACAGCAGCTCGTACAGGCCGATCCGAAGCACCGCCCGGTCCACGCCCGGCATCCGGTCCAGCGTCCAGCCCTCGGAGTAGTCGCTGAGCATGTCGTCGATCTCGCGCTGGTGCTCTGCGACGCCCTCGACCAGCTCGATCGTGTAGTCGTTGATCGGCGGGTCCGACAGGGCGATCCGGTCGGCCAGGGTGGTCACCGGATCGTCGCCTCGAAGGTCGGCCTCGTAGAGAAGGTCGACGGCGCGCTTGCGGGCCTTGCTGCGGGCAGCCATGTCTTCAGATCATCCCGCTCTGATTGCTCACTGGGCTGTGCTCAGCTCAGCCGTTGATGCGGCCGAGGTAGCGGCCGTCCCGGGTATCGATCTTGATCTTCTCGCCAGTGGTGACGAACAGCGGCACCTGGACCTCGGCGCCGGTCTCGACCGTGGCGGGCTTCGTGCCGCCGGTGGCCCGGTCACCCTGCAGGCCCGGCTCGGTGTAGGTGATCAGCAGCTCGACCGAGGTCGGCAGCTCGATGTAGAGCGGCAGGCCCTCGTGCACCGCGACCGCAACCTCGGCGTTGTCCAGCAGGTAGTTGGCGCCCTCGCCGACCACAGCGGCCGGAATGTGCATCTGCTCGTAGGTGTCGCCGTCCATGAACACGAAGTCCTCGCCCTCTTTGTAGAGGTAGGTCATCGTGCGCTTGTCGACGGTCGCCGTCTCGACCTTGGTCCCGGCGTTGAAGGTCCGGTCCACCACCTTGCCGGACAGCACATTCTTCAGGGTGGTCCGCACGAAGGCGCCGCCCTTGCCGGGCTTGACGTGCTGGAACTCCACCACGGTCCAGAGCTGGCCGTCGATGTTGAGCGCCAGGCCGTTCTTCAAGTCGTTCGTGCTGGCCATGTGTGGGCAACTCTCCTAATAATCTGGGTATTGCATGTCTGGGTACTGCATATCTGGGTACTGCATATCTGGGTACTGCATATCTGGGTACTGCGGGCCCCGCTCGGAGCTCGTCCACGGCATGAGACACGCGCCAGCCGAGAAGTTTACCGGCCTCGTCCGGGACGGCAGCACGCGCTTACCGCACCACCGTCGCGTGTTGGGGTCACGTCTTCGGGGTGAAGCCCAGTACCGGGCGCGCCCGACCGCCCCACTCCTGGAGCAGCGCCACGGCGGTTCCGTCCTCGGTGAGCCCGCCGTAGGTCCCCTCGATCCCGGCGGGCTCGATCGTCCGGCCGTAGCTGAGCTCGCTGGCCTCGTCGGGCAGCAGGGTCCGTACCGGCATCGCCTCGGCGATGGCTCGGGGCAGCGGCAGGACGATCGGATCGGGCAGCTCGGCAAGCTGCCCCAGCGTGCGGGCGTGCCGCAGCTCGAACGCGCCGACCCGGGTGCGCCGCAAGGCGGTCAGGTGCCCGCCCACGCCGAGGGCGGCGCCGAGGTCGCGTGCCAGCGCGCGGATGTAGGTACCGGACGAGCAGTCGACGACGGCGTCGAAGTCGCAGAAGCCGTCGACGTGGCGCGGCTCGGACAGCAGCTCGAAGCGCTCGATGCTCACCGGCCGCTCGGCAAGATCCACCGTCTCGCCGGCGCGGACGAGGGCGTACGCCCGCTGGCCATCGACCTTGATCGCCGACACCGACGACGGCCGCTGCAGGATGTCCCCGGTCAGCCGCGCGACTCCGGTCTCGACGTCGGCGAGCCGGATCGAGCTGGCGTCGGCGGTGGCCAGCACCTCCCCCTCGGCGTCGTCCGTGCTGGTCGAGGCACCGAGCCGGATGGTGGCCAGGTAGGTTTTGTCCGAGAGCAGAAGGTGATTCATCAACTTCGTGGCCCGCTCGACCCCGAGGACGAGCACTCCGGTAGCCATCGGGTCCAGCGTGCCGGCGTGCCCGACGCGGCGGGTCCCGGCTATCCGGCGGACCTTGCCCACCACGTCGTGTGAGGTCATCCCCGCCGGTTTGTCGACGATGATCAGCCCGCCCGGCCCGGTCGGCCCCTTTCTCGCCATGCAGGAAGGGTAGCTGCACCGCTCGGGTGGACTGAGGCGCCCGGCCCTCAGCGCCGTTCCCCCACCACCAGCCACCGTCCGCTGCGGGTACGCCACGCCATGCCGATCAGCCGGACGGTGATGAAGGACGCGATGCCGGCCCACACTCCGCCCAGTCCCCAGTCCAGGCGCAGCGCCAGCAGGGCGATGGGGACGAACGCGCCGAGTGCGGCCACCATGGTGACGTTACGGATGAACGCGTTGTCCCCGGCGCCGAGCAATACCCCGTCCAGGGCGAAGAGGACGCCGCCGAGTGGCATCATCGCGATCAGCCACGGCCACAGCACGTGCGCCTGTGCCTGCACCGCGGCGTCGGAGCTGAACACCTTGGGCAGCAGCTGCCAGCCCGCACCGGCCACCCCGGCGAAGATCACACCGGCGACGACCCCGTAGCGGCTCACCTGCCACGCGGTGCTCTTGGCCGCCTCGACATCGCCGCCGCCCAGCGCGGCGCCCACCAGGGACTGCGCCGCGATCGCGAACGAGTCGAGCAGCAGTGCGATGAACTCCCACAGCTGCAGGCCGACCTGGTGCGCCGCGAGCTGGGCTGCCCCCATCCGGGCGGCCACGCCCGCCGCGGTCAGGTACGCGGCCTGGAATGCCAGCGACCGGGCAACCAGGTCCCGGCTGACCACGACTTGTGACCGCATGACGTGCCACTGCGGGCGGCTCGGCACCCGCTCGGCACGCAGCGCGCGGACACACAGCGCCGCCGCCAGCACCTGGGCGCAGACGTTCGCCACGGCCGATCCCGCCAGCCCCATGCCCACCGGGTACACCAGGACGGGCGAGGCGACCGCGGAGACGGCGTTGGCCAGCACCACGATCCGTACCGGGGTCCTGGTGTCCTGTACGCCGCGCAGCCAGCCGTTGCCGGCCAGTACCAGCAGGACTCCCGGCAGTCCGAGAATGGCGATCCGCAACCACCGCTCGGCGTCGTCGGCCACCGGCCCGGCTCCGCCGGTGACCACCCGAACGACCGGCCCGGCCACGGCCTCACCGACGACGAGGGCGACCAGGCCGATCAGTAGTGCCAACCAGGACGCCTGGACGCCCTCGTTCACCGCGGCCTCCCGACGGCCCGCGCCGAAGTAACGGGCCGCCCGTCCGGTGGTGCCGTACTCCAGGGAGGTGCCGACGATGGCCAGCAACGTCATGACGATGCCGGCGGCGCCCAGTGCGGCCAGCGGAACCCTGCCCAGGTGGCCCACCACAGCGGTGTCGACAAGCAGGAACAGCGGCTCAGCGGCGAGCACCACGAAGGCGGACCCGGCCAGTGTCACGATGCGCCGGGTGGAGACCTCGGCGGGGGTCACCACGGCCGGGCCGTCACAGGTCGCGGTATCCGATCAGGTCGCAATACATGATCAGCAGGTCGACGAAGCCGTGCTCGGGATGGCGGAAGCCGCCCGGGATCCGGCCGGTGACGGAGAAGCCGAGGTCCTCGTACAGGGCGACGGCGTACACGTTGGTCGCCACGACGGCGTTGAACTGGATGCCCCGGTAGCCGGCTCCGGCCGCCCGGTCCAGGCAGTGCCGCACCATCGCCCGCCCCACGCCCCGGCCGCGGGCACCCGAGCTGACCAGATAGGTGGCCGTGGCCACGTGCGACCCGGACCGGGCCTGTTCGGGCCGAGCTTGTACGTCCCGAGCACGTCGGTCGCGCCGCCGGCTCTCGCCACCCACACCTCGTCGGAACCGCTGAACCAGGACCGCTTGCTGGTCTCGGAGTCCGCGGCCGGGTCGTAGGCGATCGTCTCGCCGGCCGTGACGATCTCGTGCCAGATCGGCCAGATCCCGGGCCAGTCCGCTTCGGTGGCCCGGGTGAGCACCACCTCGGCGTCCGGCCGGGAACTACTCCTCTTCGGGTTCACGGGGCTTACGGTAGGGATCCGGCTCGCCGGCCGGGGTGGCATTGGCACGGACCTTCTCGACCTGCGCATCGGCGTTGCGGGCGACGGCGAGCAGGTCGTCGATGTGCTTGGCCGATTCCGGCAGCTCGTCCAGGAAGAACGAGACAGTGGGGGTGAACTTCACACCCGTCTGCCGGCCGACCTCGGAACGAATCTGCCCCTTGGCCGCCCCAAGTGCGGCAGCCGAGTCCGCACGCTCCGCCTCGTCCCCGAAGACGGTGTAGAAGACGGAGGCATCATGCAGGTCGCCGGTCATCCGGACATCGGTCACGGTGACCATGCCGAGTCGAGGGTCCTTGATCTGGCTCTCGATGTACGAGGCGACGATCTGCCGAATGCGGCCGGCCATGCGGCGGGAGCGCGGGCTGTCGGCCATGACGTTGTTCTCCTTGCTGTGGACGCGAGCCCACCCGAGAGTTCTGCTCAGCGCGGGCGTGCGCCCGCGCTGAGCAGAAGTCGAACTGGAGCCGCTCCGGCTTGGGTCAGCCGCGCGGCTTCTCGCGCATCTCGAAGGTCTCGATGATGTCGCCGGTCTTGATGTCGTTGAACGACCCGAGACCGATACCGCACTCGAAGCCCTCCCGGACCTCGGTGGCATCGTCCTTGAACCGCCGCAGCGAGTCCACGCTGAGGTGCTCGTTGACGACGATGCCGTCGCGGACCAGCCTGGCCTTGGAGTTCCGGCGGATTGTGCCGGAACGGACGATGGAACCCGCGACGTTGCCGATCTTGGGAACCCGGAACACCTCGCGCACCTCGGCGGTGCCCAGCTGCGCCTCTTCGAACTCGGGCTTGAGCATGCCCTTCAGCGCCGCCTCGACCTCGTCGATGGCCTGGTAGATGACGGTGTAGTACCGGACGTCCACGCCCTCGCGTTCGGCCGCCTCACGCGCCTTGCCCTCGGGCCGGACGTTGAAGCCGATGACGACCGCGTCCGAGGCGATGGCCAGGTTGATGTCGTTCTCGGTGATCGCGCCGACACCACGTCCGATGACCCGCAGCGAGACCTCGTCGTTGCCGTCGTTGAGCTCGATCTTGAGCAGTGAGTCCTCGAGAGCCTCGACCGAACCGGACACGTCACCCTTGATGATCAGGTTCAGTTGCTGAACCTCACCAGCCGCGAGCGCCTTGTCCAGGTCGTCCAGAGAGATCCGACGACGGTTGGACGCGAGCTGTGCGTTGCGCTCCCGCGCCGACCGGCGATCGGCGATCTGCCGGGCGATCCGGTCCTCCTCGACGACGATGAACGAGTCACCGGCACCTGGAACCGAGGTCAGACCCAGCACCATCACGGGCGTACCCGGTCCGGCCTCGTCGATGTTCTTGCCGTCGTCGTCGAGCATCGCCCGAACCCTGCCGAAGGCGTCCCCGGCCACGATCGAGTCACCGACGTGCAGCGTGCCGCGCTGAACCAGCACGGTCGCCACCGGCCCGCGGCCGCGGTCGAGGTGCGCCTCGATGGCGATACCCTGCGCGTCCTGGTGCGGATTGGCCCGCAGATCCAGGGCCGCGTCCGCGGTGAGCAGGATGCCCTCGAGCAGCCCATCGATGTTGAGGTTGTTGCGCGCCGACACGTCGACGAACAGCGTGTCGCCGCCGTACTCCTCGGCCACCAACCCGTATTCGGTGAGCTGCTGACGCACCTTCTGCGGGTTCGCGCCTTCTTTGTCGATCTTGTTGACCGCGACCACGACGGGCACGTTCGCCGCCTGGGCGTGGTTCAGCGCCTCGATGGTCTGCGGCATCACGCCGTCATCGGCCGCCACGACCAGCACCACGATGTCGGTGGTCGAGGCACCACGGGCACGCATGGCGGTGAACGCCTCGTGACCGGGGGTGTCGATGAAGGTAACCGCGCGGTCCGTGCCGTCGTGATCGACGTGAACCTGGTAGGCACCGATGTGCTGGGTGATGCCACCGGCCTCGCCCGCGATGACGTTGGACTTGCGGATCGCGTCGAGCAGTCGCGTCTTACCGTGGTCGACGTGACCCATGACGGTCACCACCGGCGGCCGCGCGACCAGCTCCTCGTCCTCGCCCTCGTCGTCACCGAAGGTCAGGTCGAAGGACTCGAGCAGCTCGCGGTCCTCGTCCTCGGGGCTGACGACCTGGACGTTGTAGTTCAGCTCGGCACCCAGCAGCTGCAGGACCTCTTCGTTGACCGACTGCGTCGCCGTCACCATCTCACCGAGGTGGAACATCACCGTCACCAGCGCGGCCGGCTCGGCGTTGATCTTGTCCGCGAAGTCCGACAGCGAGGCGCCACGCGGCAGCCGCAGGATCTCTCCGCTACCGCGGGGAACCTGCACGCCACCGAGCGAAGGCGCCGACATGTTGTCGAATTCCTGACGACGCTGCTTCTTGCTCTTGCGCCCACGGGTCGGACGACCACCGCCACCGCGACCGAAGGCGCCTGCGGTACCGGCACCGCGACCACGGCCACCGGGGCCACCGCCGCCGGGACGGGGACCGAAGCCACCGCCGCCGCCACTAGGAGCGCCACCGCCACCCGGACCGCCGCGGTAACCACCGCCGCCCCCAGCGGGAGCACCACCGCCACCGGGACCACCGCGATAACCACCGCCGCCCCCACCAGGAGCGCCACCGGGACGACCGGGGCCACCGGGACGACCGGCACCAGCACCACCGGGGCCGCCGGGACCACCAGGACGGCCAGGAGCACCCGGACGGCCAGCGCCACCGGGACGACCCGGCACCATGCCCGGGTTGGGCCGGGGCGGCATCATGCCAGGATTGGGACGCGGACCACCCGGACCGGCGGAGCCGCCGGGGCGGGGCGAGCCGGGACGAGGAGGCATCTGACTTCCGCCGGAAGCGGGATTACCCCCGCCGGGTCGCGACGCGCCCGGACGGGGAGCAGGCTGGCCGCCCCCCACGCCGAACGGGTTGTTCGCGACGCGCTGAGGTCCACCCGGACGGGGGCCTCCCGGACGCGGTGCGGAACCGGGGGTCGGCGTACCCGGCCGGGCCGGGGCGGAGTCTGCCGCCGGCGCGGTGGGCGCGGCAGCGGCAGACGCTGCCGGTACCTGCGGAGAAGCGACCGGGGCCGCCGGAGCCGCCGGGCGTTCGGCCGATCGCGGTGCCTGTACGGTCGCGGCGGGAGCCGGCGTGCGTACCGGAGCGGGGCCGGGCACAGCACCGGACGGTGCAGGGGTGGCAGACCGTGCCGTCGGTGCGGGCGCCACTTCGACAACGGGCGTGGTAGCCGACCTCGGAGCGGCCGCTGCCGGCGACTGAGCCGGTGCGGAGGCGGACGGGGTAGGGGCGGATGCGGCCGGGGCGGATGAGGTAGGGAACGACTCACGGAGCCGCCGGGCGACCGGGGCCTCCACCGTCGAGGATGCGCTCTTCACGAACTCACCGAGCTCGCTGAGCTTTGCCAGAACGTCTTTACTTGGTACGCCGAGCTCTTTGGCGAGCTCATGAACGCGGGCCTTGCCTGCCACTGGACTCCTTCGTCACAGGACCGGCGGTAGCCCGCACGATCCCGATTTAGGTTGGAAACGCAATCATTGTTGGCGCTTCATCGGGTGCTCATAGCTCGTCTTCTCACAATCGCTAAGTACCTCACCAGCGGGAGCTGGTGCGGGCATGCACACGGTTTGCTGACTCGCGACGATCACCGGCTGCCAGCTCCGGTCACCGACTCGACATACTCTCGCACTGCCGTCAGATCCAGCCTGGACTCGACACGCAAGGCCCTGCCGAATGCTCGACGGCGCTCCGCCAGTTCAACGCATCGCGTTACCGGGTGGAGCCAGGCCCCCCGGCCTCGAGCGCTTCGTCGTGGGTCCGGCAGCACGCTCGAAGTCGAAAGGTCCGGTTCGGGGCGAGCTGCAAGGTCAACGACGATGCGAAGCAATTCTGCGGCTTCCGTTCGTTGGCGACAACCGATACACATACGGATGACCGCATGCGGAACCGGAGGTGCCACCGTCGAGTCGACGGCCGCAGAAGTCAGTCTACTCCCCGACCCGGAATGCATTATCCACCGCGGCCGAAGTGTCCAGCGCACGCGAACCTGCCGGATGGATGTCGATCTCGGGCTCGGGATCCCACTCCTCGGCCCCTGTCGGTTCCACCTCGGCCGAGGACATGGCGGCCTCGGCCGAAGACATCGCCGCTGCTGCCGGTGCCGCTCCGTCCGATCCTTCGGGAGCCGATCCCTCGGCGTCGGAGTGGATGTCGATGCGCCAGCCCGTGAGCCGAGCCGCGAGCCGGGCGTTCTGCCCCTCCCGGCCGATGGCCAGCGACAACTGGTAGTCCGGAACGACCACCCGGGCGGCCTTGGCAGTCGCGTCCACGACGGCAACCTCGCGGGCGATGGCCGGTGACAGCGCGTTGCCGACGAAGGTGGCCGGATCGTCGGCGTAGTCGATGATGTCGATCTTCTCGCCGTGCAGCTCCGCGACGACGTTGCGCACCCGCTGCCCCATCGGCCCGATGCAGGCGCCCTTGGCGTTGAGGCCGTCGACGGTGCTCCGGACCGCGATCTTGGTGCGGTGCCCGGACTCACGGGCCACCGCCATGATCTCGACACTGCCGTCGTTGATCTCGGGAACCTCGAGGGCGAACAGCTTCTTCACCAGGCCGGGGTGGGTCCGGCTCAGCGTGATCTGCAGGCCCCGCATGCCTCGGACCACAGAGACGACGTAGCTCTTGATCCGGGTGCCGTGCTCGTAGACCTCGCCCGGAACCTGCTCGGACTGCGGCAGAATCGCCTCGACCTTGCCGAGGCTGACGAGGACGAGTCCGCGCTGGGAGGCCTGGGCGTCGGCTTGGATGATGCCGGTGACGATGTCGCCCTCGTGGCCGGAGTACTCGCCGTAGGTGTTGTCGTGCTCGGCGTCGCGCAGCCGCTGGATGATCACCTGCTTGGCCGTCATCGCCGCGACCCGTCCGAAGTCCGTCGGGGTGTCGTCGAACTCCTCGACCAGTTCGCCGTCCTTGCCGTACTCGGCGGCCCAGACGGTAACGGCTCCACTCTTGTGATCGATCTCGACCCGCGCGTGTGGCATCGGGTGGTTGGTGTGCCGGTAGGCGGTCAACAGGGCCGTTTCGAGGGCCTCCATCACCGTCTCGAACGAGATCTCTTTCTCTCGCTCGATGCTGCGCAGGGCTGCGATGTCCACTGAGACCATGTCTCAGGCCTCCTTATGTCGCGCGCGGGCCGCGTCGCTGTGGTCGGCTGATTCGGCATCCGATGCGGCGCTGAGGCCGCCCACGGGGCGGGGCTCGTCGTCTTCGTCGAAATTCAGGTCGCTGTCATCGTCGAGATCGTCGTCCAGGCCGTCGCTGTCGCTGTCATCGAGCGCCAGCTCGCTGTCACTGTCAACGGACTGGCCGGGACGGGAGAACTCCACCTGAACCCGGCCGGAGCCCACCGTGTCGAGCGCGAATCGCTGCTCCGTGCCAGCCACGTCGACCACCAGGTCGGAGCCCTCCAGGGCCTTGACGCGGCCGGTGACCACCCGGTGTGAGCCGGCCCGCTCGGTAACCGAGAACTCGACCAACCGGCCGGCGGCTCGCCGCCAGTGCCTCGGCTCGATGAGGGGGCGGTCGACGCCCGGTGAGCTGACCTCGAGCACGTACGGGCCGGCAAAGGCCGCGTCCCGCCATCGGTGTCATCGTCCAGCGCGGCCGAGATGGAGCGCGACACCGCCGCGACTCCATCGAGATCGATTCCGTTGTCCGCATCCACCGTGATCCGGATCAAGCTCCGGCGTCCGGCGGCGGTGACCGAGAGGTCCTCGAGGTCATAGCCCTCAGAGGCGATCACCGGGGTCAGTAGGGCAATGAGCTGCTGCCGCTGTGGCGTTCGCGCAGTCATGTCAGGCGCTCCCGTCGATGTCCAGTTGTGGCAAACGCGCTTGTTCGAGTTGCTCGGGCGCCAGCTTACCGGCATCTGAGAGACTGCTTGCGCCATGGCAGCCATTACCCGACGCGCTCTGCTGAGCCGCACCCTGCTCCTGGCCGCGGTCGGCGGCGGCGCCCTCGCCGGGCTGACCAGGTCGGTGTCGCACAAGGTGGCGGTGCCACCACCGAGGCCGCCGGAGGCGCTGACGTCCGCCGTCAGCCGGCAGCAAGCCCTGCTGGAGGGGTACGACCGGGTGCTGGCGGCGAAGGTGAGGTCGGGCGTCCTGACCGGCTTGCGAGCCGATGTGAGCGAGCACGGCGCGGCGCTTCGGGCGCTGCTGGAGCGCTATCCCGGCTGGCGGCTGTCGCAGGCTGGAGCTGCCGGGGCCACTGGAACGGTCACAGCCACGCTGCCGGAGGCCGCGCCGGTGCCCGGCACGGTCGGGGGTTTGGCCGCCGCGAGCACGACCGCGGCGAAGGAATTGCGCGCCAGCGCCATGGACTGGGCCGCCGACGAGGCGCACGCCACCCAGGTGGTACCCGTGCTGGCGAGCATCTCCGCCAGCCTTTCCACGCACGCACAGGTGCTGTCATGACGAAACCCGCGGCCAGTCCCGCTCCCGGCACCACGCCGGCGGGCGCGGCAGCGACCATCTCGCCCACCGTGCCGGATGCCCTGCAGCGGGTGCTCGCGGCCGAGCACGCCGCGGTGTACGGCTATCCGGTGGCGGGCGTCCGGCTGACCGAACGCGGTCAGGTGCAACACGCCCGCGAATTCGAGTCGGCGCACCGGCAGGTCCGCGACGACCTGATGGCCCAACTCACCGGGCTCGGACTGACTCCGGTAGCCGCCCAGCCGGTGTACCGGCCGCCCGAAGCCAAAACCGAAACTGCACCCGCAACCCGAACTGAACCCAGAACCGGAACCGATCCGGTCGCTGCCGTCCGCTCGGCCGTCCTGCTCGAAGAGGGTTGCGCGGACGCCTACCGGTACCTGCTGACCGCGGCGGTCGCCGCCGGCGGTAAACAGCTCGCCGTGCGCACCCAGGCACTGAGCGGGCTGGCAACCGCCGCAGCCGCCGCGACGACCTGGCGGGCGCTGGTAACACCCGCCAAGCCCACCGTGGCCTTTCCCGGCCTCTGAACCGCTACAGCCAGGAGTCGATCACCGCCACCAGTTCGCCGAGTTCATGGACGACCGCGTCCGGGGTGTCCTCGACCCCGGTCTGCTGATGCGCCGGGATGTCGCTGTGCGGGATGAACACCGAACGCATCCCGGCCTGGTTCGCGCCGAACACGTCCTCGAACAGGCGGTCACCGACGTACACCGCGCGGGACGGATCGGTGACGCCAACCGCGTCGAGCGCCGCCTGGAACGCCTCGGGATGGGGCTTCGTCCATTCGATTTCGGAGGAATACACCTCTCCGTCGATCAGGTGGTGAATCTCGTCCCGGGCGAAGATGCGCTGATGCTCCAGCGCCGGCCACACCGTGTTGGACAGGATGCCCACCTTCAATCCGCGCGCATGCAAGGCTGAGAACAGCTCGGGCACAGCGGGATCGGTGTAGCTGTGCGCGTCCCACCAGCGGTAGTACTCCCGGCGCTGAGCCTCGGTGAGGCTCAGCCCCGCCTCCCGCACGATCTGGTCAACGGTGCCGCTGCGATGCTCATCCCGCATAGCGATCCACACCCGCTCCTCGGCGGCGCTGAGCGCCCGGGCGCGCGCGGGGTCACCGGTCACGCTCAGCCAGCAGTCGAGGTGGTCGACGGTGTGCCAGGGCGTCAGCGTGCCGCCCCAGTCGAAGATCACGGCATCCAGGTTCATGCCACAGAATTACCACAAGCCGCCGACAACGGAGCGAAAGGGCAGCGCCCGGTCAGAACAGGACGGTCGTCAGGACGTTCGCCTGCCACATTCCCAGCCGGCTGTACATCCGCCGCGCGGACTCGTTGTAGTCGTTGACGTACAGGCTCGCCGACGGCGCCATCGCCAGCGCCTGCCGCAGCACGGCGGCCATGCAGGCCGTCCCGATCCCCCGCCCGCGCAGGTCCGGGCGCACCCACACCCCCTGGATCTGCGCGGTCGCGCCGCCGACGGAGCCGACCTCGGCCTTGAACTCCACCTCGCCCCGGTGATCGAACCGGGCGAACGCGCGTCCCGCGCTGACGAGCTCGGCCACCCGTGCCCGATAGCCCCGGCCGGCATCGTGGGCGATCGGTGACACACTCAGCTCCTCGGTGAACATCGCCACCGCCGCCGGAAAGAAACGCGGCAGTTCCACCAACTCGACCCGGCGCACCGCCGGGTCCGGCGGGATCGCCGACGGGGCATCGATCATCATCAGCGGCTGGTTGGCGCGCACCGCGCGGGCGGGACCCCAGCGCCGCAGGAGCACCGGCCACATCACCGCCACCGACGCGGCCGAGCCCACGATGGACGAGCAGCCGCGGCCGGATCGGGAGAGCTGCGTCGCGATCGCCTCCAGCGCCTCGGCGTCCTCGCCGATCGGGATCAGGTTGCCGCCGTGGAAGGCCGCCGCCCGTAGGCCCGGCGCCACGTCGCCGTCCGTGCAGGCCGTGCTGCCGTCAGTGTTGCCATCAATGCCCCAGAGAAAGCCGCCGAGCCGCTGCGGATCCAGGTCGTGCGCCAAGCCCAATCGGGCGTCCAGAACGCAGTGCAGGACCGGGTCACGCCTGACCAGCGAGCGGATCGCCGCCGCGTCCGCACTTCTCAGAACCCGGGGGTGGGTCTGGGTCGCGGTCATGGGAAGAAACGTACCGCCACCCGCCGCCGCCCGCTCAGAACCCGGTGCCGTGCCTCGGCGCCGGGTCGGCCGCGAAGGCCAGATCCACCCGGGCCAGCGACGCCGGGTCGTCGGCTCGGGCGAGGCCGGCCTGCGCGAGCGTGCGCAACCGGTGGCCGCCGAGGTACACCGATCCGAGCGCTGCCGCCGGCAACTCGATATCGGCAACGCTGCTGGCCGGCTCGCACATCGCGCCGCCGGGCCCGGCCTGCAGGCGTACGGTGCTGTCGCCGAGCTGGTCATCGAGCACCCGGATCACGACATCCACGTCGAGGCCGTACCCGCGGGCCGCCAGCAACGCCGGCACGGTGACCGGACGCAGCCACAGGCCGTCACGGAGCGCGGTGGTCTTCAGCGCCCGGTGGTCGGTCAGCAGAAATGGCAGCGGGTCATCGATGGACACCTGCTCGCTCTCGATCACCGACACCAGGTCCATCGCGAGCAGGGTCTGCCACAGTGCCGCGTGCGCGGATGCGCTGCCGGGCGCGTAGTCCACGATCGAGCAGACGCTCTCGACGTCCCCGCCGTTCCATCCATTGCGGATTCGGTAGCTGAGGTAGCCCTCTGGATGCACCAGATAGAACTTGGCGCTTCTGCCGCCACGGTGCTGTTCCCGGTCCAGGAACAGCCGGTCCCACCAGGCCTCGCTCCGGCTCAGCGCGCCCGGCACCTGCTTGCGCCAGTTGCGATGCAGCGAAGGCAGCACGGCCCGCGCCCGATCGGCGGACAGCACCTGGACCGCCGAATCGTCGACGGGCGTAAGCAGCCCGGTAAGCCTGCGGTCGATCGACACCGCACGGGTGACCGCCGCCGGGCCGTAGCCGAATCGGCGATAGATGCCGCCCTGGCTCGCGGTCAAGATCGCCGCGGGCTCGGCTGCCGCGGCATACTCGGCGAGCTGGAACTCCATCAGCCGGCGAAGAATGCCGCGGCGCCGACGAGTCGGGCTCACCGATACCCAGGTCACCCCGGGAACCCCGAGCGAGGGCAGCGCCGGTGCCGGGTGTGCCGCCGTCGGCGAACCCGGCACCGTCATGTCGAAGCGGAAGTCACCGGCGACCCCGACGATGGAACCGTCCTCGGTGGCCACCACGAACCGCGGCGGCTCGACGTCGAAGGCGTCAGCCAGGTCCTGTACGGAGAGCTGCTCGCCGAACGCGATGCCGTCCAGCCGACCTATTTCGGAAAGGTCCTCAGGTACCGCCGGCCGGATCTCGATGCCCATGACTCAGCAGTGTTCACTCGCCGCGGCGGGACGCCAAGCGGTTTTCGCCACGGTCAGCTCACCGCGACGCTGGGCTGGCCGGATGCCATGCCGGCGGCCTGCATCTCCTCGGCCATCCGCAGCGCCTCTTCGATCAAGGTCTCGACGATCTGGGACTCCGGAACGGTCTTGATGACCTCACCGCGGACGAAGATCTGACCCTTGCCGTTGCCGCTGGCCACCCCGAGGTCCGCCTCGCGTGCCTCGCCGGGGCCATTCACCACGCACCCCATGACGGCGACGCGCAGCGGGACCTCGACGCCTTCCAACCCGGCCGTGACCTTCTCGGCGAGGGTGTAGACGTCGACCTGAGCGCGCCCGCAGGACGGGCAGGAGACGATCTCCAGGCGGCGCTGGCGGAGGTTGAGCGACTCCAGGATCTGCAGACCGACCTTCACCTCTTCGACCGGCGGCGCGGACAACGAGACCCGGATGGTGTCGCCGATGCCCTTGCCCAGTAGCGATCCGAAGGCCACCGCCGACTTGATGGTGCCCTGGAACGCCGGGCCGGCCTCCGTCACGCCGAGGTGCAGCGGGTAGTCACACTGCTCGGCCAGTTGCTCGTAGGCGCGGACCATGATCACCGGATCGTTGTGCTTCACCGAGATCTTGAAGTCGCGGAACCCGTGTTCCTCGAAGAGCGAGGCCTCCCACAGGGCCGACTCGACCAGCGCCTCCGGAGTGGCCCTGCCGTACTTCTCCAGCAACCGCTTGTCCAGCGAGCCGGCGTTGACGCCGATCCGCAGCGACACTCCCGCGTCACTGGCCGCCCGCGCGATCTCACCGACCTTGTCGTCGAAGGCGCGGATGTTGCCAGGATTCACCCGGACGGCTGCGCAGCCGGCATCGATGGCGGCAAAAACATACTTCGGCTGGAAGTGGATGTCGGCGATCACCGGGATCTGGGACTTCCTGGCGATGGCCGGCAGCGCGTCCGCGTCATCCTGACTCGGGCAGGCAACCCGCACGATGTCGCAACCCGCCGCGGTGAGCTGCGCGATCTGCTGCAGGGTCGCGTTGATGTCGGACGTGAGAGTGGTCGTCATCGACTGCACCGATACCTGCGCGTCGCCGCCGACCGCGACCGAGCCCACCTGGATCTTGCGGGACCGTCGGCGCGGCGCCAGCACCGGCGGCGGGGCCGCGGGCATGCCCAACGAGATCGGAGTGCTCACTGCTGTTCCTCAATCCTTTTGCGAAAAACGTTCCTCTTGCGACAGAACGTCGTGGTGCGGATCTTGTGCGCTGAGATCTCGCGCGCCGGCTCTAGCGAAGGTCGAGCAGGTCGACGACGAAGATCAGCGTCTCGCCGCCCTTGATGGCGCCGCCCGCACCGCGGTCCCCGTAGCCCAGGTGCGGCGGGATGATCAATTCTCGCCGGCCACCGACCTTCATGCCCTGCACGCCCTGGTCCCAGCCCGCGATGACGCGGCCGCCGCCCAGCGGAAAGGTGAAGGGCGAGTTCCGGTTGTAGCTGGCGTCGAACTCCTCGCCGGTCGAGTGTGCGACCCCGACGTAGTGGACCACGGCCTGCTGGCCTGCCTGGGCGGTCTCGCCGTCGCCGACGATCAGGTCGCGGATCTGCAGCTCTCCGGTCGGCTCTGCGGTGGGAAACTCGACTACGGGCTTGGTCACGAGGTACTCCTTTTCCATGATGCTTCGGTCTGTGCGAGGTCAGTTCGGCAGGGTGATCGGCTTGACGATGTCGGCGTACATCACCAGCACCGAGAAGACGATAAGCACGCTGGCCACCACGTACATCACGGGGACGAGCTGAGCGACGTCGACGAAGATCAACCGAGGACGCTTGCGCAGCCGCGCCACCCCCCGGCGGCTGGCCTCGACGATGGCCCCGGCGACGTGGCCGCCGTCCAACGGGAGCAGCGGCAGCAGGTTGAACAGGAACAGCAGCAGGTTGACGCTGGCCAGCAGGCTCAGCAGGCTGAAGACCTTGTCCAGCGCGGCGACCTGGTTGCTGTTCGCGATCTGGCCACCGATCCGACCGAGGCCGACCACTCCCACCGCGCCGTTCTGGTCTCGTGGCTTGCCCTCGAAGACCGTTCCGACGAGGCTGCCGATCTTCGCCGGGAACTGCTTCAACGCGTCCACGCTCAGGGTCAGCTGGTGCCAGATCACGCTGCGGACCTGACCCGGCGACAGCGCCTGATAGCTCTCGGTGGTGCTGATGCCGATGAACCCCGCCTGCTTGGTCGCGGTACCGGTGTCATTGGCGTACTTGGTGTTGCGCACCGGGGTCAACTTCAACGGCACCGACCGACCGTCGCGGCGGACGTCCACCGTGATGGGCTTGTTCGCCGACGCCTCGATGATCTTCACCGCGGCCGACCAGTTCTCGATCGCCACGCCACCGATGGCGGTGATCTTGTCCCCCGGCTGCAGCACGCCGTTGGCCGGCGCCTTCTGGTAGCCCGGTGCGGTCGGCGCCGGGCAGGCCGGGGTGGCGACCGTGGTAGAGACCACGCACTCGCTCACCGAGCTGACCGTCGTGGTAGGGGCCTTCAGCCCGATCACGCCGTACAGCAGGATGCTGATCACGAAGAAGATGAGCAGGTTCATGGTCGGACCGCCGAGCATGATGATCATCTTCTTGCCAGGGGTCAGCCGGTAGAACTGCCGATCGCCGTCGGATTCGGTCACCTCGCTGCGGCTGGTCGCCCGGAAATCCTCGACCAGCTCCCCCATCCGCCGGGGCCAGCGCGAGCGCTTGCCGTCCGGCCGCGGCGGCACCATCCCGATCATGCGGATGTAGCCGCCGAGCGGGATGGCCTTCAGTCCGTACTCGGTCTCACCCCTGCGGCGCGACCACACCGTCGGCCCGAACCCGACCATGTACTGGGTCACCCGGACGCCGAACTTCTTGGCCGGCACCATGTGGCCGATCTCGTGCAGCGCGATCGAGGCCAGCAGCCCGAAGGCGAAGGCGATCACACCCAGTGCGTAGAGCACGTGATTGTCATCCTCTCGATCGCGAAAGAAAACGGGGTTCTCACAACGATTGTGCCTCGCCAGCCGGTTACCAGCGCGCTGCCCTCAGCTCACTGTGATGTCAGCAGCGCCGTCGCCTCGCGTTCGGCCCAGCGCTGTGCAGCTTCCACATCGGCAAGGTCGCGTGGTTTCCCAGCTGCGGCGTGCTCGGAGTCCAGCCACCGGGTCACAACGGCCGCGACCGTGTCAACTATGGCGAGGAAACCACAGCGGCCGCTGTGAAAGGCCGTGACCAGAGTCTCGTTCGCGGCGTTGTACACGGCCGGGGCGCAGCCGCCTGCCCGGCCCGCCGTCCGGGCCAGCTCGATCGCCGGAAAGGCCTCGTTGTCGACCGGCTCGAACGTCCAGGTGTGCGCGGTGCTCCAGTCCAGGCCGGCGGCCGCGCCCGGCACCCGATCCGGCCAGCCGAGCGCCAGCGCGATGGGCAGCCGCATGTCCGGCGGGCTGGCCTGGGCCAGCGTCGCCCCGTCGACGAACTCCACCATCGAGTGCACCACCGACTGGGGGTGGACGACCACGTCGATGCGGTCATAGCCCACTCCGAAGAGCAACTGCGCCTCGATCAGCTCGAGCCCCTTGTTGACCAGGGTCGCGGAGTTGGTGGTGACGAGCTTGCCCATGTCCCAGGTCGGATGCGACAGGGCCTGGGCCGGCGTGACGTCGGCAAGGGCCGCGCGGTCACGGCCCCGGAACGGCCCGCCGCTGGCGGTGAGCACCAACCGGCGGACCTCGGCCGGTGAGCCGCCGCGCAGGCACTGGGCAAGTGCTGAGTGCTCGGAGTCCACCGGCACCAGCTGTCCGGGCTTGGCTGCGGCCAGGACGAGCGGTCCACCGGCGATCAGGGACTCCTTGTTGGCCAGTGCGACGGTGCGACCGGCGTCCAGGGCCGCCAGCGTCGCCCGCAGGCCCTGGGCTCCGGCAACGCCATTGAGGACGACGTCGCACTCCAGGGTGGCCAGCTCCGCCGTGGAGCCGGGGCCGGCCAGGATCTCGGGCTCAGGCACCCCGGCCGGCCACGCCGCGCTCAGCCGCCCGCGCAGCTCGGACTCGGCGGCCGGATCGCTGACCGCCAGCTGCTGGACCCGCCAGCGCACGGCCTGCTCCACCAGCAGCTCAACGTTGGAGCCACCGGCGCAGATGCCGGCCACCGCGAACCGCTCCGGCGAACCGGCGATCACGTCCAGCGCCTGGGTACCGATCGAGCCGGTGGAACCGAGCAGGACGACGCGCCGCGGATCGCTGGCCGGGCTCTCGGAGATGCTCACACCGCACATTGTCGCCGACCGGCCGCGCTGTGGTGTCGTATTGGCCGTACCGCCGCGCGGCGACGGGTGGAGGGCGCCCCGCGGCGGCAGAATGGGGCTGCCAGAATGAGTGCAGAATGAGGGTGCCCATCCCGTCGTTTCGAGTTCGCCGGAATCTAGGAGTGACCCGCCCGTGTCTGCCGAGAACGCCCCCCAGAAGACGAGCACGTCCGAGGTCGAACCCGTTGCGTCCGAGCACGAACCGGCCGACGCGTGGGGCTGGCACCACGAGTTCACCAAGGGGCGCCAGATCGCGGGCTGGATCACCTTCCTGATCCTCGGCGCACTGCTGACCACGACTCATTACAACGACTCGGGCAACGTGTTCATCGTGCTGCTGATGCTCGGCATTGCCGGTGGGCTGATCTATGATATCCGCCGCCGCCGCACCCAGTGGCGCTCCTAGCTGATCAGTCGTCTCAGTCGTCGTCGCGCAGTCCCCACGGTGAGCCAGGATCAGCAGTCTCATCGCATCTCTCCCGTCAGCGGCCGTCGAGCAGGGGTTGCAACGGGTTCCAGGTGGTGCCGTCGGCGGCATCCTTGCGGCGGCGGGCGATCGCCGACAGCGCCTCCAACACCACCCGGTTGGCCAGGAACGAGGTGATCTCGGCGTGGTCGTAAGGAGGTGACACCTCGACCAGGTCCACGCCCACAACCGGCAGCTCGTAACAGATCCGGCGTACGGCGTCGAGGAGTTGCCGTGAGGTGAGGCCACCGGGCTCCGGAGTGCCGGTGCCCGGGGCATGGCCCGGATCGCACACGTCGATGTCGATGGACAGGAACACCCCGTCGCAGTCGTCCGTCGCGATGGCGAAGGCCTCGGTGAGGCACACCTCCAACCCCCGCGCGGTGATCTCGGTCATCTCATAGGACCGCATGCCCTGCTCGGCCATCCAGTCCAGCGTCTCGGGCCCCGGCCAGTAGCCGCGCAGGCCCAACTGCAGGAACCGGTCGCCACGCAGGGCGCCGGACTCGATCAGCCGGCGCATCGGCTGGCCGTGCCCGATCAGCGAGCCGAACTCCACGTCCCCGGTGTCGGCGTGCGCGTCGAAGTGGATCATCGACACCCGGCCCTGGCCCAGGTGCTGCGCGACCCCGGCGGCGTCCGGCCAGGCGATGGTGTGATCACCGCCCAGGACCAGCGGGATGGCGCCGGTGGCCGTGACCGCGTGCACCGCCGCCTGCAGGTCGCGCACCGAGCGGTCGGCGTCGCCGGAGAACATCTCGACGTCGCCGGCGTCGAAGACCGACAGGTCCCGCAGGCCGTCCACCCGCATCGCCAGGGACGGACGGCTGCCGTCCTGAGCCAGGTAACAGGTCTGGCGGATGTGCTGCGGGCCGAACCGGGTCCCCGACCGGTGCGAGGTGCCGCCGTCGAACGGGGCTCCCAGGATCACCACGTCGGCACCGGCATAGCTGCTGGGATCGGCCCAGTCACAGCGGCGCACCCCCAGAAAGGTGATGTCCGGCCCGAACTGTGCGCCGTAGCGCGCCATACTTCCTCCGCTGCGTGCTCGTGATGCTGGTGCCCCCAAGGCTGGTGGCTGCGGCCGCCACCCGAGACGCCCAGTGCCTCACCTTAGAGCCGCGGCCAGGACGAGCGCCAGAGCGCGCACCGGCCGGACAGAGCTTTTCAGCACCTCACAGCACCATTCTGCTTCGGATTCACTTGCCGGAGCGGGGTGTCTGGTGCATTATTCGTGTCATGGCCGCTTCCCCGCGCCGAGCCGGCCGCCCGCAGCTCGACGACACCTCCAAGGCGATCATCGAGCAACTGCAGCAGGACGGCCGGCGTCCCTACGCCACGATCGGCAAGGCGGTCGGGCTGTCGGAGGCAGCAGTGCGGCAGCGCGTCCAGAAGCTCGTCGACTCCGGCACCGTCCAGATCGTCGCGGTCACCGATCCTCAGCAGATCGGCTTCGCGCGCCAGCTGATGATCGGCATCAACATCGAGGGCGACCTGGAGGCAGCCGCCGCGGAGCTCGCCGAGATTCCCGAGCTCGTCTACGTCGTACTGACTGCAGGATCCTTCGACATCCTCGCCGAGGCGGTGGTCACTGACGACGAACACCTGCTGGAACTGCTCAACGATCGCATTCGCAAGCTGCCCGCGGTGCGCCGCACCGAGACCTTCATGTACCTGAAGCTCAAGAAGCAGACCTACAACTGGGGTATCGCATGACAACCAGCAACTTTGAACCGACCGAGCCGGCCGCTGTCTCCGACGAGGCTGCCAGGCTGTCCGCCTCGGCCCGGGACCACCTGTGGATGCACTTCACCCGGCTGTCCTCCTACGACAACTCGCCGGTGCCCACGATCGTGCGGGGCGAGGGCGCGTACATCTATGACGTCGAGGGCCGCCGCTACCTGGACGGCCTGGCGGGACTCTTCACCGTCCAGGCCGGTCACGGGCGCCGGGAACTGGCCGAGGCCGCCGCCAAGCAGGCCGGCGAGCTGGCGTACTTCCCGATCTGGTCCTACGCCCACCCGCCGGCCATCAACCTCGCCGAGCGGCTGGCCGACGCGGCACCCGGCGACCTGAACCGGGTCTTCTTCACCACGGGCGGCGGCGAGGCGGTCGAGACGGCCTGGAAGCTTGCCAAGCAGTTCTTCAAGCTGACCGGAAAGCCTCTGAAGCACAAGGTCATCTCGCGCTACGTCGCCTATCACGGCACCCCGCAGGGGGCCTTGTCGATCACCGGCATTCCCGGCGCCAAGACGATGTTCGAGCCGCTGGTGCCGGGTGCGCACAAGGTGCCCAACACCAACTTCTACCGGGCGCCCATCCACGGCGATGACCTCAAGCAGTTCGGTCAGTGGGCCGCCGACCAGATCGAGACCGCGATCATCATGGAGGGTCCGGAGTCGGTTGCGGCGGTGTTCCTCGAGCCGGTGCAGAACTCCGGCGGCTGCTTCCCGCCGCCGCCGGGATACTTCCAGCGGGTCCGCGAGATCTGCGACAAGTACGACGTGCTGCTGGTGTCGGACGAGACGATCTGCGCCTTCGGCCGGCTCGGCCCGATGTTCGCCTGCGACAAGTTCGACTACGTCCCCGACATGATCGTCTGCGCCAAGGGCATGACGTCGGGCTACTCCCCCATCGGCGCCTGCATCATCTCCGACCGGCTTGCCGAGCCGTACCTGCACGGGACGGACTACTTCCCGCACGGCTACACCTTCGGCGGCCATCCGGTCTCGGCAGCGGTGGCGATGGCCAACCTCGACCTGTTCGAGCGAGAAGGCCTGAACCAGCGGGTGCTCGACAACGAGAATGCCTTCCGGACGACCCTGGAGAAGCTCAATGACCTGCCGATCGTCGGCGACGTCCGCGGCGACGGGTACTTCTACGGCATCGAGCTCGTGAAGGACAAGGCCACCAAGGAGACGTTCGACGACGACGAGTCCGAGCGCCTGCTGCGCGGCTTCCTGTCCAAGGCACTCTTCGATGGTGGCCTGTACTGCCGAGCTGACGACCGTGGTGACCCGGTCATCCAGCTCGCGCCGCCGCTGATCTGCGGCCAGGCGGAGTTCGACGAGATCGAGCAGATCCTGCGGGCTGTACTCATCGAGGGCGCAACCAAGATCTAATCCCACGGCGAAGCTCTGGATGTCAGTAGGCGGCACCCGCCCGGATGTGCTCGAAGATCAGGTTCGTCTCGGTGAGAGCCACATCCGGGTTGCCGCTGAGGTTCACCACCACGAAGTCGCGCAGATTCTCGGTGCTTCGGGCCGCCACGTGCACCAGAAAGTCGTCGGCACCGGCCAGGAAGAACACGTTGAGGACCTCCGGCAGCTCTGACACGGTCGCGGCGAACTCGGCGATGTGGCTGCGCGCGTGGGACTGCATCCGCACCGCGATCATGGCCTGGATGCCGTGCCCCACCGCCGCCGGATCGATGTCTGCGTGAAATCCCCGGATGATGCCGCGCTCCCGCAAACTGCGGACCCGGCCGAGGCAGGTCGACGCGGCGATGCCCACGGCAGCGGCCAGAGCGTTGTTCGGGATACGCGCGTCGGCTGCGAGCGCCCGCAGGATCTCGCGGTCGATGCGATCCAGTTCGGCGTTGGGCGACCCTGCCGCTGCCCCGGGTGGCGCCCCCACCTCCCGCATCCTGTTCGGTCCTGGGGGCAGGCTCGACCGATTTTCCGAATCTTTGATGCTCATCAGGCGAGCTTGGCAGAATATTCTTCAGCGCACTAGCAATCCAGCTGTGGATCGTTCATTGTCAGGAGACTTGCACAGGCGAGCTGACGAGATGTCAATGGCGACGGAGGCAGCAATGAAGGTCGGGATCCCCCGCGAGATCAAGAACCACGAGTACCGGGTGGCGATCACACCGTCCGGGGTCAACGAACTCGTGCGCAACGGTCACGACGTCTTCGTCGAGCAGGACGCGGGCGTCGGCTCGTCCATTCCGAACGAGGACTACATCGCCGCTGGCGCCCAGGTCCTTCCCGATGCCGACGACGTCTGGGGCACCGGCGACCTGATCCTGAAGGTGAAGGAGCCGATCGCCGAGGAGTACGGCCGGATGCGCGCGGACCAGACGCTCTTCACCTACCTGCACCTGGCCGCGGGCCGGGACTGCGCCGACGCCCTGCTCAAGGCCGGTACCACCTCGATCGCCTACGAGACCGTCCAGCTGCCGGACGGGTCGCTGCCGCTGCTCGCCCCGATGTCGGAGGTGGCCGGCAGGCTGGCCCCGCAAGTGGGTTCGTATCACCTGATGCGCCACGGCGGCGGTCGCGGCGTGCTGATGGGCGGCGTGCCCGGAACGTACGCGGCGAAAGTCGTCGTGATCGGCGCCGGCGTGTCCGGCCAGAACGCCGCCGCCATCGCCCTGGGCATGCAGGCGGAGGTGCTGTTGCTCGACCGCAACGTCGCCCGGCTCCGCCAGATGGACGCGATCTACCAGGGCCACTGCCAGACCGTCGCCTCGAATGCCTACGAGGTCGAGAAGGCGGTGCTGGACGCCGACCTGGTGATCGGCGCGGTCCTCATCCCGGGGGCGAAGGCCCCCACCCTGATCAGCAACGAGCTGGTGTCGCGGATGAAGCCCGGCTCGGTGCTGGTCGACATCTCGATCGACCAGGGGGGCTGCTTCGAGGACTCGCGGCCCACCACCCACGCCGAGCCGACGTACAACGTGCACAACTCGGTGTTCTACTGCGTGGCGAACATGCCAGGCGCGGTACCGCACACCTCCACCTACGCGCTGACCAACGTCACCCTGCCGTACGCCATCGAGCTGGCCAACCGCGGCTGGCGGAACGCGCTGCGGGCCGACAGCGCACTGGCCCTGGGCCTGAACACCCACGCCGGTGACCTGACCAATGCCCCCGTCGGCAGCGCCCTCGGCTATGAGAGCGTGCCGGTCGCCGACGTCCTGGCCTGAGCACGGCACGCTCGGTTCTTCAGACGCGGGCGGCTCAGGCGGAGGACTGCAGCCGGTTCTCCAGGGCCTGTTCAAATGGTTCGGCGTTCGCCCACAGCGCCTCGAAGGTGAACCGCAGGCTGGTCGTCAAGGAGGCGTGCTCGACCAGGATGTTGGTCGACGTCAGCCCGCCGGCGATGGGGTCGGTGAGCGAGAACAGCGCGCGGTGGCCGTCGGCGAGGCAGAGCTTCATCGGCACGTCCGCCGCCACCCGGGCGCCCTCGCCCGCCGCGATGAACTCCAGCGTCTCGGCGACCACCTCGGCGTCGTCGAGCACGCTGTACTCGTAGACACATCGCACGTCGCCGCCGCTGTCGGCGATCCGGCGGGTGGCGGCCAGACCGACCCGGTTCTCCGTCATCGCGTACGGTGCCTTGGCGAAGGTCAGCAGTTCGCGTTCGGCCTCGTGCTGCAGCTCGCGAAAGCGCGCCCCTAACATGCCCGCGTTCCGAAGCACCTCGACGTAGTCCAGCGGCGCGTTCTCTTCGCGGCCGACCACCCAGGTAGCGCGCAGGTCCGAGGCCAGGTCAGCCGAATGCGACTCCAACCCCGAGAGCGCCTGTCGCTGCACGGCCAGCAGCCGGTCGATGGCGGTTTCGGGGTCCGTCGCGGCGTATCGGGTGACTGGACCCGGCCAGTCCCGGGCGAGGCCGCGGGAAACCAGGCTGTTCAGCACGTCGTAAATGCGCTGCCGCGGAATGCCGGCCTCGCTGGCCAGTTCCGAGGCCGCGTAGCTCTCTCGCTGGATGAGCGTCAGATAAGCCTTTGCCTCGTATCGCGTCATTCCCAGCTCGACGAGACCGTGGACGTGTGAGTTCAGACCGGCCATTTTAGAACCGTACCCACCGGAATCGCGATCCGTCCGATTTTGAGCGAGCCGGAGCAGACATTTCCCGGACGTAAATTCTGCGACGCGTCACATTGGTCGCAGACACCCCATTGACGAGACGTGTTCTCCCCGCTAGGTTTCCCGCGATGGCACCACTCGTGGGTGGTGTCACTCCGGACAGTCACGCTCTGTGCAGGCCGGGGCGACCATCGAACGTTTCTCGCCGGAAGGAGTCTGCTCGACCACGAAGGCCAGGTAGTCCTCATTCGAAGGGATCCACAATGACGTTGTCCACCACATCACGCCGCCGACGCGGTGTGCTCGCCGGCATGGCGGTGCTTGCAGCCGTCGGCTTCGCGTCCGCTCTCACGAGCGGCACCGCCGGCGCTGCCACGCAGGCCTCCGGAGCTGCCGCACCAGCGGCCGCCCACCACAAGACCACCCGGCTGTGCGCCGCTCCCGCCAAGGGGCACCTGGCCTGTATGGCGATCAAGCAGATCGACCCGACCGAGCCGGCGAATCTCACGCCGAACGCCCTCTCCCCCAACGTCACTCCCGGCGGCTACGGGCCCGGCAGCCTCCAGTCCGCCTATGCGCTGCCCTCGAGCACCGCCGGCAGCGGCCAGACCGTCGGCATCGTCGACGCCCAGGACGACCCGAACGCCGAGTCCGACCTCGCGGCGTACCGCACCCAGTACGGCCTACCGGCCTGTACTACGGCCAACGGCTGCTTCAAGAAGGTGAACCAGAGCGGCGCCACCTCGCCGCTGCCCACTGCCGACACGGGCTGGGCCGGTGAGATCTCCCTGGACCTCGACATGGTGTCCGCGATCTGCCCGAGCTGCCACATCCTGCTCGTCGAGGCCAGCACCGCCAGCATCGCCAACCTCGGGACGTCGGTCAACACCGCGGTCCGCCTGGGAGCGAAGTTCGTATCGAACAGCTATGGCGGCGCTGAGGATGGCACCGAGAACACCTCGGACGCCAACTACTTCAACCACCCGGGCGTGGCGATCACCGCGAGCTCAGGCGACAGCGACTACGACGGTGGCTCGTACCCCGCGACGTCGAAGTACGTCACCGCGGTAGGTGGAACCTCGCTCAGCACCGCGACCAACACCCGCGGCTGGACCGAGAAGGTCTGGAACACCACCAGCTACACCGAGGGTGCCGGCTCGGGCTGCTCGAAGTACGTGGCCAAGCCCGCCTTCCAGAACGGCATCAGCACCGGCTGCGCGAACCGCGCCGAGGCTGACGTCTCGGCGGTCGCCGACCCGGCGACCGGCGTCGCCGTCTACCAGACCTACGGCGGCTCGGGCTGGGCCGTCTACGGCGGTACCAGCGCGGCAGCCCCCATCGTCGCCAGCGTCTACGCCCTCGCCGGCGCGCCCGGCGCGACGGACGTTCCGAACACCTACCCCTACGCCCACCGGGCAAACCTCAACGACGTGACCAGCGGATCCAACGGCACCTGCGGCGCGCCGCTGTGCACCGCCGGCACCGGCTGGGACGGCCCGACCGGCCTGGGCACACCGAACGGCACCGCGGCGTTCAAGGCCGGCTCCACCACCGGCGGAGGTTGCTCGGGTCAGAAGTTGGGTAACCCCGGCTTCGAGACC
Source organism: Jatrophihabitans lederbergiae (assembly GCF_031845305.1). Taxonomy (NCBI): domain Bacteria; kingdom Bacillati; phylum Actinomycetota; class Actinomycetes; order Jatrophihabitantales; family Jatrophihabitantaceae; genus Jatrophihabitans; species Jatrophihabitans lederbergiae. The sequence goes on along the minus strand of NZ_JAVREH010000001.1, from coordinate 216,027 downwards.
GGCACCGCCGCACCCTGGACCACCTCGACCGGCGTTATCGACAACACCACCGGCGAAGCCGCGCACTCAGGCACCTGGAAGGCCTGGATGAACGGCTACGGCAGCGCCCACACCGACACCCTCACCCAATCGGTCGCCATCCCCACCGGCTGCCACGCCACCCTGTCCTTCTGGCTGCACATCGACACCGCCGAAACCGGCACCACCGCCTACGACAAGCTCACCGTCAAGGCCGGCTCCACCACCCTCGCCGCCTACTCCAACACCAACGCCGCCACCGGCTACACCCAGAAGTCCTTCGACGTCTCCGCACTCGCCGGCCAGACCATCACGGTCAGCTTCTCCGGCGTCGAGGACTCCTCACTGCAGACGTCCTTCGTGGTCGACGACACCGCGCTGACGCTCAGCTGATCGTCCTGCTGCCCGGCCTCGAGCAGAGGACGTCAGTCAGCTACAGCACTATCGGTTGAGCGGCGCAAGCCGGACCGTGACAGACGACGAGGCCTGCTGGGAACGGATCTCCGTTCTCAGCAGGCCTCTCGTCCGTTCTGCGGTCGGTAGTTCACGGGACGCACAGCCGTGTTTCGGGAAGGCAGCCCTTCGTGCTTCGAGAAGGCTCAGCCCTTCGCGGCGAGCTGGCCGCAGGCTCCGTCGATCTCGCGGCCGCGGGTGTCTCGCACCGTCACCGACACCCCATGGGCAGCGATGCCGGCGACGAAGGCCTCTTCGACCGGCTTCGGCGAGGCATCCCACGGCGAACCGGGAGTCGGGTTCAGCGGGATCAGGTTCACGTGCGCCAGCCGGCCGGAGAGCAGCTCGCCGAGCAGGTCCGCGCGCCATCGCTGGTCGTTGACGTTGCGGATCATCGCGTATTCGATCGAGTACCTGCGGCCGGTTCGCGCGGCGTAGGCGTCCGCCGCCTCGAGCACCTCTTTGACCTTCCAGCGGGTGTTCACCGGAACCAGGGTGTCGCGCAGCCCGTCGTCCGGGGCGTGCAACGAGACGGCCAGCGTGACGTTGAGCCCCTCGTCCGCGAGCTTGCCGATGGCCGGAGCGAGCCCGACCGTGGACATGGTGATGGAGCGCTGCGACAGTCCGAGACCCGCGGGCGCCGGCTCGATCAGCCGGTGCAACGCCGCGGCGACGCGCTTGTAGTTGGCCAGTGGCTCGCCCATCCCCATGAACACCACGTTCGACAGCCGGACCGGTCCGCCGCGGAGCTCACCGGACGCCGCGACCCGTGCGGCTGCTGCCACCTGCTCGACGATCTCGGCCGTGGACAGGTTCCGGTTGAGGCCGCCCTGGCCGGTCGCGCAGAACGGGCACGCCATACCGCAGCCGGCCTGGCTGGAGACGCAGACGGTCAACCGGTCGCGATAGCGCATCAGCACGCTCTCGACCAGGGTGCCGTCGTGCAGCTTCCACAGCGTCTTGCGGGTCTTGCCCTGGTCGGTCTCGACGTGACGGACCTCGGTCAGCAGCGTCGGCAGCAGCGCGTCGCCGAGCCGGGACCGCACCGCCGCGGGCAGGTCGGTCATCGCGGCGGGGTCGTTGTTCAGCCTGCTGAAGTAGTGCCGGGACAGCTGGTCCGCCCGGAACGGCTTCTCGCCGAGCTCGATGACGGCCGCGCGGCGCTCGGTCTCGGACAGGTCGGCGAGATGCCTCGGTGGCATGGACTTGCGGGGGGCGTCAAAGATCAAGGGCAATGAGGTCATGGCTTGTCCAGTGTCCCACGCCTGCGGGGTTGCTAGCGCAGGAACGCCACCAGCACCAGGTAGGCGACCGGCGCGCACGGCAGCAGGGAGTCGAGCCGGTCCATCAGACCGCCATGACCCGGCAGCAGCTTGCCCATGTCCTTCAGTCCCAGGTCCCGCTTGATCATGGACTCGCCCAGGTCGCCTAGGGTCGCCGTCACCACGACGGCGAGTCCGAACAGCAGACCCTTCCACCAGGCGTGGTGAAAGCAGAACACCATCATCAGGACACCGCAGGCGCTACCCGCGAGGATCGAGCCGCCGAAGCCCTCCCAGGACTTCTTCGGCGACACCGTCGGGGCCATCGGGTGCTTGCCGAACAGCGCCCCCATCGCGTACCCGCCGGTGTCCGAGCAGACCACGGTGAGGATGAAGATGATGATCCGCGCGACGCCGTCGTCGGCATGGGCCATCAGGGCGGCGAAGCCGGCGAGGAACGGGAGGTAGAGCGCGACCAGGTTGCCCGCCGCGACATCACGCAGGTATCCGGCCGCGCCGTCCGCCAGTCGCCACACACTCAGGCCGAGCACGGTCAGCAAGAGCGCTCCGACCAGACCCTCGGGGCCGTGGAACCAGGCAGCCGCCTGCGTCGCCACCACACTTGCCAGCAGCGGCACCAACGGCGGCCGCGCTTCGACGGTGGAGATCGCGGTGACCATCTCGTACACGCCCACCGCGATCACAATGCCGACCAGGATCACGAAACTGGGGCGATACAGCACCAGGGTCGCGATGACCAGGGCACCGAGGCCGAGCCCCACGCCGATCGCGGCAGGCAGGTTGCGACCCGCCCGGGACTTTCTCGAGGCGGCCGCTGTGCCGGCGTCGAGAACCTGCGGGTCGCCATCGACGCCGCTGAGGTGACGGGCCTCGGGAGCCGGCACATCGAGGGTCGGCAGCGCGTCGAGCCGCTCCGCGACGCTTGCCTGGACGACGCTGTCAGAGACTGGCGCGCTGGCCTGGGCTGACGCGCTCGCCGGGGGGGCGCTGGCTTGGGCTGACGCGCTCGCCGGGGGGGCAGCAGCCGCCAGGGGTACCGGACGGGTAGTTCCCGCCGCGGGCGCGACCGCCGTTGGAGTGACAGGGGTGGGCAATGACGGGTTTTGTCGCTGCTCCGCGGCTTCCTCGGCAGCACGCCGGTCCGCGCGGGACGGCCGTGCCGGAACATCGGGCGACGCGGCCCGGGAACGGGCAATCAGCTCGGACGCGGACAACCCGCCACTGCCACCATGCCGGCCGGACTGTTCCGTAACGGGCGACGATTCCTCGATGCCGGTCATCAGACTTCGAGGAGCTCGGTTTCTTTGTGCTTGACCAGGTCATCGACGGACGCGACGTACTTGTCGGTCAGCTTCTGCAACTCGCCCTCGGCACGGCGGGCATCGTCCTCGCCGACCTCGCCGTCCTTGACCAGCTTGCCGAACGTGTCGTTGGAGTGCCGGCGTACGGCGCGAATGGACACCTTCGCGTCCTCGCCCTTGCTCTTGGCGACCTTGACGAGTTCACGGCGGCGTTCCTCGGTCAGCTGGGGGAAGAGCACCCGGATCAGGTTGCCGTCATTGGTCGGGTTGACGCCGAGGTCACTGTCCCGGATGGCCTTCTCAATCACATTGAGCTGCGTGGAGTCGTACGGCTTGATCACCGCCATCCGCGCCTCGGGGGCGCTTACCGATGCCAGCTGCGGCAGCGGTGTCATGGCGCCGTAGTACTCGACGTTGATCCGGGCGAAGCTGCTGGCGGCGGCGCGACCGGTCCGCAGGCTGGTGAGGTCATCGCGCAGCACGGTGACCGCTTTCTCCATCTTCTCTTCGGCCTCGAAGAGCGTTTCGTCGATCACGTCCATCTCCCTGGTTCTACGTTGATCCGTGCCGCGCCGACAGCGCCGCCGGCTATCGGCTCGTTTCGGCTGCTACCAGCGTGCCGATCTTCTCACCGCGTACCACCCGGGCGATGTTGCCATCGGCAAGATCGAACACCACGATCGGCATCGCGTTGTCGCGGCACAGGCTGAAGGCCGTGGCGTCGGCGACCTGCAGGCCACGCCGCAGAACCTCGTCATAGCTGATGCTGTCGAACTTGACCGCGTCCGGGTGCGTCTTGGGGTCGGCGTCATAGACACCGTCCACGCCGTTCTTGCCCATCAGTAGCACGTCACAGCCGATCTCCAGCGCCCGTTGCGCCGAGGCGGTGTCGGTGGAGAAGTACGGCATGCCCGCACCGGCACCGAAGATCACCACGCGGCCCTTCTCGAGGTGCCGTTCGGCCCGACGCGGAATGTAGGGCTCGGCGACCTGACCCATCGTGATGGCGGTCTGCACCCGGGTCGGCACGCCGGCCTTCTCCAGGAAGTCCTGCAGCGCCAAGCAGTTCATCACGGTGCCCAGCATGCCCATGTAGTCGGCGCGGTCGCGGTCCATGCCGCGCTGGCTGAGCTCGGCGCCGCGGAAGAAGTTCCCGCCGCCGACCACGACCGCGACCTGGGTGCCGGTGCGGACCACCTCGGAGATCTGCCGGGCGATGGATGAGACGACGTCCGGGTCGACGCCGACCTCACCGCCGCCGAAGACCTCGCCCGAGAGCTTGAGCATCACCCGGCGGAAGCGGTTGGGGGTATCGGCGGCGAACAGCTCGTCGGCGGACGACAAGGGGGCCGCCCGTCCTGTAACGGTCATGGCGGCCCCTCTCGTGTGACACTTCGTACGTCGGCCCGGCGGATCCGCCTCGGTACGTCGAACGCTCTGCGCTTTCTGATCCTGCCCTATTCCGGCCGTCGTCGCCGGACCCGACTCACCGGCCCGCCGGGTCGGTGAGTCAGCGGGCAAGCACCTGCTAGGCCGCGCCGACCTCGAAGCGGGCGAACGCCTTGAGCGTCACACCAGCCTCGTCCATCATGGCCCGGACGGTCTTCTTATTGTCCTGCACGGCGGACTGGTCGAGCAGGACGCCACCCTCGGCCTTGAAGAACCCGTTGACCCGGCCCTCGACGATCTTCGGCAGTGCGGCCTCCGGCTTGCCCTCTTCGCGGGCGGTGGCCTCGGCGATCCGCTTCTCGTTCTCGACGATGTCGGCAGGGACGTCCTCGCGTGACAGGAACTGCGCCTTGAGCGCGGCGACCTGCATCGCGGCAGCGCGAGCGGCGTTCACGTCGTCACCCTCGAAGGCGACCAGGACGCCGACCTGCGGCGGGAGGTCGCTGGACTTCTTGTGCAGGTAGGTCGCGATCTTGCCGTCGAGCTTCACCGCGCGGCGGAGCTCGATCTTCTCGCCGATCACGGCGTTGAGGTTGGCGATGTTCTCGGCCACGGTCTTGCCGTCGGCCAGCGTCTCTTGCAGCAAAGCCTCGGCGTCGGACGCGGAGGACCCGACGAAGTGGGCGACGATGTCGCCGGCCAGCGTCTGGAACTGCTCACCCTTGGCAACGAAGTCGGTTTCGCACGCAAGCTCGATCATCGCGTTCTCAGCGGCGGCGACCAGGCCGTTGCTGGTCTCGCGCTCGGCGCCGCGCTTGGCGGCCTTGCCCGCGCCCTTGATGCGGAGCTCTTCCACGGCCTTGTCGAAGTCGCCGGCTGCGGCTTCGAGGGCCTTCTTCGCGTCCATCATTCCGGCGCCGGTGGCGTCCCGGAGCTTCTTCACGTCGGCAGCGGTAATTGCCATCTTCTCGATATCCCGTCTCTCTCGTTCATGTTCGGTGTGGTGGCGCACGCCAAGGGCGTCCGAATCGACGTGGTCGAGACGGACGCCCTTGGCAGCGGATGCGTGATCAGGCGTGGCGGCTCAGGAAGCGGTGGGAGCTTCCGTGCCGTCAGCCGGGGCAACCTCAGCCGCAGGAGCGTCAGCAACAGCGGTGTCGGCAGCCTCGGCCGTAGGAGCCGGGGCCGCGTCAGCGGTAGCCGGAGCGGCGTCGGCAGCCTCAGCCGTAGGAGCCGGGGCCGCGTCAGCGGCAGGAGCCTCGGCAGCCGGGGCCGCGTCAGCGGCAGGGGTATCGGTCGGCTTTAGCAGCTCGGTTTCCCAGTCGGCCAGTGGCTCGTCGGTGGCGAGGACGCCGGGCTCTGGCTTCTCGTCGCGACCAGCGTTGGCGGCCAGTCCGGCTCGGGCCATCAGTCCCTCGGCAACCGCGTCCGCGATGACCCGGGTGAGCAGGCCTGCGCTGCGGATCGCGTCGTCATTGCCGGGAATCTTGTAGTCGACCTCGTCCGGGTCACAGTTGGTGTCCAGGATCGCGATGACCGGGATGTTGAGCTTGTGCGCCTCGGCGACGGCCAGGTGCTCCTTCTTGGTGTCCACGATCCAGACCGCGCTCGGGGTCTTGGACATCTCGCGGATACCGCCGAGGGTGCGCTCCAGCTTGACCTTCTCACGGGTCAGTATGAGCTGCTCCTTCTTGGTGGCGGTGCCCTCCCAGCCGTTCTCGTCCATCGCCTCGAGCTCCTTGAGGCGCTGCAGCCGCTTGTAGACGGTTGAGAAGTTGGTCAGCATGCCGCCGAGCCAGCGCTGGTTGACGTAGGGCATGCCCACGCGCGTCGACTGTTCGGCGATCGCTTCCTGCGCCTGCTTCTTGGTGCCGATGAACAGCACGGTGCCACCGTGCGCCACGGTCTCCTTGACGAATTCGTAGGCGCGGTCGATGTAGCCGATTGTCTGCTGCAGGTCGATGATGTAGATGCCGTTGCGCTCGGTGAAGATGAATCGCTTCATCTTCGGGTTCCATCGACGGGTCTGGTGACCGAAGTGCACGCCGGAATCGAGCAGGTTCTTCATGGTGACGACAGCCATGGGGCCACGTCCTCCTTGCGTTTCATGCGCCCGGCACACCTCGCTTGCGTGCCACGCGCGAATTCGGTTGTCGTAGCCGTACCGGTTGGTCGACCACCCTGGTGCCCGATGTCGCGGCCGACCGCCGGCTCTTGCGAGACGGACCGAGGTCGGCCGGCTACCTGTGGAGCTGATCGGTAGACGGGCACGCGAAGTCACCCGGCTTTCGCCGGGCGCAAGGATAGTGTAGCGCCGAGCCGCGCTCGGCAGGAAACCGCGTACGAGCGGTCGGCGGTGTGGTCGGGGCCCTGTGGACCGCGGCTGGGTTGTCCACAGTGTGGCGCATGGGCGCCGGGATGGCCTGGTATCGGTCCAGGCTGTGCTCATGCAGCTATCGGATGTGCTCGCCGCCCTGTCGTTGGGGTCGCTGTCGCTCGGCTCGCTTGCCTTTACTGAGGTCGACCGTCCTGTGACGGCTACCGGAACTGCTGCCAGGGCCGATGATGCGAAGTCTTCGGCCTACCGCGCTCCGCTGGCTGGCGGCTCCCGGGTGCTGACGCCATTCCATCCGCCGGTCGCCAAGTACGGCTCCGGGCATCTCGGCGTCGACCTCGCCGCTCGGGACGGGACGGTGGTGCTCGCGGCCGGCCCAGCGGTCGTGCGCTACGCGGGTGCGGTGGCCGGCCGCGGGGTGGTGGTGCTGTTGCACGCGGACGGCATCAGTACCGAGTACGAACCGGTGAGCGCCCGGGTCGCGGTGGGACAGCGCGTCACTGGCGGTGAGGTCATCGCGAGGGTGCACGGGACACACCGCAGTTGCGCGCCGGCCACCTGCCTGCACTGGGGAGCCCGCCGGGGCGCCGCCTACCTCGACCCGCTGTCGCTGCTCCGGCCGCTCGGGGTCGTTCGGCTGGTGCCCTGGGATGAGGCAGATCGGTGACGGCCGCTGGTGCGCGGTTCTCGTGGTGGGTGCTGCTCAGGCTCGGGGGTGCGCCTGGTCGAAGCTCGTCCGCAGCCGCTCCACCGAGACGTGGGTGTAGAGCTGGGTCGTCGCCAGGCTGGCATGTCCGAGCAGTTCCTGCACCGCGCGCAGATCGGCGCCGCCCTCCAGCAGGTGCGTGGCGGCGGTGTGCCGCAGCCCGTGCGGCGAGATCCCGCCGCCGGCCACCCGTTCGGTGGCCCGGTTCACGACTGCCCGCGCCGCTCTCTGGTCGAGCCTGCCGCCGCGGCGTCCCAGCAACAGCGCCCCGCCTGAGGCCGGGATGGACCAGGCCGGGCGGCCGGTGTCCAGCCATCGTTGCAAGGCCTGCTCCGCGGGGATGCCGTAGGGAACCGCGCGTTCCTTGTCGCCCTTGCCGATGACCCGCAGGACCCGTCGGCCCCGGTCGACATCATCGATATCGAGCCCGACGAGCTCGGCGACCCGGATGCCGGAGGCGTACAGCAGCTCCAGGATCAGCCGGTCCCGCAACTGCTCGGGCTCGTCGCCGGTGAGCGCCTCCAGCACGACACCGGCCTCGTCCGCGGACAACACCGTGGGGATGCTGCGATGCGGCCGGGGGCTGACCAGCAGCTCTCCGACGTCGGCGGCCAACAGTCCGTGCTTGAAGGCCCAGGTGGTGAACGTCCGGGCAGCTGCCGCGCGCCGGGCCAAGGTCGTCCGGGAGGCGCCGCCGGTGTGCAGCTGCGCGAGCCAGCCACGCAGGCTCCGCAGGGTCGACGCGCGCAGTTGTGTCTCGCCCTGGGACTGCAGGTACCGCAGCAACAGGGTGAGGTCACCGACATAGGCGTGGACGGTGTGCTCGGACCGGTTGCGCTCCAGCCGCAGGAAGCGCTCGAAGTCGGTGAGGGCGGTGGCGAACTCCGGTGGCAGGTCGCGGCGCAGGGCCGCAAGGTCGAGGCGAGCCGGCTTACTCCGGCGAGCGTGCGGCGGAAGTGGCACCGCGTCGGCTGCCGCCTCCGGTGCGCTGTGGGACCGGATTCCGCCGCCGCCGGACGGCTCGCGGCTGGCAGGCGTCGCGCGGCTGGCAGTTTTTCGGCCGCTGTCGCTGTCCCTCGAGCCGCCGGTCATGCCCGAACAGTGCGCTGGCCGCGCACGCCGGTCAACTCGCCACGCACACGCACCCTTCGTCGGTGAACCCACCCCGCGCTAACCTCGCGGCGGCCGGTTCAGCCGGTAACCCTCCCGGCTGGCGGCGACCAAACCCAACCCTTGTAACACCGGCAATGCGGCGAGGACGACCTGAATCGGCCGGCCACTCAGACTTGCCAGCGCGGCCTCGGTTACGCTGCCTCGACCCGGGAACCCGTCCAACACCGATTTCGACACCGCGTCGAGGGCGTCGTACCCGCTCGACCCCGCAAGCTGCCCTGCCTCGGAGGAAGGGATAGCGCCGTCCGGATCGGTGAACAATTCAGCACCACCGCAGTACGCCAGCACATCCGCCACGCTCGTCACCAACCGCGCCGGGTCCTCGTCCCTGCGAATCAAGGCATGACACCCCACCGACATCGCCGACGTCACCGGCCCCGGCACCGCCAGCACCGGCCGGCCCAGATCACGCGCATACCGAGCGCTGTTCAACGCCCCGGACCGGTGCGCTGCCTCTACCACCAACGTCGCCGACCCGAGGGCCGCGATCAGCCGGTTCCGACTGAGAAAGCGCTGCCGGTGCGGGGCGCTGCCCGGTGGCCGCTCGCTGATCAGCAGCCCGCGCTCCGCCGTCCGGGAGTAAAGGTTGCGGTTGCCGGTCGGATAGGGCCGGTCCAGGCCACCCGCCGATACCAGCACCGACACGCCATCGGCGGCGAGCGCGCCCCGATGAGCCGCGGCGTCGATGCCGTACGCCCCTCCGGAGACGATGACCACATCGCGCTGCGCCACCCCGTAGGCGAAATCCGAGGCCACGTGCTCGCCGTAGGCCGTCGCCGCCCGCGACCCGACGACCGCCAGTGATCGGACACCGAGCGACCGTAGGTCCCCCGCTCCGCGCACCCACAACGCCAGCGGCGGCATCAGCTCACCCCGCTCGGGCCGGGTGCGGGCTCCCGCCAGCCACTCGGTGGCCCTGCGCTCCCCCGCCACCGACAGCGCCGCGAGTCCGAAGTGCGGCCACTCGTCGTCCAGCGGAGTGATCAGCCGGATCGTGTTGCGCTCCGCGGCTTCGAGGTCGGCACCCGGATCGGCGGTGCTTCGGCGCGCCTCGGTATGCGCCGCGACCTCCGGTGGAGCGTCCCCACGACGCACCGCCTCCGCCGCGGCGACGTAGCCGTGCTCCTGCACGAAGAGCCAGAGCGGCACCGACGCGGGCTCGGCCACCCGGCTCAGATACGCGGCGGCCAGTTGCACATCGACGGCACTGGCCCGCGCGTCGGGACGGGACTCGGCGGCACTGGGCCGCGCGGCCAGCCGCACATCGACGGCACTGGCCCGCGCGTCGGGACAGATATGGGCTGACAGCGCCCCGGAGGTGTCCGACGACGTCACGAGACCAGCCCCGACGCCCGGCCGGTGCGTAGCCAGACTGCCTCGGAAACCTCCGCCAGACCGGGGCTGGACGTGCCTGCCAGGTCGGACAGTGTCCACGCCAGCTTCAGCACGCGGTCGCATCCCCGGGCGCTCAACCGGCCCAACTCGACCTCTTCGTCCAGCCGGGCGAGGGCGGCGCGTGGCGGCCGCCACGCGCGCGATCTGAGCACCGGGCCCGGCACCTCCGCATTCGTGCTCCACCCGCACGATGCCCAGCGCCGGCGCGCCGCTGCCCGGGCGGCGGCCACCCGCTCGGCGACGACCGCGCTGGACTCGGGCTGCGCCTGGTCGCCCATCAGATCGGCGTGCGACACCGGGTCGACCGGGATACGCAGGTCTATCCGGTCCAGCAGCGGCCCGGACAGCCTGCGCTGATAGCGCCGCCGCGCGTCCGGCCGACAGTTGCAGTCGCTGTCCTTCGGCGCGCCGCACGGGCACGGGTTGGTCGCCAGGACCAGCTGGAAGCGGGCCGGGTACTCCACCGCGCCACCGGTTCGGTGCAGCACGATGGTGCCGGACTCCAGCGGCTGGCGGAGCGAGTCCAGCACGGTCGGCTTGAACTCGGCCGCCTCATCGAGCACCAGGACGCCGCGGTGCGCCAGCGACGCTGCTCCCGGACGTCCCAGTCCGCTGCCGCCGCCGACCAGCGCTGCCATCGAGGAGGTGTGGTGCGGGCTCTGCAGCGGCGGCCGCCGGAGTAACCCGGTGCCGGTGGGCAGGACGCCCGCCACCGAGTGGATCGCGGTGACCTCGAGCGCCTCGTGCGGTTCCAGCGGCGGCAGGATCGAGGGCAGCCGCTCGGCGAGCATCGTCTTGCCCGCACCGGGCGCGCCCTGCAACAGCAGGTGATGCGCTCCGGCCGCGGCTATCTCGAGTGCGCGGCGGGCGATCGGCTGGCCGACGACATCGGCGAGGTCGGGAAGCTCATCGATGTCGGGGCGGTCCGGACAGTGGGCCACCCGCAGCGGTGGCCCGTCGGCGCGGAGCGCGGCGATCACCTCGGCCAGGGAGTGCGCGGCCAGCACGGTCAGGCCGCTGACCAGTGCCGCCTCTTCGGCGTTGCCCATCGACACCACGATGGTGGGCACGCCCAGCTCGTGTGCCGCCAGCGCGGCGGGCAGCACGCCGCGAGTGGGCCGGAGCCTGCCGTCGAGGCCGAGCTCACCGAGCCACACCACCTCGGACAGGGTTGCGGCCGGGACCTCGCCGGCGGCTGCCAGCACCGCGACGGCCAGCGCCAGATCGAACATGGAGCCGTTCTTGCGCAGGTCGGCGGGCAGCAGCGCGACGGTGATCCGCTTGTTGGGCCAGTTGTAACCGGAGTTGAGCACCGCCGCCCGGATCCGGTCGCGGGACTCCATCACCGACACGTCCGGCAAGCCGGTGAACGTCAGCCCGGGCAGCCCCGCGGACAGGTCTGCCTCGACCTCGACGAGCCGACCCGACACCCCACTCAGCGCGATCGACAGGGTTCGTGCCAGGCCCATCAGAACGCCGCTTGCAGGTGATGGAGCTGGGCGGGGGCGCCCGGCCGGCGCAGCACCGAGATCACGTCGAACCGGATCGCCTCCCAGCCGCCGGGGTTCTCGCCCAGCCACTGCAGGCTCAGCTTCCGCAGCCGCTGGGCCTTCACCCTGCCGACCGCCTCCGCCGGAGTGCCGAAGGCCAGCGACGACCGCGTCTTCACCTCACAGAAGACCAGCGTGCGACCGTACGAGGCGATGATGTCGATCTCGCCGCGCGCACACCGCCAGTTGCGGTCGAGAAGCTGGTAACCGGAATCCACCAGGAAACGCGCGGCGATGGCCTCGCCGAAGCGTCCTACTGCGTCTTTTAGCTGCATTCCCCGACAGTGCCGCGTGGAGAGGTCGGCGAGCCGCGGCAACAGCGAATGTGGACGAGCGCTCAGGCTGTGGACAGCGCGATCCGCCAGCAAACAGAGGCCAGACAGTACAGCTAACCGCCGAAGGGATTCTTGCCGGACAGGTCGAGGTCGGGCTTCTCCAGCTCTTCGACGTTGACGTCCTTGAAGGTCAGCACCCGCACGTTCTTGACGAACCGCGCCGGCCGGTACATGTCCCAGACCCAGGCGTCCCGCATCGTGACCTCGAAGTACACCTCGCCGTCGGCATTGCGCGGCACCAGCTGGACGTCGTTGGTCAGGTAGAACCGCCGCTCCGTCTCGACGACGTAGCTGAACTGGCCCACGATGTCCTTGTACTCGCGGTAGAGCTGCAGCTCCATCTCGGTCTCGTACTTCTCGAGATCCTCGGCACTCATCGCGCGGCTCCTGCGGCTGTCATCTGTCCATCATCGCCCATCACCCAGTCGGCTGGAAACGAACGGGTCTCGGTCGGGGCCGGCGGCTCATCGCCGTCGGGCCAGGTCTGGTCGTTCAGGTCGTCGGCGGCAGCACGATCAGCGCCGTCCGGATCGGTGTCGTCAAGGTCGAGCCGGCCCACTCCCGGCAGGTTCCATGAGCATCGGTGCACGGCGCACGGGCCGTGCTCGGCCAGGGCGGCGAGGTGCCGGGGCGAGGAGTAGGCCTTGTTCTCGTCGAAGCCGTACTGCGGATAGTCCCGGGACAGCTCCACCAGCAGAGCGTCGCGTTCGGTCTTGGCCAGCACCGAGGCCGCCGCGACCGAGGAGCAGCGCAGGTCGCCCTTGATGAGCGTGCGCACCGGTACCTGGCAGCGCCAGCGCTCAGGTTCCGGCGGAGCTCCCGCAGCGAAGCCAGCGCGGTCGTCCACCTCGAACAAGCCGGGCTGCTCACGCGGTATCAGGTAGTTGTGGTTGCCGTCCAGCAGCACCCAGTCCGGCGTTGTGGACAGCTGGGACACCGCGCGCTCGGCCGCCAGCCGCAGCGCCGCGATGATTCCGATGCGGTCGATCTCGGCAGCGGACGCGTGCCCGACGGCGCAATCCAGCGCCCACCGGCGGATTCGCGGCACAAGTCGCTGCCGGGCCTGCGGGGTGAGCAGCTTGGAATCGGCCACGCCGAACGGGGCGGGCTTGGTGTCGGGAGCGAGCAGCACCACGCCGACCGACACCGGGCCCGCCAAGGCACCCCGGCCCACCTCGTCGATGGCGGCCAGCAGCCCGGCGCCGGACCTCCAGACCTCGCGTTCATAGCGCAGGGTCGGCGTCCTACGGGTTGTCATCGCCACCTACCCAGCCTCCAGCCCCAGCCTCCAGCGCACGCTCGATCAGCTCGACCATAGCGACTGGTTCGCGGACCACGTCAGAGGCGGCCAGGTCGCTCAAGGTCCACCAGCGCAGCTCCAGAACGACCTGCCGCTCGATGTCGGTGTGCCCGGCCGGCTCGACCACCTGGCCGGCCGGCACCCGCGCCAGGAAGTAGTGGTTCGTCTGGGCGAAGTGATTACCGGCGAAGCGGAACCGCACCCGCTCGGCGTACATCGGCTCGGCGTCGGCAGCGAGGGCAATCCGCAGGCCGGTTTCTTCGTACACCTCGCGCACCGCCGCCTCGGCCAGGGTCTCGCCGTCCTCGACCCCGCCGCCCGGCGTGATCCAGTGCGACTCCACCGAGCCGATCTCGCGCCGCTCGTGCACCAGCAAGAGCCGGTTGCCGGGGTCGAGCACAAACATCCGCCCGGCGGTCCGGGGTGTCGCGGCCGGCTCGCCGAACGTGTCCGACGTGTTCGAGGCGCCCACGGTCATCGACGACGGCGGCGGTGCCGCCAACCGCCGATCACAGCGACTCCGGCCACGGCAAAACCCGCCGGCTCACCGGGCAGCGCACCCACGCCGGGCAGTCCCAGCGAGCTGAACGTCTTCGGCGTGCCCAGCGTTCGCCAGCGCGAGGGTGGCCAGGCGATGACGACCGCCTTGCCGATCGCGTCGGAGTTCGGCACCGTGCTGGCGACCGGGTCACAGTTCGGGCCGGTGCCACCGTCGCGGCAGTGGTAGCGCGAGTCGGCGGAGTCGCCGCGGTGGTCGCCCATCACCCACATCCGGTTCGCGGGCACGGTGACGGGCCCGAAGCTGCGGGTGTCGTTCGGCGCCTTCGCCCCCGGAGTGCCAGGCTTCGTCCAACTGCTGTTCTGGAAGATGTACGGCTCGTTCAGGCTCCGCCACGGCCCCGCGCTGCCATGCTCGGACACCTGGACATTGCCCCGGTCGTCACAGCATTTGACGGTCTCGCCGCCGACCGCGATGACCCGCTTGACCAGGTCCTTCTCGCTGGGGGGCACAACCCCGACCAGCTGGCCGAACCACTGGACCCCGTGCACGACGGGGTTGCCTGACAGCTGCACGCCGCCGAGCTCGTCCCAGTCCTTGGGCGCCTTGAACACCACCACGTCGCCCGGGTGGGGGGTGCGCACGTGATAGACCGGTTTGAAGACGAGGATCCGATCGCCCGAGCAGCCGGGGCACCCGTACAGGGTCTGCTCCATCGACTGCGAGGGAATGTAGAACGGCTGGACGACGAACGTCTTGAGCACCACCGCGATGGCGATGGCCACCACGATCAGGATGGGCAGCTCGAGGCGAGATGCCTTGCGGCGGCCAGCCGGAGCGGCGGGCTGTGCGGACGAAGAGCCGGTGGCACCGTCGATTGCGGGGCCATCCGTGCCGTCCGGCACGACGTCGGTGTCGGCGCGCTCAGCAGCTACGGCATCGGGACCGCCGTCAGCTCCGGCCGGGCGCTCAGCCTGCTCGCCCGTACCGGAGTTCGACACCTCGCGAAAGCGGCGCACGTGGAAACGGGAAGGCAGTCAGCGACTAGCGGTTGACCGCGTCGCGCTTCTCTTTGATCTTGGCGGCCTTGCCGCGCAGGTCGCGCAGGTAGTACAGCTTGGCGCGGCGCACGTCACCGCGGGTGACGACCTCGATCTTCTCGATGACCGGGGTGTGCACCGGGAAGGTGCGCTCCACACCGACGCCGAAGCTGACCTTGCGGACCGTGAAGGTCTCTTGCAGGCCACCGCCCTGGCGACGGATAGTTACACCCTGGAAGATCTGCACGCGCGAGCGAGCGCCCTCGATGACCCGAACGTGCACCTTCAACGTGTCACCAGCCCGGAAGTCCGGCACGTCGCTGCGTAGCGACTCGGCATCCAGCGTCTGCAAGGTGTTCATCGTGGTCTGCTTCCTTCGTGGCTGGGATCCACGCGCGCTCGGCGCGCGCAAGGCCCATATCGTCGAGATGATTCTGTGGTGAGGGTGCCGCGTCCAGCGCAAGGCGGTCGCGGGCAACCTCTCGATGGTGCCATATCGGCCCGAGGAATGAGAAACCGGGGCCGGGTACTCCTAGGAATCCAACAGGTCCGGACGCCGCTTTCGGGTGCGGTCCAGCGACCGTTCACGCCGCCATTGCCGGATCCTCGCGTGATGCCCCGAGAGCAGCACCTCGGGAACAGCCAACCCCCGCCAGAGCGCCGGCTTGGTATAGGCGGGTGCCTCCAGCAAGCCGTCGACCGCGGCGGTGAACGAGTCCTCCGACGCCGACAGCGCGTTGCCCAGGACGCCGGGGATGAGCCGGGCCACCGCCTCCACGATCGCCAGCACGGCGACCTCTCCCCCGCACAGCACGTAGTCGCCCAGGCTGATCTCGTCGACCACCATCCGGCCGCCGGCGTACTCGGCGACCCGGGCGTCGATGCCCTCGTACCGCCCGCAGGCGAACAGCAACCACGGCTCCGCCGCCAGCTGGGCGGCCACGGCCTGGGTGAACGGCCGGCCGGTCGGGGTGGGGATGATCAGCCGCGGCTGGGCTCGCTCCGCCGGCGCCACCGCGTCCAGTGCCCGGCCCCAGGGCTCGGGCAGCATCACCATGCCGGGGCCGCCGCCGTACGGGGTGTCATCCACCGTCCGGTGCACGTCCGTCGTCCAGGCGCGCAGATCGTGCACGCCGAGGCGGACCTGGCCCCGCTCGAGGGCCTTGCCCAGCAGGGACTCGCGAAGTGGCGCCAGGTAGTTCGGAAAGATCGTGATCACGTCGACCGCGAGGTCCTGCCGCTCGCTCACAGGTCCAGCAGCCCGTCCGGCGGATCGATCTCGGTGATGCCGCCCGCGATGTCGACGGTGGGTACGAACTCGGCACGGAACGGCACCAGCACCTCACGGCCGGCCAGGTCGATCACCAGCAGGCTGCCGGCCGGCGAGTGCAGCACGTCGGTGACCGGACCCAGCTCGAGCCCGGCGACGGTGCGCGCGCGCAGCCCAATCAGGTCGGTGTCGTAAAACTCGTCCGGGTCCTCGATCACCGGCCGCGCCGACGCCGGCATCACCAGCACCACCCCGCGCAGCGCCTCGATCCCGTTGCGATCCTCGACGCCGGCGAAGTGCACCACCAGCTTGCCGGAGTGGGTGCGTGCGGATTCGACCGTCAGCGGTCCGTGCCGGGCCGGGTCGGTGCTGAGCACCGCGCCCTCGTAGAACCGCTCGTCCGGGGCGTCGGTCCACGGCTCGACGAACGCGTCACCACGGACCCCGTGAGCCTTGCCGATACGACCGACGGCGACGGCACCCCCATCGGGGGTAGCGCCGCCGTCGATCGAGTTGCTCATCGGCTGGATCTCGGCTGGGCCCGTACCGGCTGTCAGCGGCTCTCGTCCGTGTCGACGACGTCGACCCGGATGCCCTTGCCGCCTACGCCGTTGACGACCTGGCGCAGCGCCTTGGCGGTACGCCCGTTACGGCCGATCACCCGGCCGAGGTCCTCGGGGTGCACCCGGACCTCGAGCCGGCGGCCACGCCGGTTGTCGACCAGATCGACCACGACGTCATCGGGGTGATCCACGATCCCCCGGACGAGGTGCTCGAGGGCTTCCTCCAGCACTTACTGCTCCGCGCCGTCGGTGGTCGCGGCGGAAGCCTCGGTCACGGGTGCCTCGGTCACCGCAGCAGCCTCGGTCACCGCAGGAGCCTCGGCCGCGGGCGCCTCGGCGGCGGGCGCCTCGGCGGCGGGTGCCTCGGCGGTGTCCTTCCTCGGTGTGGACCGCTTCTTGGGCGTGGTGGCCTCCAGGGCCGGCTCACCGTCGGAGTCCTTCAGCGCGGCGTCGAACAGGGCGCGCTTGTCGGCCTTGGGCGGGGCCACCTTCATCGGCTCGGGGGCGGGCAGGCCCTTGAACTTCTGCCAGTCGCCGGTGACCTTGAGGATCGCGGTGACGGCCTCGGTCGGCTGCGCGCCGACACCCAGCCAGTACGCGGCCCGGTCGGCGTCGATGCGGATCACCGACGGGTCGTTCTTGGGGTGGTACTCGCCGATGGTCTCGATGGACCGGCCATCCCGCTTGGTACGGGCGTCGGCGACGACGACACGGTAGTGCGGCTCGCGCATCTTGCCGACGCGGGTGAGCTTGATCTTGGTTGCCACGAGTGTTGTTCGCTCCATTATGTGCAGGGACGGACCAGCACGTCGCCCGGTGGGGAACACCGCGACGTCAGATCCTAGGGACTGGCAGGCACGCGGTGAGAGGGTCCGTGGGCCAGCCGGTACTCAGTCGACCATTCTGCCAGACGCGGCGGGCTCGCTGAGACTGACCCTAGTTCGGGCCGGGCGAGACGAAGTACCCGTACGCGTCCTCGAGGATGTTGGACGATCCGAACCGGTTCACGGTCGTGAAGCGGGGCGGTGCCGTGGCGGTTCGCGGCGACAGCGTGGCGATGGCCGCGTTCGGAACCACCCGGCCGTTGGTGAAGTCCATATTGGACGCGTGCGGCGCCGCCGTTCCCGCCGGGTAGATGCTGACGTAGCCGTTGCCGGCGGCAATCGCGGTGAGGCCTACCCACAGCCCGCTGACGTTGTACGGAACCCCGTTGAGGCCGCCGGCGTCCACGGTGAACGTCGAGTTCGCGGTCATGGTGCCGTAATGGCCGCCGTTGCCGGTGCGGCTGTCGGCGATCCGCGCCGGGCTGGGAAGGGCGACGAACCGGGCGGTCGCCGTCAGGCTGAAGTACCCCACGATGTCGATCATCGCGTCGGTCGTGGCCGCCCGGTTCTGCACCACGAACCTGCCCGCCACCAGCGGCACCAGCACCAGGTTCGAGCGGGAGAACTGGTGGTAGTCCACCGAGGCGATGGCCGGCGAGGCCGTCGGGTAGGCGGTGAGGTAGCCGCCGGCGGTCTGGTCCAGCGCGGTCATGTTGACCACGGCGGCTGTGGCGTCGGCCGGCACGCCACCGGTCGTCGCGTCCACCGCAACCCACTGGTTCGGCGTGAGCTTGGCCTTGGGCGCACCGACGCCGGTGCGGGTGTCGAGCAGCCGGGCCGAGGGCAGCGCGACGTAGCCGAGGCCGCCGGTCGCGGCCGGTGC
This sequence comes from Jatrophihabitans lederbergiae, assembly GCF_031845305.1. NCBI lineage: Bacteria > Bacillati > Actinomycetota > Actinomycetes > Jatrophihabitantales > Jatrophihabitantaceae > Jatrophihabitans > Jatrophihabitans lederbergiae. The sequence goes on along the minus strand of NZ_JAVREH010000001.1, from coordinate 197,710 downwards.
GGCGAAGTAACCCAGCAGCGAGATCAGGGCGTGGGTCTTGGCCGCCTGGTTGCGGAGCAGAAAGCCGTGCTTGCTGTTGAGCTTGACGACGGCGGTCACGGTCGCGTTGGCGTCCTGGCTGTTGAGGTTCAGCGTCGAGTTCCGCCGAACGCCGCGCTGTAGACGGACAGGTACGTGCTGCCCTGCGCGGCGGTGCCGGACAGGCTGATAACCACCGAGGTGGCGTCGGCGGGCACCGCGTTCGTCCCCGTCGTGGCAACCGTCACCGGCAGCGCGGTGCCACCGATGAGCACGCCGGCGCGCACGCCGAGCCCGGAGCGGGTGTCCACTATCCGGTTGGGCGTGGCGAACGGGACGTAGCGCGACCCGGGAACGCCCTGCACGCCGCTCGGGTCGCCGAGATTGATCAGGCCGTGGCCCAGGGCGTTCGTGGCCGGGCTGGTGTTGTGCGAGGCCCGGCGCTCCAGGAAGGCCTGGATGTCGGCCGCGTCCATGCCGGGATTGGCCGCCAGCACCAGCGCCGCGGCGCCGGCCACGTGCGGCGCCGCCGCGGACGTGCCGTAGAAGTAACCGGAGCCCCCGCTCGGCGAGCGGACCTCGGCGATGTTGGTGGACACGCCGTCATAGCCGATCAGGTCCGGCTTGACCCGGCCGTCTATGGAGGGTCCGCGGGATGAGAAGGCTTCGACCGTCCCGGTCTGCCAGTCCGCCGCGCCGACCGCGAGTGCCCACGGCGAGCTGGCCGGCTGCAGCACGCTGCCGCTCGCCGCGCGAGCCGGTTCGTCGCCGCTGAAGGTGGACGGGTAGACATCGCCGCCGTACGTCAGGTCGTAGTACAGGGTCGGGGCCGAGGCGTCGACGATGGCGATGCTGTACAGGTGCAGGTCGGCACCGGTGTTGGTGATGTTCGCGGTCAGGACCGGGTCCTGACCCGGGACATGGGCGATGAAGTGGACGTCGCCGACGGGGCGGTTCTGGCTGTCGTACTCGGCCACCGCCAGCGTCACCGGGGTCGAGGAGGTCGGCCACTGGTCCCAGGCGAGCACGATCCGGCCGCTGGAACCGGGCGCGAGGTCGACCTGGTCCACCTCTTCGCTGGCGTTCTTCAGATCGACCAGGCCGTCCTTGTTCGTGTCGGCCAGGGTGCCCGACCAGTGGTCGGCGGCGCTGTTGCCCGACGCCTGGACCCACAGCACACCGGCCTCGCGGGCGGTCTTGACCGCCAGCTCGCTGGAGCCGGGCGCGCCGTAGCCGTCACCGCGCGAAGCCACCCCCCGGGGCTCGGTCAGGAAAGCCAGCGAGCTGTTGACGACCTTGACGCCCGCGGTGACGATCTGGTTCGCGGACTGGGCGAAGCCGACGCTGTCCTGGACGCAGTACAGGTGGAGGATCGCCTTTGGTGCCATCTGGTGGACGATCTCGGCCACGGCCGTGCCGTGCGCCGTGCCGTTCTGGTCGTTGCAGTGGTTGTGGTCCGCCCCGTACACCACGGTTCCGGCGGGGCCCAGGTTGCCGTTGCCGATCTCGGCCTGCAGGCTGCCGAAACCCGCGTCGACGACACCGATGTCCATTCCGGCGCCCTGGTTGCCGACGTTGCCCTGATCGGTCCACCGGTTGGCACCGGACACGCTCACGCCCTCGCTGGTGCTCTGCGGCGTCGCCTGGTTCGCGGGCTCCACGCGGCTCACTCCCGGCTGGCCGGCCAGGCTGCGCAGCTTGTCCGGCAGCAGGGTGACGCTGGCGGTGTTCCCGAACGTCGCCAGCACCCGCGCGCCGGTGACCTTCGCCGCGGCCAGGGCTCCGGGGCCGGTCACGGTGACCTCGACCCGACCGGCGGGGTTCACCGACACCTCGGCTGGGTTCACGGCAGTGGCGCCGGGCACGCCCGCCAGCCGGTTGAGCCGCGGCGCGAGGTGCGGGACCACCCGCTGTGTGCCGAGGGCGGCGCGGTACCGGGCCGACTTGGCCGGCCACGTCCTCGCCGCCGCAGTGACCGCGGCCGATACCGGCGGGGTGTGGTGCTGGAGCTGGGAACTCGCCGGCGGCTCGGGGGCGGACGGAGTGACCGGCTGGGCCGTGGCGACGGTGCTGAGCGATCCGAGGACCAGCGTCGAGACGGCGCCCGCGACGACCAGGCGGGACTTCTTCAGGGGGGGTCTTTGTGAATGGTGAGTAAAGTCTTTGCGAGCGTACCCATACTTAACAAGGCTGTCGACGCGACACGTGTGCAGCTGACGCGACACGTGCGCGGTATCCGTCAGTGGGCGGCACGGCGCGGCGGCGGCCGTGCCAAACTGCTGGTCGTGAGCACTTCGAGCCCCGGTTCGAGAAACCTGCCCACCCTCGAAGAGGTGGCAGCCCGCGCCGGCGTGTCTCGGGCGACCGCCAGCCGGGTGCTGCGCGGGGCCACGAACGTCAGCGAGCACGCGCGCTCGGCCGTGCTGAACGCCGCCGAGGACATCTCCTACGCCCCGAACCGGGCGGCGCGCGCGCTGGTCACCGGCCGCAGTGACTCGGTCGCGTTCCTGGTGGCCGAGACCGAGGATCGGCTGTTTTCCGATCCGTTCTTCCTCGGCATGCTGCGGGGCGCCCAGACGGTGATCGCCGCCGCTGGGCTGCAGCTGGTATTCACCGTCGCCTCGACCCGGGACGAGCACGAGCGGTTCCTGCACTACGCCGCGGGCGGTCACGTCGACGGCGTGCTGGTGCTGTCGCTGCACGGGCGCGACCAGCTTCCCCAGGAACTCGAATCCCACGCCGTGCCGACGGTTCTGAGCGGCCGGCCGTTCAGCGGGGGCGACGAGCTGTTCTTCGTCGACTCCGACAACGTGGGCGGTGCCGCCATGGCCACCCGCTACCTGATCGAGCGCGGGCGCCGGACGATCGCCACCATCACCGGTCCGCTCGACATGTGCGCGGGGCAGGACCGGCTGATCGGCTATCGCAAGGCGCTGGCCGACGCCGGCCGGCCGGACTCGGCGGAACTGGTCGAGACCGGCCGGTTCACCATCGCCAGCGGGAGCTCAGCGATGACCGCGCTGCTGCGCGCCCGGCCGGACATCGACGCCGTCTTCGCGGCCTCGGACCTCACCGCCATCGGGGCGATGCGAGCCATCGAGGCGTCGGGGCGCCGGGTGCTCGACGATGTGGCCGTGGTGGGCTTCGACGACATCGGCGACGCCCAGCTCGCCCACCCGGCGCTGACCACCATCCGGCAGCCGATCGGCGATATGGGACGGATGATGGCCACCCGGCTGCTGCAACGGATGGCCGGGGAGCCGGCTGTCGCGCGCACCGTGCTGCCGGTGGAGTTGATCCAGCGCGCGACAGCCTGACCAGCCGACCAGCCGCCCTACGGTTACAGCTGGTCACATTTCGGATGCGCTACGCGAACATTTCCGGCGCGTGGCAACGAAATGGTTTCCATTGTGCGAAGAATGCTTGACAGCAGATTCCTCATCCCGCATTGTCGTCGTCAGCCGTGAGAGCGCTCTCAGCGGCCTCCAAGCGCATGTTTCAACCGCCTGTCGTAAGCACCCTTCCACCGCTTGACGAGAACGCCATCACACCGCTCGCAGCGAGCACCCAGCCGAAGACGCTCGTTCCCACCAGGAGGATTCATGTCCAGCTTGTCCCGCGCCGGAGTGCGCATAATCGGAGCACTCACGGTCGCTTCTCTCGGTATGGCTGGCTTGGCGGGATGCTCGTCGTCGAGCAAGTCGACCAGCGCCGCGCAGGACGACCCCAACGCCAAGGTCAGCCTGACCGTGGGCCTGTTCGGCTCCTTCGGCTTCAAGGAGGCCGGACTGTACGACGAGTACATGAAGCAGCACCCGAACGTCACCATCAAGGAAGACACCGTCGAGCAGTCCGCCGACTACTGGACCCGGCTCAAGACCCGCCTCGCGTCGGGCACCGGCCTCGACGACATCCAGGGCGTCGAGATCGGCTTCGTCTCGGACGTGGTGCAGAACCACGCCAACCAGTTCGTCGACTTCTCCTCCCTGCCCGAGGGCGGCACGCTGAAGTCCTCGTTCTACGACTGGAAGCTGAAGCAGGCCACGACCGGCGACGGCAAGCTCCTCGGCCTGGGAACCGATGCCGGGCCCGAGGCGATCTGTTACCGGCCCGACCTGCTCAAGGCCGCGGGCCTGCCCTCCGACGGCGCGGCCCTGGCCACCAAGTGGAAGACCTGGGACGACTACATCGCCTTCGGCAAGCAGTACGAGGCATCGACGTCCAAGCCGACCGGCAGCAAGTTCGTAGACAGCGCGGCCAGCATCTTCTCCACCGCCGTGTACCAGGGCAATGAGGCGTACAACAACGCCAGCGGCGCGCCCGACGTCGCCAACAGCGACGGCGTGAAGAACGCGTGGAAGTACGGCACCGAAGCCGCGCAGGCCGATATCACCGCCGGCCTCACCCAGTTCGCCACCCCGTGGAACAAGGCGTTCTCCAACGGCGGGTTCGCCACCATCGCCTGCCCCACCTGGATGATGGGCTACATCCAGGGACAGGCCGGCAAGGCCGGAACCGCGAAGTGGAGCGTTGCCCCGGTGCTGCCGGGCGGCGCCACCAACTGGGGTGGCTCCTGGCTGGCCGTTCCGAAGGCCTCCAAGCACCAGAAGGCGGCTGAGGCGCTCGTCGAGTGGCTGACGGGCAAGCAGCAGCAGGTCAAGATGTGGACCGAGGGCGGCCACTGGCCGACGAACAAGGGCGCGGCCGAGGACCCGGCGGTCGCGGGCGCCAAGAGCGCGTACTTCAGCAACGCCCCGGTGGGCCAGATCTTCGGCCAGATCGCCAACTCCATGAAGATCCCGCCGATCGGCCTGTACGACACCCAGATCCAGGGCGCGATCACGACGCAGCTGACCAACGTCGAGAAGAAGAAGGCCAGCCCCGACAAGGCGTTCAGCGACGCGATGGACGCCATCAAGCAGGTCACCGGCTGAGCCCACTCGCCCCTCCTGCCGCGGGTGCGTCGACCCCGTGGCAGGAGGACCACCCCGTTCGAGAAAGTGGTGACATGTCAGCCAGCACCGAGGCCGGAATCCGGCCAGCGAGCGGTCCGCCACAGGCAGCGGTCCGGGTCGGCCGCAAGCGCACCCGCCCCGGCAGCAAGGCCGCCTACGCCTACATCGCGCCGTTCTTCGTGGTCTTCGCGGCGTTCAGTGTCTATCCCTGGCTGGACACGGCGTGGGTGTCGCTGCACAGCGTCCGGCTGACCACCTACGACAGGCAGACCTGGGTGGGCCTGGAGAACTACCGCAACCTCTTCACGCACAAGTTCTTCTGGAACGCCCTGCGCAACACCGTCACCATCGGCATCATCGCCACCGTGCCGCAGCTGTGCCTGGCGCTGGGCATCGCGCACCTGCTGAACTACAAGCTGCGCGCCCGGACCTTCTTCCGGGTCGCCATGCTGATGCCGTACGCGACCAGCCTCGCGGCCGCGACAGTGATCTTCCTACAGCTCTTCGACCCGCAACTGGGCATCATCAACTGGGCGCTGCACCTGCTGCACCTGCCTCGGGTGGACTGGCAGGGCTCCAAGTGGCCCGCCCAGGTCGCCGTCTCGGCCATCGTCACCTGGCGCTGGACCGGCTACAACGCGCTGATCTACCTCGCCGGCATGCAGGCAATCGACTCGTCGCTGTACGAGGCGGCGGCCATCGACGGCGCCTCGCGCTGGCAGCAGTTCCGTCACGTCACCCTGCCCGGCCTGCGCCCGACCATCCTCTTCACCATCGTGGTCTCGACCATCGGTGCCGCCCAGCTCTTCGGCGAACCGCTGCTCTATCACAACGGCATGCCCGATGGCGGCACGTCCGGGCAGTACCAGACGCTAGGATTGCTGATGTACCAGCAGGGTTGGACCAACGACCGGCTCGGTCTGGCGTCGGCAACGGCCTGGACCATGTTCCTGATCATCGTGCTGGCCGTCCTGGTGAACCTCGGGTTGGCCCGACGGCGCGAGCGCAGGACCGGCATCGTGGCGCCCGTCGCCGCCGCTGCCGCAACCGTCGAGGTGACCTCATGACCAGCACGGTCGAACGGCCGCCCGCGACGGCTACCGCCGTCAGGCCCGCGGCGACTGAGAGCCGGCGCCACCGGGGCGCCAAGGGCAAGCCGATGCAGGCCGGCTGGCCCACTTATCTCGTGCTGATCCTCGTCACGCTGGTGTCGGTGTTCCCGCTGTACTACACGATCGTGATGGCGTCGCACACGAACGCCGAGATGGCAGCCAAGACGCCGCCGCTGTTTCCGAGCGGGGCGCTGGTCAGCAACATCAAGGCGGCCTTCGAGCTGGCACCGCTGAACAAGGGCCTGCTGAACTCGCTCATCGTGTCGGCGGGCATCACCCTCGGCACGGTCGCGTTCTGCACCCTCGCCGGATTCGCCTTTGCCAAGCTGCGCTTTCGTGCCAGCAACCTGCTGCTCGGCCTGTGCATCGGCACCATGATGGTCCCGATGCAGATGGGGATCATCCCGCTGTACATGATGATGGCCAAGCTCGGCTTCGCCGGTCACCTCCAAGCGGTGATCCTGCCGACGCTGGTGACCGCCTTCGGGGTGTTCTTCATGCGCCAGTACATCGCCAGCGCGGTGCCCGACGAGCTCATCGAAGCCGGTTACGTCGACGGCGCAAACACCTTCCGCATCTTCCGGTCCATCGTGATGCCGGCTGCCCGGCCCGCCATGACCGTGCTCGCGATGCTCACGTTCCTCACGGCCTGGAACGACTTCTTCTGGCCGATCATCGCCCTCAGCTCCCAGAACCCCACCGTCCAGGTCTCGTTCCAGAGCCTGGCCACCGGGTACGCGCCCGAACAATCAATCATCATGGCCGGCACTCTCTACGGCACCGTCCCGGTGCTGATCGTCTTCGCCCTGCTGGGCAGGCAGATTGTCGGCGGAATCATGCAAGGAGCAGTCAAGGGATGACCCACCGCCTTCATTTTCCGGACCACTTCACCTGGGGTTCGGCCACCGCCGCCTACCAGATCGAGGGAGCGGCCAACGCCGACGGACGGCTGCCCAGCATCTGGGACGTCTTCTGCCAGGTCCCAGGAAAGGTCCGCAACGGCGACACCGGGGACGTCGCGGACGACCACTATCACCGCATGGAGGGCGACCTGGACCTGATGGCGGCTCTCGGCCTGCCGTCCTACCGGTTCTCGGTGTCCTGGCCCCGGGTGGTTCCGGGCGGTTCCGGCCCGGTCAACGCGGCCGGCCTGGACTTCTACCAGCGCCTGGTGGACGGCCTGCTGGAGCGCAACATCACTCCCCTGTTGACCCTGTACCACTGGGACCTGCCGCAGGCCCTGCAGAACGACGGCGGCTGGACGAACCGCGAGACCGTGGGCAGGTTCGTCGACTACGCCGAGGTGATCGGCCGCGCACTCGGTGACCGGGTTCCGACCATCACCACCCTCAACGAGCCATGGTGCTCGGCCTTCCTCGGTCACTCCTCGGGAGTACACGCCCCCGGGATCACCGACAACGCCGCGGCGATCACGGCGGCTCATCACCTGAACCTCGCGCACGGCCGCGCCGTGACGGCATTGCGGGCGGTCGTTCCGTCGTCCACCCAGCTGTCCATCACGCTGAACCTGGCGCAGGTGTACCCCGCCACCGACACCCCGGCCGATGTCGAGGCCGCGTCCCACGTCGACGCGATCGCGAACCGGATCTTCCTGGACCCGATCCTGCGCGGCGCCTACCCCTCGGACCTGCTGCACACGACCCGGCATATCACCAACTGGGCGTTCGTGGCCGAGGGCGACCTCACCGACATCAACGCGCCCATCGACGTGCTGGGCGTCAACTTCTACGCGCCGAGCCGGGTCACCGCGGCCACCGACGAGGTCCGCGCCCAGGTCACCGGCCGGTGGGTCAACGATCCCAGCCAGGCCGACGCCGGAGCCTCACCGTGGCCCGGCACCGACCTGGCGTACTCGGTTTCCCAGCCGGGGCCCTACACCGGCATGGGATGGCCGATCGTGCCCGAGTCGTTCACCGACCTGCTGCTGCGGGTCCGCCGGGACTACCCCGAGATCCCGATGGTGATCACCGAGAACGGGGCGTCCTTCGACGACGAGGTGACCTCCGACGGTGAGGTGCACGACGCCGACCGGATCGACTACGTGCGCCGGCACCTCGCCGCCGTGCACGCCGCCATCCAGGGCGGCGCGGACGTACGCGGCTACTACCTGTGGTCGTTTATGGACAACTTCGAGTGGGCCTGGGGCTACTCCAAGCGCTTCGGGATGGTGCACGTCGACTACGACAGCCTCGCTCGCACCCCGAAGGACTCCGCGCTCTGGTTCCGCGACGTGATCAAGAACAACGCCGTGGAGCTGCCCGAGGACTGACCGAGCCTCACTTGCCGGATCGGTCGGCCCCTGCCGTGTCAGCTGACTCGATAGGGGTCCGTGGTGATGCCGCGGCCCTTCTCGTAGCGGTACACCGCAGTACCGGAGACGAAGACCCGCTCGGCTCGTTGCAGGACGTCGAGCGGGTCGCCGGACCAGATCACCACGTCGCCGTCCTTGCCGGCGGTGAGCGAGCCGACCCGGTCGTCGAAGCCGAGGATGCTGGCCGGGTTGATCGTGATCGAGCGCAGCGCATCCTCGCGGGTCATGCCCTCGCGCACGGCAAAGGTCGCCTGGTGCACCAGGAAGTCGATCGCCACCACCGGGTGGTCGGTGGTCAGGGCCACCGTGACCCCGGCGTTGGCGAGCTTGCCCGCGGTCGCCAGGCTGCGGTTGCGGACCTCGACCTTGGACCGGGTGTGGAACAGCGGCCCCACGATGCAGGGGATGCCGCGCTCGGCGATCACGTCGGCGAGCAGATAGGCCTCGGTGGCGTGGTTGATCACCAGCCGGTACCCGAACTCGTCTGCCAGCCGGATGGCGGTGGCGATGTCGTCCGCGCGGTGAGTGTGCTGGCACCAGGGCAGCTCACCGGTGAGGACCTGCACCAGCACCTCCAGTGCGGGGTCACGGTCGAAGGGCTCCTGCTTCGCCGCGGCCGCGTCCCGCTTGGCCTGGTAGTCCTGAGCCTTGGTGAGCGCGTCGCGGATGACGGCCGCGACGCCGAGCCGGGTCGAGGGCAGCTTCTTCTGATCGCCGTACACCCGCTTGGGATTCTCACCCAGCGCGCTCTTCACGCTGACCGGTGACTTGATCACCATCTCGTCCACGATCCGGCCCCAGGTCTTGATGGCCACCGTCTGACCGCCGATCGGGTTTCCGCTGCCGGGCTTCACCACGCACGAGGTGACACCGCCGGCAAGGGCGTCCCGGAAGCCCTCCTCGGCCGGGTTGATGCCGTCCAGGGCCCGCAGCCGGGCGCCGTTCGGATCGGTCATCTCGTTGACGTCGGAGCCGGCCCAGCCCTCGCCCTCCTCGTGCACCCCGAGGTGGGCGTGCGCGTCGACGAAGCCGGGCAGCACCCATTTGCCGGTCGCGTCCACCACCTCGACGCCATCGGGGACCCGCACCTCGGCTCCCACCGCGGCGATTCTGCCGTCGGTGACCAGGACGGTCGCGTTCGCTATCGGATCACCGTCGATCGGCACGACATATCCACCGACGATGGCCACACTTGCGATCTGCTGAGTCATGTTCCCGACCATAGCTCCGGAGCCGATCATGCTCGCTCGCCGCTGCCTCAGCGGGTGAGGTCCCAGCGGTGCCGCACGATCTGGACCGGGGCCGGTCGGCCCACCTCCAGCGCCTTCAGCAGGGTGTGCCTGGCGCGCAGCCACCACCGGACCATCTGGACCAGCCCCACCAGCTGCACGGACACCGCCACCGCGAACGCCAGCCGGTAGGCGCCCCGGTCCACCGAACCGGCCAGGTCCAGAGTCCAACCCAGTACGAGGCATGCCGAGATCGCCGCGACGAAGCCGCCCACGTTGACCACGCCGGTGGCCGTGCCGACGATGGCGGGGCCGTTGTAGTCGCGTGCCAGGGCGAAGCCAATCGCCGACACCGGTCCGCCCACCGTGGTCAGCAGCACCAGTCCGATCAGCAGCCACCGCGGAATGGGGCCGGAGAAGGCCGCCAGCACGGTGTACCAGCCCAGCACGGTGACCGAGCACACGCCGATGGCCAGCGGAACCCGGGTGGCGGGATGCCGCGCGGTGAGCTGGCCGATCGGCGGTCCGGCGACGATCGCGACCAGCACGCTCGCCAGCAGCACCGTGCTGGCCGCGTCGCGGCTGAAGCCCTGCGCCTCGACCAGAAACGGCACGCCCCACAGCACGCCGAACGTGAGGGACGTCGACATCGAGGTGAAGTGCACCCAGAAGCCGGCCCTGGTGCCGGGCAGCGCCCACGCGGTGCGAACCCGGCGGCCGACACTGCGAGCCGAGGCCATCAGCGCGGCTGCCTCCCGGGGCCGTCGCGGCACCGGTGCGGACCTCGGCAGCATCGCGTAGACGGCGACGCCGCTGACCACCGACACCAGCCCGGCCACGAGGAAGGTCGGCGTCCAGCCCGCGTGGTGCAGCAGCGCGGTCAGCGGCAGCGTCGCCGCGAGGTTGCCGACCGAGCCCAGGGTGCCGGTGATTGCGATCACTACCGGATACCGCCGCGGCGCGAACTGGCCGGCCGCGAACCTCAGGACGCTGACAAAGGTGAGGGCGTCGCCGAGGCCGAGCAGCGCTCTGGCCAGCAGCGCGACCGGGTAGCTGTGCGCCAGTGCGAACAGGATCTGGGCCGCCCCCATGGTGAAGGCTGCGGCGATCAGCAGCCGGCGGGGGCCATACCGGTCGACCAGGATGCCGGTCGGAATCTGCATTCCGGCGTATACCCCCAGCTGCAGCAGCACGAAGATGCTGAGCTGGCTGGGGCTGATACCGAAACGGGTCGCTGCCTGCAGCCCGGCGACGCCCAGGGAGGTCCGGTGGAACACCGCAACGAGGTAGACCGCGACGGCTATGGACCACCGCCGGACAGCGACCGCCCGACGTTGACGCAGGGTTGTCACTGGTGACCTTTCACGTGGGGGATGAATACCAGCTTAGTGCGGCGACTGGTCCCTTCGACCCAGCTCGCGGTCCTCGCGGTCTCAGCGCCGGGCCTCAGCCCCGGACGATCCCCCGCAGCACGATGCGGCATGGTGCGGCCAGGGTGTCGAGGTCGGTGCGTGGGTCGGCGTCGTACACGACGAGATCCGCCAGAGCCCCCTCGACCAGGCCCTCGAAGCCCAGCCACTCCCGTGCCCGCCAGGATGCCTGGGCAATGACCTCGGCCTGCGGGATGCCCGCTCCGACCAGGGCCGCGATCTCGTCCCGGATCAACCCGTGCGGCAGCGATCCGCCCGCGTCCGTGCCGGTGTAGATCGGGACGCCCGCCTCGTAGGCGTGACGGATCCGCTCCCGCGAGGTGGCGTAGAGCGCGTTCATGTGCGCGGCGTAAGCCGGGAACTTCTCGGCGCCGGACGCGGCGATCCGAGGAAAGGTATCAATGTTGATGAGCGTCGGCACCACGGCGATGCCCCTGCGGGCAACCTCGTCCAGCAGGTCGTCGGTGATGCCGGTGCCGTGCTCGATGGAGTCCAGACCGGCCCGGATCAGGCCCGGCAGCGCGTCCTCGCCGAAGACGTGGGCCGCCACCCGCACGCCCAGCTCGTGCGCGCGGCCGATGGCGGTGGCCAGCACGTCGTCCGGCCAGACCGGCATGAGGTCGCCGGCGGACCGGTCGATCCAGTCCGCGGCCAGCTTGATCCAGCCATCGCCGAGGGCCGCCTGCTTCTCGACCTCGGTCACCAGATCCTCGGGCTCGACCTCGATGCCCAGGTGGCGGATGTAGCGCCGCGGCCGGGCGATGTGACGAGCGGCGCGCACCAGCCGGGGCAGGTCCTCGCGCCGCTGGACACCCGTGTTGTCGACCGGTGACCCGGCGTCGCGCAGCAGCAGGGCGCCGGCGTCCCGGTTGAGAATCGCCTGCTCCGCCTGCTCGTCCGGTTCGGCCCAACCGTCCATCGACAGGCCGATGTGGCAGTGCGCGTCGACGAGTCCGGGCAGCACCCAGCCGCGGTCGGCGATCGTGTGAGCGTTCCGAACCGGCTCGAACGTCAGCCGGCCGTCGACGATCCAGGCGTCGCGCTCCCGCTCCTCGGGAAGGAACACCCCGCGCAGGTGCAACGCCTCCTGGTCAGGCATGCGAACCGCTTTCTGCTCATCGCGCTCGCCGGCGGCCGCCGGCGGAACGGGCCTCGGGACTCGCGGTCGACTCGGGACTCGCGGTCGACTCGGGACTCGCGGTCGACTCGGGACTCGCGGTCGACTCGGGACTCGCGGTCGACTCGGGACTCGTGGTCGAAGGACGGGAGGTCAGGACTTCGGGAACTTGAACTTCGAGATGTCCGGCAGCTCGACACCCGACGGCAGCTCGGGCATGCCGCCACCGCCTGCTCCGAAACCGCCCGGCAGGCCGCTGGGCATACCGCCGGGAAGGCCACCGGGCATGCCGGGGAAGCCCGCGGGCATCCTCGGCTGCGTCGGACCCCTGCCGCCCTTGGCGTTGCGTCCCTTGCCCTTGCCCTTCTTGCCCTTGGCGTTCTTGGCGTTGCGCCGGCCACCGGGCATTCCCATGCCGCTCATCCGGGACATCATCTTGCGGGCCTCGAAGAACCGGTCGACCAGGTTGTTGACCTCGCTGACCTTGACCCCGGAGCCGTTGGCGATGCGCAGCCGGCGAGAGCCGTTGATCAGCTTGGGATCGGCCCGCTCGCCCGGCGTCATCGAGCGAATGATGGCGGCCGTGCGGTCCAGATCCTTGTCGTCGACAGCGGCCAGCGCCTCTTTCATCTGGCCGGCGCCGGGCAGCATTCCCAGCAGGTTGCCGATCGGGCCCATCCGCCGGATCGCCTGCAACTGCTCGAGAAAGTCCTCCAGCGTGAACTCGTTGCCGCTGGCGAGCTTGGACGCCATCCGCTCGGTTTCGTCCTGGTCGAACGTCTTCTGCGCCTGCTCGATGAGCGTGAGCATGTCGCCCATGCCGAGGATGCGCGAGGCCATCCGATCGGGGTGGAAGACGTCGAAGTCACCGAGCTTCTCACCGTTGGAGGCGAACATGATCGGCTGCCCGGTCACGTAGCGCACCGACAGCGCGGCGCCACCGCGGGCGTCACCGTCGAGCTTGGTGAGCACCACGCCGGTGAACCCGACGCCGTCGCGAAACGCCTCGGCGGTGTTGACCGCGTCCTGGCCGACCATCGCGTCCAGCACGAACAGGATCTCTTGCGGTTGGACGGCGTCCCGGATCGCGGCGGCCTGCCGCATCATCTCGGTGTCGATACCGAGCCGGCCGGCGGTGTCGACGATCACCATGTCGTGCTGGGCGCGGCGGGCGAAGTCGAGGGAGTCGCGGGCGACGGCCACCGGGTCGCCGATCCCGTTGCCGGGCTCGGGCGCGTACACCGCGACCCCGGCGCGCTCACCGACGATCTGGAGCTGGTTGACGGCGTTGGGCCGCTGCAGGTCACAGGCCACCAGGACGGGGGCGTGGCCCTGGTCCTTCAGGTGACGGGCGAGCTTGCCGGCCAGGGTCGTCTTTCCGGCGCCCTGCAGGCCGGCCAGCATGATCACCGTCGGGGGCTGTTTCGCGTACTGCAAGCGCCGCGTCTCGCCGCCGAGGATCTTGACGAGCTCCTCGTTGACGATCTTGATGACCTGCTGGGCCGGGTTGAGCGCCCTGCTGACCTCTTCGCCGGCTGCCCGCTCCTTGACCGCGGCGATGAACTGGCGGACGACGGGCAGCGCCACATCGGCCTCGAGCAGCGCGATGCGGATCTCACGGGCCACCGAGTCGATGTCGGCCTGGGAGAGCCGTCCCTTGCCCCGAAGACCGGTGAAGACCTTGTTGAGCCGGTCGGACAGTGTGTCGAACACGCGACCCCCTTAAACGGCTTGTACGGCTGGTGCGCCGGATACCGGGCGAGGCGCCCGGTGGAAACCCTCGCCAACAGGCTACGTGACCCGCCGCCCGGCTAGAGCAGGCCGCGGCCGCCATCGACGTAGAGAACCTGACCGGTGACATAACCGCTCTCTTCACCGGCGAAGAAGGCCACCGTGTTGGAGATATCCTCCGGAACGCCGCCCCGGCGCACCGGCACGGCGCCGGCCACCGCCTCGCGCATCTGGTCGATGGTGCTGCCGATCCGCTCCGCCGTCGCCTTGGTCATCGCGGTCTCGATGAAGCCGGGCGCGACGGCGTTCACGGTGACCCCGAACGGGCCGAGCTCGATGGCCAGGGTCTTGGTGAAGCCCTGCAGGCCGGCCTTCGCGGTGGCGTAGTTGGTCTGGCCGCGGTTGCCGAGCGCCGAGGTCGAGGACATGTTGACGATCCGGCCGTACTTGGCGGCGACCATGTGCTGCTGGGCCGTCTTGCTGCACAGGAACGCGCCCTTGAGGTGGACGTTCATCACGATGTCCCAGTCGTCCTCGGACATCTTGAACAGCATGTTGTCCCGCAGCACGCCGGCGTTGTTGACCAGGATGTGCAGCGCCCCGAACTCCGCGACCACCCGGTCCACCCCCGCCTGCACCTGGTCGGCCCTGCTGACGTCGGCCCCGATACCGATGGCCGTTCCGCCGGAGGCGGTGATGTCCGCGGCGGTCGCGGCGGCACTGTCCTCGTTGAGATCGAGCACCGCCACCTTCGCGCCAGCGGCGGCGAGCCGGGCGGCGACCGCGGCCCCGATGCCCTGGGCGCCGCCGGTCACCAGCGCGACGCGATCCTGAACTCCAGCCATGTACTGCTCCTCATTGTTCTTTTTGTAGGGACTGATGTAGTAGTGGACTGATGTGCCTGGGTGGTTCGACCGTCAGGCTGTCGTACCGGCCGCAGCCGCCAGCCGGGCCATGCCTGCCAGCCAGTGCTCGACGTCGGCGGCCTTGCCGGCCCAGTACGTGCCGACCTCGGGATGGGGCAGGATCAGGAACCGCTCGTCGGCCAGTCCCCGCACCACGGCTTCGGCCACCGCCTGGACACCGAGCACCTCACCGGAGGCGGCCACTGCCTTGGCCGCGGCGGCGCCGGAGTTGAGACCGTCCATCAGCAGCGGGGTGTCGACACCCATCGGGCACAGGACGCTGACCCGGATTCCGCGATCGCGGTACTGGTAGGCCAGCCACTCGGCGAACGCCACGGCGGCGTGTTTGCTGACGCTGTACGGGGCGTCGCCCGGAGCGCTCAGCAGCCCCGCCGCGGAGGCGGTGTTCAGCAGGTACCCCGAACCCGCCTCGACCATGACCGGCAGGACGGCGCGTGCGGCGTAGACGTGTGCCATCACGTGCACGTTCCAGGCACGCTGCCAGGCCCGGTCGGCCACCTCGCCGCCTTCGAGGCCAACTCCGGTCGGAATGCCGGCGTTGGAGCAGAACAGGTCGATCCGGCCGTGCTCAGCCAGCGCCCCGGCGACCAGGTCGGCGACCGCGGCCTCGTCCGTGACGTCCACCTCGACGGCGCTGACCCGGTCCCCCAGTTCGCCGGCGAGCGCGGCAGCGCCCTCGATGCGGTAGTCGGCGACCACCAGAGCCTGGGCACCCTCGGCGGCGAACCGCCGGACCAGGCCGGCACCGATGCCGCTGCCGCCGCCGGTGATCACGATGACGGAGTCGGCGATCCTCATGCGGTCCCCGCCGGCAGTGTCTGTGCAACCGGTGTCGTTCTGGGCGGCGTCGGTTCAGCCGGCTTCATAACAGCAGCCGCCGCCGGTCCCAGCGCGGCCAGCACCCCCGCCAGCGAGGCGGCATCGGTCAGCTCCGGAGTCGGCAGCAGCGCCAACACCGGCGTGCGAACGCCGGCCCGGACGTAGTCGAGCACCTGCTCCCGGCAGGACATCGGGCTGCCGTGCAGCACCAGCTCGTCCACGACCTCGTCCGGCACCGCCTGGGTGGCGCCCTTGCGGTCGCCCTCGCGCCACAGTTCCCACATCCGCTCCAGCGCCGGCCCCCGTCCGAGCCAGCGATGGAACCGCGCGTACGCCTGCACGGTCAGATAGCTCGAAATCATCCGCCGGCCAAGCGCTCGGGCGTAGCCGGCGTCCTCGGTGGGGCAGACGAAGATCCGCGCCACGATGTCGGCGGCGGGGTTACCGACGGCTTCCAGGCAGGTCGGGACATCGCCGGCCGCGAGCCAGTTGAGGATCGCCCCGTCGGCCTCCCGTCCGGCGAGGGCGAGCAGCTGCGGACGCAGCGCCGCGAGCAGGATCGGCACCCGCTCGTCGGGTGGCTGTTCGAGCCGGAAGCCGCTGGTCGAGAAGGTATCGAAGTCGGCGGTCACCTTCTCGCCGTCCAGCGCGGCGCGGGTGAACCGCAGGACGTCCCGGGTACGGCGGAACGGCTGCTCGAAGCCGATCCCGTTCCACTGCTCGACGACCGCCGGGCTGGACGCGCCCAGGCCCAGGGTGAATCGCCCCGGTGCCGCGGCCGCCAGCGCGGCGGCTGACTGGGCGATCAGGGCCGGGCCGCGGGTGAACACCGGCACGATGGCGGTGCCCAGCCGCAGCCGCGGCTCCCACGCGGCGGCCAGCGCCAGCGGCGTGAAGGCGTCGGTCCCGGCCACCTCGGAGGACCAGACATCGGTGTAGCCCCAGCCGGGCAGGGCGCGCAGCAGCTCCGCGTGCGCGGGCAGCGGCACCCCCGTCAGCGGGACGGTCAGGCCCCAGCTCTGCCCGCTCATGGCTGACCTTCGGCAGGTAGCTGTCCCGGCGCCGGCATCAGCGCGGACAGGATCAGCTCGCTGAGCTCGTCGGCGATCTGGACCGGCGTCTTGGGACCGTCCGCGCGGTACCAGACCGGCAGCTCGTTGATGAAGCCGAAGACGGTGAACGTCACCATGTCCGGCGAGGTGACCGCCCGGAACTCACCGCTGTGCTGCGCTGAGCGCACCAGATCGGTGAAGGTGTCGTGGATGCTGCGTCGGGCAGCGCGCACCCGGGCCTGGTTCGCGTCGCCGAGGCGGTGGCTCTCGCGAGAGAAGACCTTCGCCGCCGGCGCACTGCCGGCGGTGGTGACGACCAGGTCGCGGATCAGCTCGCGCAGCGTCCGGGCGGTGTCCTGCCGGTCCGCGAGGATGGCGTTCATGCCGTCGAGCTGGCGGTCCACGAGTTCCCTGGACACCTCGTACAGCAGGTCGTCCTTGCTGGCGAAGTGGTGGTAGAGGGCGCCCTTGGCCACCCCGGCGCGCACCACGATCTGGTTGACGCTGGTGGCGTCGAACCCCTGTTCGGCGAACAGCGCCAGCGCACTGGCGACGATCCGCTCGCGGGTGGAGAGCTGCCGATCCGCGGCGGCAACGTCGGTGGAGAGGCGGCCAGGAAGCTCGGGACGGGGCACGCTCACCTGCCCGCCGCCGCACTCCGGGCGCGGTTGATCTCGACCCGGGCCACGCTGCGCAGGTGGACCTCGTCCGGGCCGTCGGCCAGGTGCAGCGTGCGTACGCCGGCCCACATCTCGGCGAGCGGCGTGTCGCCGGACACCCCGGCCGCGCCGAAGGTCTGGATCGCCCGGTCCAGGACGTAGGAGGCCGCCCGCGGTGCCGCCACCTTGATGGCGGCGATCTCGGTGGCCGCCTGCTTCACGCCGGCGGTGTCGATCAGCCACGCCGCCTTGAGCACCAGCAGCCGAGCCTGCTCGATGGCCAGCCGGGACTCGGCGATCCACTCACGGATGACTCCCTGGCTGGCCAGCGGGCCGCCGAAGGCGTGCCGGTGGAGCGAGCGGTTCACCATCAGTTCCAGGGCGCGTTCGGCGATCCCGAGGGCGCGCATGCAGTGGTGGATCCGGCCCGGGCCGAGCCGGGCCTGGGCCATGGCGAAGCCGGCGCCCTGGGCGCCGAGCAGGTTGCCGGCGGGCACCCGCACGTCGTCGAAGCTGATCTCGCCGTGGCCGCCGTGCGGCCCGTCGTCGTAGCCGAACACCGTGGTGGACCGGTGCACGGTGACACCCGGGGCACCGAGGGGAACCAGGATCATCGAGTGCTGGGCGTGCCGGTCCGCGTCCGGGTCGGACACACCCATCACGATGGACACCGCGCACTCGTCGCGCATCGCGCCGGTGGACCACCACTTGTGCCCGCTGACCACGTAGGAATCACCGTCGCGGGTGATCCGGGTGGCGATGTTGGTGGCGTCCGAGGACGCCACGGCGGGTTCGGTCATCGAGAAGCAGGACCGGATCTCAGCCGCGAGCAACGGCTCGAGCCAGCGGCTGTGCTGGTCGTCGGTGCCGAACATGGCAAGCAACTCCATGTTGCCGGTGTCGGGCGCCGAGCAGTTCATCGCCTCGGGTGCGATGGCGATCGAGCGCCCGGACAGCTCGGCCAGCGGCGCGTAGTCGAGTACCGACAGCCCCGCGCCGAAGCGGTCCCCGGGCAGGAAGAGGTTCCACAGCCCGCGGCGGCGAGCCTCTTGCTTGATGCCGGCCAGCACCGCGGGGGTCGCGAACGGCGTGCCGGCGGCGCGATTGGCCTGCTCCTGCTGGTGGAACTCGGCCTCCGCCGGATAGACGACCTCGTCGAGAAAGCGGCTGATCGCCGCCTGCAGCTCGATGGAGCGCGGGCTGTGGGTGAAGTCCATCTAGTTTCCTCCGAGCTGCGCGGACGCGGCGTCCATGGTGGCGTCGCGAAGGCCGCCGAACACGCCGAAGCCCTCGCCGATCGTCTTGCCCTGCTGGAACCGGGCATGGATACCGGCCGCGATGACGCTGAGCTTGTAGTAGCCGAAGGCGATGTACCAGTCCAGGTCGGCGATCTCGAGCCCGGTGGCCTCGGCGTACCGGGCGACCATGGCCTGCGGTGAGAGATAGCCCTGCTCGGCCGGGAAGTCCGGCATCACCGAGCCGGACGTGCGGGCGCAGTCGTGGTAGACGTACAGCAGCCCGACGTCGGTCAGTGGATCCCCCAGCGTCGCCATCTCCCAGTCGACCACAGCCTCGATGGACGCGGTGGTCGACTGGGAGCTGGCGAAGTCGGGGTTGAACAGGACGTTGGTCAGCCGGTAGTCCCCGTGCACGATTCCCGAACGGGACGACTCGGGCAACTGCTCGCGCAGCCGCCGGACGACGGACAGCTCCAGCGCCCGCACATCGACCGCACTGCTGTCGACCGCACTGCTGGAATCGGCTGGTGCCGGCTCGGTGGAGCTGTCGAACTGCTGGTGCCACCTTCTCACCTGGCGCTGCAGGAAGCCCCCGGGCTTGCCGAAGTCCGCCAGGCCGACCTCGCCCGGGTCCACGCCGTGCAGGGCGACCAGGGTGTCGACCAGCGTCTCGGTGGCATGCCGCGCCACCGTGGCGTTGGGCGCCAGCTCCGGACGCTCCAGCACCACGCCGGGGACGAAGCCCATCAGGTAGAACGGCTCGCCGAGGACGTCCCCGTCGGTGCAGAGCGCGATCGGTTCGGGCACCGGAACCGCCGAGCCGTACAGGGCGGAGAGAACCGTGAACTCGCGGACCATGTCGTGCGCGGTGGGCAGCACGTGGCCCAGCGGCGGCCGGCGCAGCGCCCACTGGTGGCTGCCGTCGGTCAGGCGGTAGGTCAGGTTGGAGCGGCCGCCGACGATCACGGTGGCGTTCAGCGGCCCCTGTCGCAGGCCCGGTCGCTCGGCGTCCAACCAGGCGGCGAGCCTGGCGAGGTCGACCCCAGGTGGGCTGTCCGAGGACGCGATCAAGGGCCTTCGCGTGGTCACTCCAGCACCCTAAAGTCCGACCGACCGGTCGGTCAAGGCTGCCCGCCGAACGTCAACCGGCCAGCGCCGCGGTGATTCGCTCCCCCGCTTCGGCCTGGTGGTTCTCGGACAACGGCTTGCCGTCCGGGTCGGTCAGGTAGAAGGCATCCACCACGTGCGCCCCGAAGGATGAGATCCTGGCGGATCGGATGTCCAGGCCCAGCAGCTCCACCGCGGCCGTCACCCGGTGCAGCAGCCCGATGGCGTCCGGCGCGCGAACCTCCAGGACGGTCGCGTCCGTGGCCTCGTCGTCGAACCACAGCAGCCGTGGCGGGCTGGGGTCGGTACCGCCGCGGCGGTAGGTCGACTCCTTGGCCCGCAGCCGCTCCTCCAGTGGCAGCGTCCTGGCGAGGATGCGGCGCAGGTCGGCGTTGAGCAGCGCGGGGTCCGGCAGCTCGCCGAACCGGGGCGACACCGAGAACCGGTTCACCGCCATGCCCTCGACCGTTCGCACGTCGGCGGCCTGGACGTCGAGGGAGTGCAGGGCCAGCAGCCCGGAGGCGCTGGACAGCAGGCCGGGCTGGTCGGGTGCGACCACGATGACGTCGGAGCCCTCGACGGCCACCCGCGTCTCGCCGCGCCGGGCCAGTTCCAGCACGGCCGCCGACGGCGGCTCGGGGGTCGGTACCGGCTCTCCGTCCAAGACCTTATGGGTGGAGCGGACCAGCTGGAAGACCAGCGAGGCCTTCCAGTCGCTCCACGCCGCCGGCCCGGTTGCCAGCGCGTCGGCGACGGTCAGGTGATGCAGCAGGTCGAGCAGCTCGGTGGAGCCCTCGATGGCGGACACCACGATGTGGATGGTGGACGGGTCGTCGAGGTCGCGGCGGGTGGCGGTGTCGGGCAGCAGCAGGTGGTGCCGGGTCAGCGCGGCGATGGTGGCGCAGTCCTTGGTGTTGAAGCCCATCCGCGCCGCGATGGTGGCCGCGAGCCGGGCACCGACGATCGAGTGGTCGCCGGGATAGCCCTTGCCGATGTCGTGCAGCAGGGCACCGACCAGCAGCAGGTCCGGCCGGGCCACCTCGGCGGTCAGCGCACCGGCCCGCACGGCCGTCTCGATCAGGTGCCGGTCGACGGTGAACAGGTGCACCGGATTGTGCTGCGCCTTGAACCGCACCCGCTCCCATTCCGGCAGCAGCCGGCTGAGCATGCCGTGCTGGTCCAGCGCCTCCAGCGGCGAGATCGCCCGCTCGCCCGCTCCCAGCAGGCCGATGAACTCCGCGCGGGCCGCGGCGGGCCAGGGGTGCGGCATCGGAGCGCCCTCGGTGGCCAGCCGCGTCAGCGCGTACGTCGAGATGGGCAGGTCCGTCGCGGCGGCGGCCCGCGCCACCCGCAGTACCAGCACCGGATCGGCCCAGGGGTCGGCGTCCCGCGCCAGCACCACCTCACCGCCCTGGGCGACGACGTCCTTGGCCAGCGGCACCCGGACGGACGGGTCCGGCAGGCCCCGCTGAGCCGGAACGGGCCGCAGCCGGCGCAGCAGGGAGCGACCCGACGGGGCCTCCGCCGCGGCGACCCGGCGCCAAGCCACGTCCGTGGCGAAGGCCAGCGTGCGGGCGGACTCGTTCACCGCCCGCAGCACCTCGTCCGGACCGCTCATCCCCAGCCGCCGGGCGACCGCCGCCCGGTCCTGACCCCGCAGCACGTCGGCCGCGCGCCCTGCTATCCGGTGCAGCTCGCCCCGGACGTCCAGCAGCAGGGCGCTCGCCCGCGTCACCGGCGGCGTCAGATCCACCAGTTGGGCCGAGGCGAGTGCGCGTAGTCCCACCCAATCACGCAACCCGCCCCGGCAGTCCTTGAGGTCCGGCTCCAGCAGGAAGGACGCGTCTCCGCGAACCCGCCACCTGCTCCGAGCCAGTTCCCGCAGTTCGGCCATCCGCGAGGGCGCCGACCGCCGCCATCGCGAGAGAACCTGTTCACGCAGCAATCCGGTCAGGGCCGGATCGCCCGCGAGATGCCGGGCGTCGAGCATGCCCAGCATCGCCTTTCCGTCCTCGGCCGCCACCGCGACAGCCTGGTCCACCGTGCGAACCGAGTGGTCCAGCCCGATTCCCGAATCCCACACCGGGTACCAGATCCGGTCCGCTATCTCGGCCAGGTCGGACACCTTGCCGTTGTGCAGCAACACCAGATCGGCGTCGCCGTACGGAGCCGGCTCGCGCCGTCCCAGTCCCCCGACAGCCATCAGGGCTACCCCGTCGACGTCTGCCAGCAACCCTGCCAGCCAGCCGTCGTACAGCTCGGTGAGGGCCACTCGCAACGGCGCGCCTACCAGATCCACCCGGGCCAGGAGTTCGGTCCGGGACGACCTGATGGACCGCTCAGAGGGCGTCTGCATCCCGTTCGCCAGTCCGCACCCGCACCACGGTGTCGACCTCGGTGATCCAGACCTTCCCGTCACCGATCTTGCCGGTGCGGGCCGCCTCGACCACCGCGTCGGCGACCTTGAGGGCGTCGGAGGTATCGACCAGCACCTCGACCCGAACCTTCGGAACCAGGTCGACGGTGTACTCCGCGCCCCGGTAGACCTCGGTGTGACCGCGCTGGCGGCCGAAGCCGGAGACCTCGCTGACCGTCAGTCCCTGGACGCCCAGGTTCTCCAGGGCCACCTTGACCTCTTCCAGCTTGAACGGCTTGATGATCGCTGTCACGAGCTTCATGCCTGAACACTCTCCTTCGACGCGGCCGCTGCGGGCACGTAATGGCCGCTGCCGGAGCCGGCCAGCGGGCCGAAGTCGTACGCGGTCTCACCGTGGATGGAGAGGTCGATACCGGTGATCTCGTCCTCCTCGGTGACCCGGGTCCGCATCACCAGACCGATGACCTTGGCGATGAGGAACGTACCGACGAAGGAGAACACGGTCACCACCGCGGCTGCCTCGGCCTGGTGCAGCAACAGGCTCCAGCCGCCCCACTTGCCGCCGCCGTGGTAGAAGATGCCGTTGTTGGCAAGGGGGTTGGTGCCCGAGGTGGAGAAGAAGCCGACGCACAGGGTGCCGATCCAGCCACCCACGAAGTGCACGCCCACCACGTCGAGCGAGTCGTCGTAGCCCAACCTGTTCTTCAGGCCGATGGCGAAGGCGCAGCCCACTCCGGCCAGCAGGCCGATGAACAGCGCGCCGGTGACGCTGACGAAGCCGGCGCACGGGGTGATCGCGACCAGGCCGGCCACGGCGCCCGAGGCGGCACCCAGCGCGGTCGACTTGCCGTAGCGAAGCTTCTCCACGATCAGCCAGCCGAGCATGGCGGTGGCGGTCGCGGTGTTGGTGTTCATCCAGGCGTAGCCGGCCAGGCCGTTGGCCGCCAGCGCCGATCCGGCGTTGAACCCGAACCAGCCGAACCAGAGCAGCCCGGCGCCGAGCATCACGAACGGGATGTTGTGCCCGCGCATGTTCTCCTTCGGCCACCCGCGCCGCTTGCCCAGCACCAGGGCCATGGCCAGGCCCGCGGCGCCGGCGTTGATGTGCACGACGGTTCCGCCGGCGAAGTCCTCGGCGAAGAACTTGCCGGCCGGGCGCAGCGACTGGTTGAGAAAGCCGTAGCCGTTGAACACCCAATGCGCGACCGGGGCGTAGATCAGGATCGACCAGGCCGACACGAAGGCGATGAACGCCCCGAACTTCCACCGGTCCGCGGTCGAACCGGTGATCAGGGCCGGCGTGATGATCGCGAAGGTGAGCTGGAAGGCCACGAACACGATGGTCGGCATCGTCTGGGCCGTGCCCAGCGTCGGCACCACGTCGTTGATGTGGTGCATCAGGACGTAGTGCAGGTCGCCGAGGTAGCGGCCGGTGCCGCCGAAGGCGAGGCTGAAACCGACGACCACCCAGGTGACGCTGACGATCGCCATGGCGGCGAAGTTCTGCATCAGCATGGCGAGGGTGTGCTTGGCCCGCACCATCCCGCCGTAGAAGAACGCGAGCGCCGGGGTCATCAGCAGGACGAGGGATGCCGACGCCAGGACCCAGGCGGTGTCGCCACCACTGAGGCTCTTCAGGTCGAACGGCACGTACGTGGGTGCGGCGAGGACGACGTGTGACAAGGGTCTGCCCTTCGGGTGGGATGGGTGGTGAGCCGCTCGCCGTTGAGCTCCGCTGGGAAGAGGATCAGGTCTCGCTGTTACACGGCGGCCCCAGCCATGTTTCGCGCAGATGAACGGGCGGTAGGTTGGCCGCATGCCCAGCCTCACCCGGATCGAAGCGGCCGGACGGGCCTCGCTGCTGACCGTGCACCACTACCGGATCGCCCTGGACCTGCCGACCACCGGGCCGGAGTTCGGCTGTGACACCACGATCCGGTTCGGCTGCGCGACGCCCGGGGCCAGCACGTTCCTGGACGTGCAGGCCGCCGGAATCGACAGTGTGGTGCTCAACGGCGTCGAGCTTGCGGTCGAGACGGTCGCGGGCGTGGTCGACGGCAGGCTGCGGCTGACCGACCTGCGCGCGGACAACGAGCTGCGGATCACCGCCCGGATGGCGTACTCCTCCGACGGCGAGGGGATGCACCGCCACGTCGACCCCGCCGACGGACTGGTCTACCTGTACGCGATGTCCTTCCTCGACGCCGGCCCCCGTTGGTTCCCGTGCTTCGACCAACCCGACCTCAAGGCCGGCTACGACCTCGAGGTGCGCTGCCCGGCGGAGTGGACGGTGCTCGGCAACGGCGCGGCCACCGAGGTCGAGCCGGGATTCTGGCGGCTGGCGACCACCCGGCCGCTGTCGACGTACTTCGTCACGCTGGTGGCCGGCCCGTACCACTCGGTGCGCACCGTCCACGACGGCGTGCCGCTCGGCCTGCACGCCCGGGCCTCGCTCGCCGCGGCGCTGGACGCCGAGGCCGCCGACATGCTGGAGGTCACCCGGCGTTTCCTGGACCGCTATCACGACCTGTTCGGCATCCGGTACCCCTTCGGCGAGTACCACCAGGCCTTCGTCCCGGACTTCAACGCCGGGGCGATGGAGAATCCCGGCTGCGTCACCTTCCGCGACCAGTACGTGTTCCGCTCCGCCGCCACGTCCGGTGAGCGTGGCGTGCGGGCGGCGACGATCGCCCACGAGATGGCACACATGTGGTTCGGCGACCTGGTCACCATGCGCTGGTGGGACGACCTCTGGCTCAACGAGTCCTTCGCCGAGTACCTGGCCTACCGGGTGTGCTCGGAGGTCACCGACTACCCCGCGTGGACCGACTTCGGAATCCAGCGCAAGAGCTGGGGCCATGTCGCCGACCAGTCCCCCTCGACGCATCCGGTGGCGGGCAACGGCTCCGACGACGCGGCGTCGGCGCTGGCGGACTTTGACGGCATCTCCTACGCCAAGGGCGCGTCGGTGCTCAAGCAACTCGCCGCCCACGTCGGGGACGACGTCTTTCTCGGTGGCCTGCGCAGCTACTTCCAGCGGCACAGTTTCGGCAACGCCGAGTTGGCGGATCTGATCCGGGCCTGGACGGATGCCGGCGCCGTGGACCTGGACAACTGGGCGGTGCAGTGGCTGCGGACCACCGGCCTGGACACCCTCAGCGCCGAGGTCAGCGATTCGGCGGTGACCGTCACCCGCACCCCGCCGGATGACTCCCACCGCCCGCACACCGTCCGGGTCGCCGCCTACGACGGCGCCGGAGCGGTGATCGCCGAGCGGCCGGTCGCCCTCGACGGCATCTCCGTCAGCATGCCGGTGTTCGGACCGGTCCGGCTCGCGGTGCCGGACAGCGCCGACGACACCTGGGCCAAGATCCGGTTCGGCGGCGGCGACTGGGCACCGGTTGCCGAGCTGTTGCCCCGGATCGCCAACCCGCTCACCCGGGTGGTGCTGCACAACTCGATCCGCGACGCGGTGCGCGACGCCGACCTGGACCCGGCCGCGGCGCTTGACATGCTGCTGGACGCCATGCCCGCCGAGACCGTCCAGCCCGTGGCGACCGCGGCCCTGCAGTTCGCGACCGAGCAGCTCGCGGGCCCATACGCGCCACCGGCCGAGCGGGCACCACGCCGAGCCCGCATCGCCGGCGTGGCACGGGGCCTGTTGGCCGGTGCGGCTGCCGGCTCCGATGCTCAGCTGGGTGCTGCCCGGGCGTGGATCCGGGTCTGTGACGCCGGCGAGCCGCTGCGGCACTGGCTGGACGGGCAGGACGTGCCAGCAGGCCTGGTGATCGACGCCGAGCTCCGCTGGTTGCTGGTGATCCGGCTGGCCGCACTCGGCGAGCTGAGCGGGGCCGACATCGACGCCGAACTCGACCGGGACAAGTGCACCTCCGGTGTTCTGCACGCGACCCGGGCCAGAGCCGGCCTGCCGACCGCCGGGGCCAAGGCGGCCGCCTGGCGGATGCTCGTCGAGCCGAGCGACGTCCCTGCCTACGAGCTCTACGCCACGGCCGCGGGATTCTTCGACGCCCGCCGTCCGGACCTCACCGACCCCTATGTGGCGCGGTTCTTCGACGAGATGCCGGCCACCGCGCGGCACCGGCACGGCTGGGCGCTGGCGCACGTCGTCCTGGCGGCCTTTCCTTCCGCCGCCGCCTCGCCGGACGTACTGACGCTCGCGGACGTAGCCATCGCACGCCCCGGCCTGGACCCGGCCGTGCGCCGGTCGTTCGTGGACGGGGCCGACCCGCTGCGCCGGGCGATCGCTTCACTGAACCGTTATGGCAGGGTGCCCAAGCCCTGAGCGACCGGACGCTAGGGTCCCCCCATGACTGAGATGAGCGTTCGCGGCTTGACGATTGCCGTGCATGCCGGACACCGCGACGAGGCTCTGGCCTTCTATTGCGCCCTGATCGGCCGCGACCCCGATCTGGGACCGGACCCGGACTTCTACGAGTGGGAGATCTCGCCGGGTGCCTGGCTGCAGCTGGCCACCGGCCGCACCGCGATCACCCCGTCCTCGTTCCGGCTCCGGTTGCAGGTCGAGAGCATCGACAGCTCGGTGAAGATCCTGCGTGGCAAGGGCTTCGAGCCCAGTGCCGTCAAGCGACTGCCCGGGCTGGTGGCCTTCTCGAACCTGACCGACCCGTGGGGCAACCCGCTGGGCCTGTACGAGGACCTGGGCGTCGTTCCGGGGGTATAGCTCAGGCAACTTCAGCTCAGACCGCTCAGACGGCGCGGCCGACTCAGGCAGCCTTGGCCCGTCCGGCGATGAAAGCCTGAACACAGGCCTCGATGTCCTCGCTGGTGTGGGCCGCCGACAACTGGACCCTGATCCGGGCCTTGCCCTGCGGCACCACCGGATAGCTGAACGCGATGACGTAGACGCCCTCCGCGAGCATCGCGTCCGCGACCCGGGCCGCCAGCGCCGCGTCGCCGAACATCACCGGGATGATCGGGTGCTGGCCATCCAGCAGGTCGAAGCCCTCTTCGGTCATCCGGCGCCGGAACAGCTCGGCATTGCGCCGCAGCGCCTGGCGTCCCTCGCCGCTGGTGGCGACCAGGTCCAGTGCCGCCAGGGTGCCCGCGACGACGGCCGGAGCCACGCTGTTGGAGAAGAGATAGGGCCGCGAGCGCTGGCGCAGCAGCGCGACGATCTCGGCATGGGAGCTGACGTAGCCCCCGGATGCGCCGCCCAGGGCCTTGCCGAAGGTGCCGGTGAGGATGTCGACCCGGTTCAGAACACCGGCCTGTTCGGGAGTGCCGCGTCCGTGCTCACCGAGAAAGCCGACGGCGTGCGAGTCGTCCACCATCACCAGCGCGTCGTGGCGCTCGGCCAGGTCGCAGATCTCGGCCAGCGGCGCGAGGTAGCCGTCCATCGAGAAGACCCCGTCGGTGACGATCACCCGCTGCCGCGCCCCGGACGCGGCGACCAGCTGTGCCTCCAGGTCGGCCATGTCCCGATTGCGGTAGCGGTAGCGCTGGGCCTTGGACAGCCGGATGCCGTCGATGATCGAGGCGTGGTTCAGCTCGTCGGAGACGATGGCGTCCTCGGCCGAGAACAGCGTCTCGAACACTCCACCGTTGGCGTCGAAGCACGACGAGTACAGGATCGTGTCCTCGGTGCCCAGGAACTCCGCCATCCGCCGCTCCAGCTCGACGTGCTGGGTCTGGGTGCCACAGATGAACCGCACGCTCGCCAGGCCGAAGCCCCAGTCGTCCAGGGCGTCCTTGGCGGCGCGCAGGATGTCGGGGTGATCGGCCAGCCCGAGGTAGTTGTTGGCGCAGAAGTTCAACACCTCGCCACCGCCGGCGACGATGTGCGAGGACTGCGGCGAACCGATCTGGCGTTCGCTCTTGAACAGGCCGGCGTCGCGGATCTCCTCCAGCGTCGTGGCCAGGCGCTGCTGCATGCTGCCGTACATCTGTAGCTCCCTGCTGTGGATCTTCTTGGAAAACGGGCGGGTCTGCCAGGGCGGGTCAGACGTGGGACCAGTCGAGGACGACCTTGCCACCGGTTCCGGCCCGGGCGGTCGCGAAGCCGGCGGCCCAGTCGGCGGCATCGTAGCGGTCGGTCACCACGGCGGTCACCGCGCGCTGGAGCTCGGCGCCGGATTGCAGCATCGCGCTCATCGCGTACCAGGTCTCGAACATCTCACGGCCGTAGATGCCCTTGACCGTCAGCATGTGGGTGACGACCTTGGCCCAGTCCACCGAGATCGGCTCGCTGGGCAGCCCCAGCATGGCGATCTGGCCGCCGTGATTCATGTTGGCGATCATGTCGGGCAGGGCACTCGGGTGACCGGACATTTCCAGGCCGACGTCAAAGCCCTCGCGCATCCCGAGCTCGGCCTGCGCGTCAGCGATCGTGGAGGTGGCGACGTTGACGGCCAGATCGGCACCCATGGTCCGCGCCAGTTGCAGCCGGGGCTCGCTGACGTCGGTGACCACCACGAACCGGGCGCCGACGTGCCTGGCGATCGCGGCCGCCATCAACCCGATCGGGCCGGCCCCGGTGATCAGCACGTCCTCGCCGACGAGCGGAAAGCTCAGCGCGGTGTGGGTGGCATTGCCGAACGGGTCGAAGATCGCGCCGAGGTCGGGATCGATCTCGCTCTGGTGGACCCAGACGTTGCGCTCCGGAATGACCACGTACTCGGCGAAGGCCCCGTCGCGGTGGACGCCGACACTGAGCGTCCGGATGCACATCTGGCGTCGGCCCGCGCGGCAGTTGCGGCAGGTACCGCACACGATGTGCCCCTCGCCGGAGACCTGGTCGCCCACCTGCACGTCACGGACGTCCGCACCGAGTTCGACCACCTCGCCGTAGAACTCGTGGCCGGGGATCAGCGGTGTCCGGATCTCGCTCTGCGCCCAGGCGTCCCACGACTGGATGTGCAGGTCGGTACCGCACAGGCCGGTCCGCAGCACCCGGATCTTCACCTCGCCGGCGGTGGGCTCCGGCTCCGGCCGGTCCACGAACTCGAACCCTGGCTGGGCTGCCGCCTTGAACAGCGCCTTCATGACTGGAATGCCTTTCTCGAGCTGCTCCTGCCGGACACCGGCGCCCGTTCCGTTGCGGGGAACCGTGCAAAGCTTGCCAGATCGGTCCACTCGACGTTATTCAGGCAGTGCCGTCAGCCGAGCAGGGCGTCGACGAACTCGACGGGGTCGAACGGGGCCAGGTCATCGGCTCCCTCACCGAGGCCGATCAGCTTCACCGGCACGCCCAGCTCGCGCTGCACGCTGATGACGATGCCGCCCTTCGCGGTGCCGTCGAGCTTGGTGAGCACCACGCCGGTCACGTCCGCGACCTCGGTGAACACCCGGGCCTGGGTCAGCCCGTTCTGGCCGGTGGTGGCGTCGAGCACCAGCAGCGTCTCGTCGATGGGGCCGTGCTTCTCGA
The DNA here is from genome assembly GCF_031845305.1 of Jatrophihabitans lederbergiae. Taxonomy (NCBI): domain Bacteria; kingdom Bacillati; phylum Actinomycetota; class Actinomycetes; order Jatrophihabitantales; family Jatrophihabitantaceae; genus Jatrophihabitans; species Jatrophihabitans lederbergiae. The sequence continues at coordinate 168,203 of NZ_JAVREH010000001.1, read as the reverse complement.
TCACGCGCTTGAGCTTGCCGAGCTCGTCCATCAGCCCCACCTTGGTGTGTAGCCGGCCTGCGGTGTCGATGAGCACCGTGTCGACACCGCGCTCGCGACCCACCCGGACCGCGTCGAACGCCACGCTGGCCGGATCGCCGCCCTCGGGGCCGCGGATGGTGTCGGCCCCCACCCGGGCACCCCAGGTCTGCAGCTGGTCCGCCGCCGCAGCGCGGAAGGTGTCGGCGGCACCGAGCAGCACCGTCCGACCGTCGGCCACCAGCACCCGGGCGAGCTTGCCGCAGGTGGTGGTCTTGCCGGTGCCGTTCACGCCGACGACCAGGACGACGGAGGGCTGATCGGTGCTGGGGATGGTGCGCAGGGTGCGGTCGAGTTCGGGCTGCAGGGCGGTGACCAGCTCCTCGGCGAGCAGCGAGCGGAGCTGGGCGGGGTCGCGGGTGCCCAGCACCTGGGTCCGGTTGCGCAACCGCTCCACGATCTCGGTCGTCGGGCGGATGCCGACGTCGGCGGTGAGCAGCGCCTCTTCGATCTCTTCCCAGGCATCCTCGTCGAGCCGGTCCCGGGCGAGCACGCTCAGCAGGCCACGGCCCAGCGATGTCTGCGAGCGGGCCAGCCGGGCGCGCAGCCGCTGCATCCGGCCGGCGGTGGGCTCGGGAACGTCCAGTTCCGGCACGTCGAGCTGGGGCGCCGTGGAAACGGGCGGGACCAGGGCATCGGCTTCCACCGACGGCTGGACGTCGGGCACACCCGGCGGCTGCAGCAACGGCGGGCGGGTGCCGACGGCGGTGGCTCCCCCGGAGCTGCCGCCGCGCTCGTCGAGCGGTGGCACGGTCGGCGGCGCGATCTCGCGGTTGCGCCGGGCCCTCGGGAACACCAGGCCGACGAGGGCGCCGACCGCGACAACGACAATGGCGATCGAGATCAGGAGAAATTCAAGCACCTGACCAGTCTCTCAGTCCGCGGCGACTCCGCCAGCCACCGGCACCGGTCCGATCACCGAATCGGGCTGGTCGCTGGGGGCCGGGAGCGGGGCAGCCGTACGCGGGGCGTCGTCGGAGCTGTCGCGCAGCCGCTGGCTGATCACCTGGGTGATGCCGTCCCCGCGCATGGTCACTCCGTACAGCGCGTCGGCCACCTCCATCGTCCGCTTCTGGTGGGTGATCACGATGAGCTGGCTGCTGGTCCGCAGCTCGCCGATCAGGCCGACGAGCCGGCCGAGGTTGACGTCGTCCAGCGCCGCCTCGACCTCGTCCAGCACGTAGAAGGGGCTGGGACGGGCCCGGAAGATCGCGACCAGCATGGCCACGGCCGTGAGCGACCGCTCACCACCGGACAGCAGCGACAGCCGCTTGACCTTCTTGCCCGGCGGACGGGCCTCCACTTCGATGCCGGTCGTCAGCATGTCGTCCGGTTCGGTCAGGATCAGCTTTCCCTCACCGCCCGGGAACAGCGTGCGGAACACGATATCGAACTCGCGCGCAACATCGTGATAAGCGGCGGTGAAGACCTCCAGGATGCGGTCGTCCACCTCTTTCACCACCGTCAGCAGGTCGCGGCGGGTGTTCTTGAGGTCCTCCAGCTGGGTCGCCAGGAACTGGTGGCGCTCCTCCAGCGCGGCGAACTCCTCCAGCGCCAGCGGGTTGACCTTGCCCAGCAGGGCGAGGTCGCGTTCGGCGCGGCCGGCGCGCTTCTCCTGGCTGCGGCGATCGAACGGCCCCGGCTGCGGCACCAGCACCTGTTCACCGCGCTGCTTGGCCTGCTCGTACTCGGCGACCTCCGCCGACGACGGCGGCACCGGCTGGTCAGTGCCGTAGTCGGCGAGCAGTGCGGACACCTCGATGCCGAACTCGTCGGCGGCGCGGGCCTCCAGCTGCTCGATCCGCAGCCGCTGCTCGGCGCGGGCGACCTCGTCCCGGTGCACGGCGTCGGTCAGCTTGGCCAGTTGCAACCCGAGCTCCCGGACGGCCGCGCGGGCCCCGGACAGCGTGGCCTCGCGCTCGGCGCGGGCGGCCTGCAGCAGTTCACGCTCGGCGGCGGCCAGGGCCACCGCCCGTTCCAGGTGCACCAGCGCCGTGCTCGCGGCGGCCTCGACAGCCTCGGCGACGACCGCGGCCCGCGCCCGACGCACCCGCGCGGCCTCCTGGCGGGCACGGACCTGGCGCTCGGACTGGGCGGCGCGCAGCAGCTGGTCCGCGCGGCCGGCCATCGCCCGGACCCGCTCCTCCTGGGTGCGTACGGTCAGCCGGGCGTCCATCTCGGCCTGGCGGGCCGCGGCCACCCGGGCCGCCCTGGCGTCGCGCTCCTCGACGGGTGGCTGCTCCTCGGTCGGCTCTGCCTCCGCCAGCCGCAGCCGTTCCGCCAGCTCGACGAGCCCGGCCAGGTCGGCGTCGCGGGCCTGCTCCGCGGCCAGCCGCGACTGGTCCAGGCGCTCCGCCTCGGCGGTCGCGGACCGCTCCGCCTGTGCCAGCTGGGCGAGCCGCTCCGCGACGGCGTTCAGCCTGGCGTCCGACTCGTTCAACGCGGTCAGGGTGCGGGCCACCTCGGCCGCTGTCGCCGTCGACCGGTCCCGGGCTCGGGCGACGTCGGCCTGCAGCCTGTCGCACTCCGCCGCGGCTGCGCCGGCCTTCTGCTCGGCCTCGTCCACGGCCGCCTGGATCTCGAGGACGCTGGGCGAGGACGCCGACCCGCCGATGGCCCAGTTGCGCCCCAGCACGTCCCCGCCCCGGGTCACCGCCCGGACGTCGGGATGGCTCTGGATCAACCGCTCGGCGTCGGAGAGCGAGTCCACCACGGCGATCCGGTCCAGCGCCGCGTGCACAGCGGTACGCAGGGCATCCGGCGCCGTGACCAGCCGCACCGCCCAGCGAGCGCCGGCGGGCAGCTGCGGCCAGCCGGCTGTGTCGACGGCTGTGTCGACGCCTGTGTCGACGCCTGTGTCGACGCCTGTGTCGACGGTGGAGGTTAGACCCGCGACGAGCAGGCCGGCCCGGCCCGCGTCGGCGTCCTTGAGCAGTCGGAGTGCGGCGCTGGCGTCGCCGGGCGAGCTGACCGCGACCGCGTCCGCGACCGCACCCAGCGCCGCGGTCAGGGCAGCCTCGGAACCGGCCTCCACACCGAGCAGCGCCGCCACGGAGCCGAGCACGCCCGGCAGTTGGGACGCCAGCAGCGCACCGGCGCCGTCCTTGGGGGTGAGTCCCATCGCCAGGGCGTCGCGGCGGGTCGTCCAGGTGGAGCGTTCCCGCTCGGCCTCGCGCTGTGCCTCGACCAGGCCGGTCAGCAGTTCAGTGGCCTCGTCGTGCTCGGCCAGGGCCGCCTCGTGCCGGCCGTCGAGGTCCACCTCGCCCTGGTCCAGCGCGCCGACCTCGCGCTGTGCCGTCACGAGCTCCGAACCGGCCGCGGCGGCGCGTTGCCTCGCGGCGTCGGCGGCCGCGCCGATCCGCGCGATCTCGTCCCCACCGGCCGAGGCCCGGCTGCGCAGGGCGTTCACCCGGCCGGCCAGCGTGGCCAGGCCCTCACGGCGATCGGCCACCGCCCGGGCCGCCGCCACCAGGGCGCGCTCGGCATCGGCCAGTTCGCGTTCGCCGGTCTGGCGGTCCTCCAGCGCGGCCTGCAGCGTCGACCGCGCCTCTTCCAGCTCGTCGGCCAGCGCCAGTTCGGTCTGGCGGATCTCGGCGGCCTCGTTCTCGAGCTCTTCCGGATCGCGACCACGGCGCTCCTCCTCCGGCGCCGCGGACAGGTGCCGGAGCCGTTCGGCGGCCAGCTTCTGGGTACCGCGGAAGCGCTCCTGCTGCGCCGAGAGCCGGAAGAACACCTCCTGCGCGGCGGTGACCGCGGGGGCATCGGTGGCCAGCGCGCGCTCCAGCTCGGATTCCGACACGGTGGCCGACCCGAGGGACTGCTCCACCTCGGCCCGGCGGGCGCGGATGGCGGTCTCGTCGGCGACCTCGGCCGCCACCGTGTCTCGCAGGGTGCTCAGGTCGTCGGCGAGCAGCCGCAGCCGGGAGTCGCGCAGTTCGGCCTGGACGCCGGCTGCCCGGCGCGCGACCTCGGCCTGCTTGCCGAGCGGCTTCAACTGGCGGCGGAGTTCGCCGGTGAGGTCCGTCAGCCGGGTGAGGTTGGCCTGCATCGAGTCGAGCTTGCGAAGCGCCTTCTCTTTGCGCTTGCGGTGCTTCAGGACGCCGGCTGCCTCTTCGATGAAGCCGCGCCGGTCCTCCGGACGCGCGGACAGGATCGAGTCGAGCTGGCCCTGGCCGACGATGACGTGCATCTCGCGGCCGATGCTGGAGTCCGACAGCAGCTCTTGAATGTCGAGCAGCCGCGCGCCCTCGCCGTTGATCTCGTACTCGCTGGCCCCGTCGCGGAACATCCGCCGGGTGATGGACACCTCGGCGTAATCGATCGGCAGCGCGCCGTCGGTGTTGTCGATGGTCAGCGTGACCTCGGCGCGGCCCAGTGGCGGACGACCCGCTGTTCCGGCGAAGATGACGTCTTCCATCTTGCCGCCGCGCAGCGCCTTGGCGCCCTGCTCCCCGAGCACCCAGGCGATCGCGTCGACCACGTTGGACTTGCCGGAGCCGTTGGGGCCGACGACCGCGGTGATCCCGGGCTCGAACCGCAGTGTGGTTGCCGAGGCGAAGGACTTGAAGCCCTTGAGGGTCAGCGACTTGAGGTGCACTCAGGCTCCGGACGTGGCTCGGCGACGATCTCTGACGACAGCGCCGGCCATCGGGCCGCGCGCCGGGAGAGAATCTACCGCCCCGAGCCGCCGGTGCGGCTTAGGCGAGCGCGGAGGCGTCCGAGGTGATGCGGTGCAGTTCGTCGAGCAGTTGCTCCGACTCGTGAGCTGCCCGCACGTCGGCGAGTTCAGCTTCGAGGTCGCGAACGCGGACCTTGAGCCGTGCGACCTCCGCAACGAGGTAGCGATCTGCGGAAGTGGGGAGATGACCCATCAGCGCCCTGGCCATGTGGCGACCTTTCACGGACTCCCGGCGCTCGTTCGGTGTAGGCCCGCGGCGACGTGGGTCGCATCGCGAGCGCCCGGCGAGCTGCCGGCGAAGAATTGACTTGGAGTTTTCATGGTCGCACCGCGGCGGCTGAGAAACAAATTCATCACGATCCTCAGGAGCTGGCAGGGTGGCCGCCGTTACCGCTCGACGAAACCGGCCAGGTTCGTCGCGCTCCCGACGAGCCCGAGTTCCAACGCCCGCGACCGGGTCCACCAGCGGAACCCGACGCCTTGCACCTGCCCGTGCACCCAGGCGGTCAGCCGAACCGGGGCCGCCGGCCTGTCTGGTTCCGTCATGACGCTTCACCTTCCGATGCTCTGCCCGCGCGGTGGCCGCTGGCAGTGGGGGCAGAAGTACGACGACCGGTTCATCCACTTGGTCCGGGCGATCGGCCGCCCGCAGCGAGCGCACGGCTTCCCCGCCCGGCCATAGGCGTTCAGCGACCGGTCGAAGTACCCGCTCTCGCCGTTGACGTTGACGTACAGGGCGTCGAAGGAGGTTCCGCCCGCCTTCACGGCGTCGGCGAAGACCACCCGCAGCTCGGCGAGCAGCGTGCGCAAGGCCGGCCGGGTCAGCGCGCTGGTGGGTCGGTCGCCGTGCAGCCGGGCGCGCCACAGCGCCTCGTCGGCGTAGATGTTGCCCACGCCGGAGATGGAGGTCTGGTCGAGCAGCACCCGCTTGATCGTGGTGTTACGGCGGCGGACGGACCGGATCCAGCCCTCGTCGTCGAAGTACGGATCGAGGGGGTCACGTGCAATGTGCGACACGCTCGCCGGAACCTGGGTGGGCCCGTCGGGCACCAGCTCGTCCAGGTGCAGGCCACCGAAGGTCCGCTGGTCGACGAAGCGGAGCTCGCGGCCGCCGTCGGTGAACGTTATGCGTCCGCGCAGGTGTGGCCCGGGTTCCGCCCCGCGCTCGAGTACCAGCAGTTGCCCGCTCATGCCCAGGTGGCCGATCAGGCAGAACGGGCCGTCGTCCAGCACCAGCCACAGGTACTTGCCGCGGCGCTCGGCCGAGCTGACGCGCCGACCCACCAGCCGCTCGGCCAGGTCGACCGGACCGGCCAGGTGCCGCCGGATCGCGCGCGGGTGCAAGGAGTCGACCTCGGCGATGGTGCGACCCACCACCCAGCGCGCCAGGCCCGCGCGGACGGTCTCGACCTCGGGAAGCTCAGGCACTCAGCCGGTTCCGCCGCCGCTGGCGGGAGTGTGAACAGGGCCGTCCTCGGCTCCCGCATCATCAGCGCCATCGGCACCCGCTGGATCAGCCGATTCGGCGGTGAGGACCTGCCACGCTGCCTCGGCCGCCGCCTGCTCGGCCTCTTTCTTGTTCCGACCCGGCCGGATGCCGTACGTCTGGCCGTCCACCACGGCGGCGGCGGTGAACTCCTTGGCGTGGTCGGGCCCCTCGGAGGTGATCACGTACTCGGGCACCCCGAGCCCGCGCACGGCGGTCAGCTCCTGCAGCGAGGTCTTCCAGTCCAGCGCGGCCCCGTAACCGGGCGCGGCGGCCAGCACCGGGTCGAACAGCCGGTGGATCACCTCACTGGCAACGCCGAGGCCGTGCTGCAGGTGTACCGCGCCGAGGATCGCTTCGAGGGTGTCCGCGAGGATCGAGGGCTTGTCCCGGCCACCGGTGGCGTCCTCGCCCCGGCCCAGCATGATGTATTTGCCGATGCCGTCCGGGCCGATGCCACGGGCGACCGACGCGAGCGCGCGCATGTTGACCACGGACGCGCGCAGCTTCGCGAGCTTGCCCTCGGCCAGCTCGGGGTGCTCCCGATAGAGCGCTTCGGTGATGACGACACCGAGCACCGAGTCGCCCAGGAACTCGAGCCGCTCGTTGTGCGGCAGGTCGCCGTTCTCGTACGCGTACGAGCGGTGCGTCAGGGCACGACGAAAGAGCTCGGCATCCATGTCGACACCGAGCTCCGCCGCCAATTCAGCAGGCTCCGCCGTCCTCGGCGGCCTGGAGGCCACGGTTACGAGGCCTGAGGTGCGGGTTGAGCGAGCAGCATGAGCGCTCGTCAGACCGACAGGACCTGCCGGCCGTCGTACTGGCCGCAGTTGGCGCACGCGGTGTGCAGCAGCTTCGGCTGACCGCACGCCCGGTTCGGGCAGGTCATCAAGTTGGGCGCGGTGGTCTTCCACTGCGAGCGTCGCGCCCGGGTGTTGGATCGCGACATTTTCCGCTTCGGCACGGCCACGGCGGTTACTCCTGACTCTGTGTGGTGCTGTCGGGGCTTTCGGACTCTTGTGCACCGAACCGCTCTGCGAGAGCAGCCCAGCGTGGGTCGAGCTGGGTGTGCGTGTGATCGGCCGGCAGGTCGTCGATCCGCTCCCCGCATTCGGGGCACAGACCGCCGCAGTCTGGACCGCACAGCGGGGTGAGCGGCAAGCTCAGCACCACCGCGTCACGCACCACCGGCTCGAGATCGAGGTAATCACCCTCGAGCCGGGCGACCTCATCCTCATCGGTGGTCTCGACCGTGATGCTGTTCGGGTAGGCGAACAGCTCGACGAACTCGACCTCTGATGTGTCGGTGAAGTGTGAGAGGCACCGCCCGCATTCGCCCTCGACCGGAGCGGTGACCGTACCTGTCGCCAGGACGCCTTCAGTCACCGATTCGAGCCGGACGTTGATGTCGAGCAGCGCGCCCTGAGGCACACCGATCATGTCCAGGCCAAGCTGTGCAGGCGCTTCAGCATCGCGGTGATAGTCGCGCTTCAAACCCGGGCGACGGCCGAGTTCCCGGGTATCCAGGACGAACGGGCTGCGCGGGTTCACTGACGACCTTCACTTGATGTGATGTGGAGCAGACTGTGGAGCTTGCTGATGGTGCTTGCCCAGAACATGGATTAGACCGTTGTCCAGACTACCTGAGCCCGTGCGGGCGCAGAAATTGGCTGGCCGCGTGCCCGCGCAACCGCCCGGAACGCTCGTGTCGGCTTGCGTGCTCCGCCGGCTTGCGTACTCCGATGGCTGGCCTGGTCGGTCGCTGGGCCTATTCCGGTGGAAGCAGCGCGTTCCGCCCGTTCTCGGCGGTGACCACGAGCCGCTGCAGGCTCTCGACCAGTTCCGACAGGGTCTTGTGGGCATAGCCCTGGGCATCCGAGCGCAGCCGCCCGGCGTACTCGTCGGCATCGGCGGTGACCCGTTCGGCGTACTCCTCCGCTGCCGCCCTGGTCTGGTCCGCGTACTCGTCGGTCGCCGTCCGAGTCTGCTCGGCGTGCTCCTCGGCGCTGGCACGGAGCCGGTCGGCCTCGACCAGTGCGGCCTGCTGCACGCTGCCGGCCGACACCAGCCGGGCCTGCTCCCGCTCCCCGGCCTCGACCAGCTCGCGGGCCTGGGCCTGCGACGCGGCCAGCAGCAGGTCGGCCTCTTCGCGCGCGGCGCGGAGCGCCTCATCCGCCCGCTCGCCGGCCTCGGCCAGGGTGCGGTGGCGCTCGGCGACGATGCGCCGGGACTCCATCAGCTCGGGAGGCAGCACCTCGCGCAGTGCGTCCAGCAGATCCAGCGTCCGCTCCCGCGGGATCACACAGGACGACGACATCGGCACCGACCGAGCTGTTTCCACCAGTTCGACCAGGTCGGTGAGAACCTCGTCCGCCCGTGCCAGCGTGTGGTCGGTCATCGCAGCTGACCGGAGTCTGCTCGCCGCGCCCGGGTCTGCTCCTCCAGCCGTTCCAGCAACCGCTTGTGAACCAGTTCGGGAAGCAGGCTGCTGACGTCCCCGCCGTAGGTGGCGATCTCTTTGACCAGGCTGGAGGCGAGGAAGCTGTACTCGGGATTGGTGGGCATGAAGAGCGTGTCCACGCCGGCAAGGCCGCGATTCATCTGCGCCATCTGCAACTCGTAGTCGAAGTCACTGACAGCCCGCAAGCCCTTGACGATCACCGGGATCTGCCGGGCCCGGCAGTACTCCACCAGCAGCCCGTGAAAGTAGTCGACCCGGACGTTGCCGTAGCTCTGGGTCACCTCGGTGAGCAGCGAGATCCGCTCCTCGACGGTGAACAGGCTGGACTTGCTCTTGTTGACGAGGACGGCCACCACGATCTCGTCGTAGAGGTCCGCGGCCCGGCTGATGATGTCGAGATGCCCGTTGGTGACCGGATCGAAGGAGCCCGGGCACACCGCGCGTCGGACTATGGACTCAGCGCTCATCGACACCTTCGAAAAGAGGCCACCCTGACAGGCGGCATCGCGATTTCGGTCACGTTGGCTACGCCCGGCGACCGTACCAAAGGCAACCCTCGCCGTACCGCCGTTGCTTGATGGCTTTTATCTCAGCCGGCCACTGCGGCTCGGGACCGCGGCACGACCGCTCGAGAACCACCACGCCCCCCGAGGACACCCAGCCGTTCTCCGAGAGCCGCTCCAGCACGGTGGCGATCACCGCGTCGGTCACGGCGTACGGCGGGTCCGCGAAGACCACGTCGAACGGATCTTCGGCACCGAGAGCCGCGAGGTAGGTGTCGACGCTGCAGCGGTGCACGGTCGCGCCCGGCAGGCCGACGGCCCGGACGTTGTCCTGCAGCACAGTCGCGGCCTTGCGTTCGGACTCCACGAACACGACCACTGCCGCGCCCCGTGACAGGGCCTCCAGGCCCACCGCCCCGGAGCCCGCGTACAGATCGAGGACCCGGGCACCGACGAGCTGCATCTCGGCGCGCAGGGTGTTGAACAGGCCCTCGCGTGCCCGGTCCGAGGTCGGCCGGGTACCGCGGGGGGGAACCGCGAGCCGTCGGCCCCTGGCCTCGCCACCCACGATCCGAGTCACGGATGTTGAGCGTAGTGGTCAGGCAGCGCTACGTCTCCGGTCACTTTCATCGAACTCACTACAGAGCCGCGGCCGGCTCGGGTCAGGACTTGTACAGGAAGTCTGCGCGGTCGGAGTCGAAGGAGTCCCACAGGAACTCCTGCAGCGGCAGGTGTGCGGCCAACGTCGGGTCGTCCTCGATGATCTGCCTGGCCTCGGCACGGGCCAACAGGATCAGCTTCTCGTCCTGCACCAGCGACAGCAGCTTGAGCCGGGACTTGCGGCCGGACTGCGCCGCGCCGAGCACGTCGCCCTCGCGGCGCTGCTTGAGGTCCAGCATCGCGAGCTCGAACCCGTCGGTGGTCTTGGCAACATCTTCCAGCCGGGTCAGCGAGGGATGCCCGAACGGCAGTTGGCTAAGCATCAGGCAGAGTCCCGGATGACCACCGCGGCCGATCCGGCCGCGCAGCTGGTGCAGTTGTGAGACCCCGAACCGATCGGCGTCCAGGATCACCATCAGCGAGGCGTTGGGAACGTTGATCCCGACCTCGATCACCGTGGTGGCGACCAGCACGTCCACCTCACCGGCCGCGAACCGCGCCATGGCGTCGTTCTTCTCGTCGGCATGCATCCGGCCGTGCAGCAGCGCCAGCCGGAGGTCCGCGAGCTGGTCGGCGGCCAGCTCGGCGTACGTCGCCAGCACCGACGCGGTCTGCACGGCCTGGTCGTCGGCCGCCGCACCGATGTCCTCGGCGTCCTCTTCTTCGCCGATCCGCGGGCAGACGAGAAACACCTGCCGGCCGACGGCGACCTCTTCGTGCACCCGCTGCCACACCCGGTCCAACCAGTCGGGCCGCTCGGTGACCGGGACGACATTGCTGGTGATCTCTTTGCGCCCGGCCGGCAACTCGTGCAACTCCGAGGTCTCGAGGTCACCGAAGACGGTCATCGCGACGGTGCGCGGGATCGGGGTCGCCGTCATGACGAGCATGTGCGGCGGCGCCGATGCCTTGCCGCGCAGGGCGTCGCGCTGCTCGACACCGAAGCGGTGCTGCTCGTCGATCACGACCAGGCCGAGGTCGGCGAACTGGACGGAGTCCTGGATGAGGGCATGGGTGCCGATCACGATGCCCGCGGCACCGGAGGCGGCGTCGAGCAGGGCGGCCCGGCGCGCGGGCGCCGACATGGAGCCGGTCAGCAGCACCACCTTGGTGCCCTGGTCGGAGCCGCCGAGCCGGCCCGCGTCGGCCAGGTCGCCCAGCAGCTCGGCCACCGTGGCCGCGTGCTGCGCCGCCAGCACCTCGGTCGGGGCCAGCAGAGCGGCCTGCGCGCCGGCGTCGACGACCTGCAACATGGCGCGCAGCGCGACGACGGTCTTGCCGGACCCGACCTCGCCCTGCAGCAGCCGGTGCATCGGGTGCTCGGCCGCGAGCTCGGCCTCGATGGTCGCCGCGATCTCAACCTGCTCGGCTGTAAAGGTGAACGGCAGCCGGTCGGCGAAGGCGTCGACCAGGCCACCGGCGACGCGCGGGCGCGAGACTGCCGGGTTGGCTGCCATGGCATGCCTGCGCTGGGCCAGTACCAGCTGCACTCCGAACGCCTCGTCGAAGGCCAGCCGCCGACGGGCCTGGTGATACTCGGCCATGGTCTCCGGACGGTGAATCCGGCGCAGTGCTGGGCCGAGTTCCATCAGCCCGGCGCGGGCCCGCAACTCCTCGGTCAGCGGGTCGCGCACCTCGTCCAGCTGGTCCAGCACCATCCGCACGCACCGGGCGATGGTCCACGAGGGCAGGCCGCTGGTGGCCGGATAGACCGGGATCAGCGCGCTGGCGAAGTCCTGGGCCTGCAGATCGTCCGCCTCGTCCATCAGGATGTAGTCGGGCGAGTTCAGCTGCAGCTTCGTGCGGAACCGGGTGACCTTGCCGGCGAACATCCCCTGCCTGCCAGGACGCAGCTCACGCTCGCGCCACTGCTGGTTGAAGAAGCTCAACGTCGCCTGGTGGCGGCCGGAGCGGATCACGACCTCGAGGATGCTCAGCCTGCGTCCGGGAATGCGCCGCATCGAGGCGGACTCGACCTCGGCCAGGACGGTGACCTCGTCCCCTTCGCTCAGCTGGGACAGGTCGGTGAGTTCGCCGCGTTCGTTGAAGCGACGCGGATAGTGCCGGAGCAGGTCGCCGGCTGTGCTGAGCTGGAGTCCCTTCTCGAAGGCCTGGCTGGTCTTGCCGCCCAGCACATCACGCAGCAGGGTGCTGGGAGTTGCCATGACCTTCACTGTGCCAGAAGCGGCCGACAGTTCTACTCGACCCCGATCAGGAGCGGAAAGTACGGTTGTCCGCCGCTGAACATGCTGATGTCCACCAGTGGGTGCGCCGCTCTGACGTGTCGCTCCAGCACGGCGGCCGCCTGTGCGGCCCCGGCGCCGGCGCCGGACACAACAGTCACCAGCTCCCCGCCCGCGGCGATCAGCCGGTTCACCAGGTCGATGGCGACCTCGGAGACGTCCGAGCCGATCCGGACCACCTCGCCATCGATCAGGCCGAGTACATCACCGGCCGCGCACCGCCCGGCGTAGGTGATCGACTCGCGGACAGCCAGCGTCACCTCGGCGAACCGGGTTGCCGCCGCCGCCTCGGCGAGCGCAATCACGTCGTCCTCGAAGCGGCGGTCCTCGTCGTGCACGGCCACCGCGGCCAGCCCCTGCAGCGGCGACTTGGTGGGCACCACCGCGACCTCGATGCCCTGCTCGCGGGCCTGCTCGGCGGCCAGCTCCGCCACTGCCCGGCCGGCGGCGGCGTTGGGAAGGAGGATCACCCGCGCGGCGTCGACCGCCAGAATGCCGGCCAACACCTCGGCCGTGGACGGGTTGTCGCCCAGACCGCCCTCGACGACCGCCACCCCTTCGGAGCGGAACAGGTCGCCGAGCTCCTCGCCGGGCGCGACCGCCACCATCGCGGTGCCGGTCCGCGAGCTCTCGGTGTGCCCGGCCGGGTGGCCCACGGGGTGGTCAGCGGGCCGGTGCGCCACGTGGTCGGGAATCTGGTCCGGGAGCTTGCCGGGGACTTGGTTGCGAACCTCATCGGAATGGCTGTCGGGATGCTTGCGGCGAAGCTTGCCGGGATGCTTGCCGGGAAGCTGGTTGGCGAGGCGGACGACGCTGATCCGGTGCGGCCTGCCGGCCTCGATACCTGCCTCGATCGCGGCGCCGACGTCGTTGACGTGCACATGGACGTTGAAGACGCCGTCCCCGGTGCCCACGACGGCCAGGGAGTCGCCGAGCTCGCCCAGTGCCTTCTTCAGCCGAGCGACGGACGGCTCGTCGGAGCGCAGCAGGTACTGGACCTCGTACTCCGGAGCAGCGGGCCCCGCCTCAGCACCCTGCGTTTGCGTCGGGCTCAGCGGACCGGTATCCACCGAGGCAGCACGGGCGGGCGCCTCACGACAGCGGACGGTGGCGGCGAGCGCGTCCAGCATCACGACCAGGCCCTGGCCGCCCGCGTCGACGACACCCGCCGCCGCGAGCACGTCCAGTTGCCCAGGCGTCCTGGCCAGCGCCGCGGTGGCGCCGTCGGCGGCGGCCGCGACGATGTCGGCCAGGCTGGCACCGGGCCGATCACAGGTTCGCCGAGACTCCTCCGCGGCGCACCTCAGCACCGACAGGATGGTTCCCTCGACGGGCTTGGCGACTGCCGCGTACGCCGACTCGCACGCCGCCTCCAGGGCTGCCGCGAGCTGCGCGCCGTCGGCCGAGGCCACATCGCCGAAGGCGTCTGCCATGCCGCGCAGGATCTGGGACACGATGACGCCGGAGTTGCCGCGCGCGCCCAGAACCGCGCCCTGGGCCATGGCCGCGAGGACCGCGCCGGCACCGGTGGAGCCATCGGCGAGGGCGTCGGACTCCAGGGCCTCGGCCGCGCTGCGCAACGTCAGATCCAGGTTGGTGCCGGTGTCGCCGTCCGGTATGGGATAGACGTTGAGCGCGTCGATCTCGGCGCGCCGCTCGGACAGGCCGGCCGCCGCGGCGCCACACCACCGCCGGATGGCCGAGGCGTCGAGCAACGAGAGCATCGAAGCTCCTTCCAGCCGTGTCGGTCGGGATTCTTGGCCTCGGGCACCACATCGTTGAACTCGGGCACCATATCGTTGGCCTCGGGCACCCTGGAGTAGCGAAGGCGCGAGCAGCGCCGCTCGCGCCACCCTACGTGCGCCGCGCTCCGGCGGTCCGGTTTTGTGGGCCCACCGCCTGCTGGCTACACTTGGCCGGTTGCCCGGTTCAGGTTGGGCGCAACCCGAACGTAGTCACAGCACCACCAGCATCGAATCATCAGCACTCGACTATTTCTGAGGAGGCCATTGTGGCCAGCCACTGCGATGTCTGCGGCAAGGGGCCCGGCTTCGGCATGTCCGTCTCGCACTCACACCGTCGGACCCACCGTCGTTGGAACCCGAACGTGCAGACGGTCCGCGCCCTCGTCGCCCCGGGCACCCGTCGCCGGGTCACCGTGTGTACCTCATGCCTGAAGGCGGGCAAGGTCACCCGCGCCTAGTCGCGGGTTCCACCCAGCGCTAAGACGAAAGGCCGGCTTCTTCTCGGAGAAGCCGGCCTTTCGTCTGTCACGGCATCGCACGGCTCACAGCCAGCAGCTCAGACGCGAGCGCTGGATCAGCCGACCCGGCGGAGCCAGCCGCGGCTGTCGGGAACCCGGCCGTACTGGAGGTCGAGAATGTGCTCGCGAACCGCGAGCGTGATCTTGCCCGGCTGGCGGTCGCCGACGACGGCCTCGTACCCGTCGCCCTTGAACCCGACGATCGGCGTGATGACCGCGGCGGTGCCCACGGCGAAGACCTCGGTGATGGAGCCGTCCCGGCAGCCGGCGCGCAGCTCGTCGATGGACACCCGGCGCTCGACCGGGGTCAGCCCGTGCTCGGTGACCAGCTGCAGGACGCTGCCCCGGGTCACGCCTTCCAGGATCGTGCCCAGGCCCGGCGTGATCAGCTCGCCGTCCGAGGTGATCAGGCAGAGGTTCATCGTGCCGGACTCCTCCAACCACCGGTGCTCGGCGCCGTCGAGGTACAGCACCTGGTCACAGCCGTGTTCCTGGGCCTCGAGCTGGGCAACCAGCCCGCCGGCGTAGTTGCCGCCGGTCTTGGCCGCCCCCATCCCGCCGACCGCGGCGCGGGTGTAGGTGTTGCTGACCCACAACGTCACGCCCGTCACGCCGGAGCTGAAGTACGGGCCCGCGGGGCTGGCGACCACCGAGTACGTGACGTGCGCCGCCGGACGAACGCCGAGGAACGGCTCCGAGGCGAACATGAACGGACGCAGGTACAGGCTCTGCTCACCGCCGTACGCCGGCACCCACGCCTCGTCGGCCTTGACCAGCTCTTCGACGCTCTGGACAAACGCCTCTTCGGGCAGCTCGGGCAGGGCCAGCCGGGTGGCCGAGCGGGCGAACCGCCGGGCGTTCAGCTCGGGGCGGAACAGCCACACGCTGTCATCGGCGTGCCGGTAGGCCTTGAGCCCCTCGAAGATCTCTTGGGCGTAGTGCAGGACGGCCGCGCTCGGGTGCAGCGAGAACGGCTGCAGCGGACCGACCCGGCTGTTATGCCAGCCGGCGGCCGGCGTCCATCCGGCCGAGGCCATGTGGTCGGTGAAGTAGCGGCCGAAGCCGGGGTCGGCCAGGATCGCCGCACGTTCCTCGTCCGACAGTGGTGTGGTGGTCTGCTCAAACGGAAAGCCGAGAGTCATGGGCGCCATTCTAGGGTCATCGAGATGGGGCTCAGCGGAAGTGTTCGTGGCCGCCCTCACCCCAGCGCAGCCCGTCGACCCGCACGCCGGAACCCTCGTTGACCATGCCGATGACCTGCCATGCCGACGGCAGCCGGACAGCATTGGGAAAGGTCGCCACCAGGGCGTAGTCGTCGCCGCCACCTAGTACCCAGGCGAGGGGATCGGCGTTCAGCGCGGACGACACGTCCCGCAGCTTCGGCGACGGGGCGAGGGCGTCCTTGCGGAGGTCGATCCGCACGCCGCTGGCCGCCGCGATGTTGCCCAGATCCGCGACGAGGCCGTCGGAGACGTCGGTCATGGCGGTGGCGCCGAGCTCCGCGGCGCGGACGCCCTCGGCGTACGGCGGCTCGGGCCGGCGGTGGGCGTTGACGACCTGGACCGGCGAGCGGAAGCCGCGGGAGAGCACCGCGTAGCCGGCAGCGGCCCAGCCCAGGCGCCCCGTCACCGCGACGATGTCGCCGGGCCGGGCCCCGGACAGCCGCACCGGCTCGCGGCCCTGCAGGTCGCCCAGGGCAGTGACGGACAGCACGATGAGGTCCGCGGCGCTGACATCGCCACCGACCACCGCGGCGCCGACCTCGGCGCTCTCTTCAGCGAAGCCCGCGACCAGCCCGTCGATCCAGGTCAGCTCCAGCTCGCCCGGCGCGGCGAGACCGACCAGGAGGGACGTCGGCTGCGCCCCCATCGCCACGATGTCGGCGAAGTTGCGAGCCGCTGCCTTGTGCCCCACGTCGTTGGCCGTGGACCAGTCCCGCCGGAAGTGCCGGTTCTCCAGCAGCAGGTCCGTCGAGGCGACGACACGCCCGTCCGGGCAGGCGATCACCGCGGCGTCGTCACCGGGACCCACCACGGTGGAGTCGACGGGCCGCAGCGCGGCGGTGATGCGCGCGATGAGGCCGAACTCCCCCACGTCAGCGATCGTTCTCGGCTCAGAAATGGATCCCGCCTCCAGTCGGTGCAGTGGTCCCCGTGGGGAAGATCCTCACACAGGCCTGTTCCGGGCTTGCGATAGGTTCGGTACCCGCACTCAGGACGAACGCAACGACGAAGGAAAGGACGCCCCGTGCCCACTACGGTGAACGCCTACATTCTCATCCAGACCGAGGTGGGCCGAGCGGCCTCAGTGGCGCAAGAGATCGCCGAACTGCCGGGCGTGACCATGGCCGAGGATGTCACCGGCCCGTACGACGTGATCGTGCGGGCCGAGGCCGCGAGCGTCGACGAGCTCGGCCGGCTGGTGGTGGCCAAGATCCAGGGGGTTACCGGCATCACCCGGACGCTCACCTGCCCGGTCGTGCACCTCTGACAGCGAAGCCACCCACCGACGACACCCTTTCCGACCCGTCAGGACCCGTCATCGACAGGACGCAACGCCGAGCGGCCGTGATCGCCACCGCGATCGCGGTGCCGGTCACGATCGTGGTCGCGTTCGTGCTCACCGCCGGTCACTCGACCGGGGACCGTTCGGGCAGTGCCGGCACATCGCCTTCGGCCGGCGGGCCGCTGGCCGCCGTCACGGTCGCCGCTCCGCCCTCGCCCGCGGCGAGCGTCCAGGCGGCGTGCGTGAAGGTGTTCGCCGCGCTTCCGGTGCAGTTGGGCAACCTCGTGCCCCGACGTACCGAAACCGACTCTGCCTTCGTGGCGGCGTGGGGAAACCCGGCGATCGTGGTCCGCTGCGGAGTCACCAAGCCGGCCATCTTCGGAACCGTGGCCGCGGCGCAACCGGTCGACGTGAACAACGTGATCTGGCAACCCGACCCGCAGAAGACCCGGACGGTCTACACGGCGGTCGACCGCGGTGTCTACATCGACGTGACGGTGCCGGCCGGAGCGGACCAGCCGCTTCCGCTGCTGGCTCCGGCGGTGTCGACGCTGCCGCAGGTGTGCACCGCGACCGACGCCGCCGGACATACCGGGGCTCAACTGCCGATCTGCCGCTGAGCTGTCGGCCCAGCGCCGTCAAGCCGGGCGAGCGCCGTCAAGCCGGGCGAGCGCCGTCAAGCCGGGCGAGCGCTGTCAGGGCCGGGCCAGCGCTGTCAGGGCCGGGCCAGCGCGGTGGCGACCAGGCGGTCGATCAGCTCGGGATAGGGAACGCCGGACTCCGCCCACATCTTCGGGTACATCGAGATCGGCGTGAAGCCAGGCATCGTATTGACCTCGTTCACGATGAGGGTGCCGGCCGCGGTGACGAAGAAATCCACCCTCGCCAGGCCCGAGCACTCCAGAGCCGTGAAAATCCGGCAGGCGGCATCCTGGATGGCGCGCACCATCCGCTCGCCGACGTCCGCCGGGATGTCGAAGTCGGTGGCATCGTCGAGGTACTTGGCCTCGAAGCTGTACCAGTCGACGTCCGGCCGCAACCGGATCTCGGCCGGCAGCGAGGCCGACACCGTCCCGTCGGCGTCCTGCAGCACGCCGCACTCGATCTCACGCCCGGTCACTGCCGCCTCGATGAGCACCTTGGAATCGTGTTCCAGGGCCAGGTCGACGGCCTCGGCGAGGTCCGCGTACGAGCGCACCTTGCTGATGCCGACGCTGGAGCCACCGCGCGCGGGCTTGACGAACACCGGCAGGCCGAGCCGCTCGATGTCGGCGGCCAGCACCGGGTCCCCGCGCCGCAGCACCACGTACTCGCCCACCTCGAGGCCGGCCGCCTCGAGAACGACCTTGGTGAACAGCTTGTCCATCGCCACCGCGCTGGCCAGCACGCCCGGGCCGACGTAGGGGATGCCGGCCATCTCCAACATGCCCTGGATGGTGCCGTCCTCGCCGTAGGCGCCGTGCAGCACCGGGAACACCACGTCGACGGTGTCCAGCAGCGCCAGCGCGGAGCTGTCGGCGAACACCGCGGCCTCGGAGGTTCCGGGACGCAGCACGATCCCGGTGCCCTCGGAGTGCACCTCGGGCAGCTCGCTGCCGGCAATCTGGAGCTGACGCGGATCGGCGTCGGTGCGCACCCAGGCGCCCTTGCGGGTGATGCCGAGGGTGAGGACCTCGTACTTGGCCGGATCAAGCGCCGCCAGCACGCTGCCCGCGCTGAGGACGGAGATGGGGTGCTCGCTGCTACGGCCGCCGTAGACGACGCCGATCCGAATCCGTTCCGCCATGAAACCCGAGGCTAGTCGATGCTCACTCACTCTTCGTGGAGCGGCTCATCAGCAATCGCGCGGCGTCGACCGGCCCGATCACGCCCCGGCACACCGACTCCATGACTCGGGTGATCGGCACGTCCACGCCGTGCCGCTCCGCGAGGTCGAGCACCGACCGGCAGGACTTCACGCCCTCGGCGACCTGGCCGTGGGTCGCGGCCTGCGCCTGTTCCAGCGACTCCCCCTTGCCCAGCCGCTCACCGAAGCTGCGGTTGCGCGACAGCGGGGAGGCGCAGGTGGCGACCAGATCGCCCAGGCCCGCCAGGCCGGCGAAGGTCATCGGGTCAGCGCCGAGCGCCAGGCCCAGCCGCGAGGTCTCGGCCAGGCCGCGGGTGATCAGCGAGGCGGTGGTGTTGTTGCCGAACCCCATTCCGGCGGCCATGCCGCAGGCCAGCGCGATGACGTTCTTCACCGCGCCGCCGAGCTCGGTGCCGACCACGTCGATGTTCGTGTACGGCCGGAAGTACGGTGCGGTGCAGGCCCGCTGGACCTGGGCGCCGCGGTCGACATCGGCGCAGGCCACCACCGTGGCGGTGGGCTGCTCGAGCGCGATCTCGCGGGCGAGGTTTGGTCCTGACACCACCGCCACCCGGTCCGGGCCCGCGCCGGCGACCTCGCTGATCACCTCGCTCATCCGCTTGGCCGTCCCCAGTTCGATGCCCTTCATCAGGCTGACCAGGGTGGCGTCGGGAGGTAGCAGCTTCGTCCACCCGCGCAGGTTCTCGCGCAGCGTCTGTGACGGGATCACCAGCACCACGAGGTCAGCCCCGTCCAGGGCCTCGGCGGCGTCGCTGGTCGCCCGCAACCCCGAAGGCAGCCGGACGCCGCTGAGATAATCCGGGTTGGCGTGCCGCCGGGTGATCGTCTCGGCGAGCTCGGAGCGGCGCGCCCACATGACCGTCTCGGTGCCGGAGTCCACCAGCACCTTGGCGAACGTGGTTCCCCAGGAGCCGGAACCGAGTACCGCCGCCTTCATCGAGGCCGCTCCGGCCGGTCGGTGCGGTGGACGTGGAACGCCTCGGGCGCGGCCTCGCCCCGGACGAACGCGACCTGGTCCCGAACGGCCCGCATGATCCGGTCCGTCATCGCCTCGAGAACCTCCGCCGTCGGCTCGGCGCCGGCGAAGTCCGACAGGTCGACCGGCTTGCCCGCCGAGATGGTGATGCGGGTACGGGGAAGCGGACGGAATCGCCGGTGGTAGACGTCCAGGAATGCCTGCGCACCCCACTGGCCGACCGGTACCACCGGAACGTCCGGAGCCAGCAGGGCCAGCCGGGCAACGCCGGTCTTGCCGCGCATCGGCCAGAAGCCAGGATCGCGGGTGACCGTGCCCTCGGGGTAGATCAGCACGAGTTCGCCTCGGCCGAGCGCGTCGACGGCGCCCCGCAGTGACTGGGCGGCGTCGGCGGCGCCACGGTGGACCGGAATCTGCCCCGCGCCGGTCATGATGCGGCCCAGCGGGAAGGGCAGCTCGAACAGGCTCGACTTGGCGAGATAGCGCGGGATCCGGCCGGCGTCCCACACGAACCGGCCGAAGATCAGCGGATCGGCATAGGAGACATGGTTGACGGCGACGATGGCCGGCCCGTGGTCGGGGATGTGCTCCAGACCGTGCCACCGGCGCCGGAAGAGCAGGCTGGTCAGCGGAAACACGACCGCCACCGCGAACCCCATGTAGGGGCCGACCTTCTCCGGGAAACGTCGGATCACCGGGTCCCCTTCAGCACTTATGGGCGTGCGGCGCTGTCGCGCCGGATGATGCGAGTGTGCCATTCGTGGCAGCATCGGGGGCGTGCAGTGGCGAGTGCTGGTCCCGATCAAGGAAGCGGCATCGGCCAAGACCAGGCTCAAAGGGGCGACGAGGCGCCTCGGCGACCACGCCGAGCTCGTGCGCGCGATCCAGCTCGACACCCTGTCGGCAGCGCTGGGCGCGGCCGAATCGCCACTCGTCGGCGGGGTGTTCGTGGTGACGACCCAGTCCCGCACCCACTTCGCCGCCGGCATCGAGGTGCTTCACGATCCCGGGGGTGACCTGAACGCCGCGCTCACCGCCGGCGCGCACGAGCTGAACCAGCGCTTCCCAGACGACGGTGTGGTGGCAATGGTCGCCGATCTGCCGTCGCTTCGCGGCGAGGACCTGCTCGCGGTGCTCGCCGACGCTCCGCTCGCCGGACGCGCGTTCGTGCGCGATGCCGATGGCACCGGCACCACATTGCTGACAGCTGCCGGCCTCGGCCTGCAGCCGCTGTTCGGGGTCGGCTCGGCGCAGCGGCACGCGCTCTCGGGTGCGGTAGAACTGCTCGCCACGCCAAGCGTTCGAGCAGACGTCGACTCCGCAGCCGACCTCCGGCGGTGCCTGTCCCTGGGCGTCGGCCCGGCAACCGGGCGGATGGCGGCCAGTCTCGCCACCCCCGCCTGACTCCAAGCCCCGACCGGCCCGGCAACACCCGAGATCGATCTCGCGCGGCCAGGCATGCCCACCGCAACCGGTCGCTGGACAGGTCACTGCGGGTGGTTGGTCACGGAACCCGCCTCCACCGGCGGGGAAGCGCCGGTCGCAACAACACCGTGCAAGGCGTTGCTCACTTTTCGGCGTTGCCGCAATCCCGTGCCAACCAGCGCAGCCAGCAGACCCAAGCCGTAGCAGCACGTCCTCAACAACGTCGGATGGCTCACGTGGTTGGCGCCGAGCATCCCGATGGTCGGGGCTATGCACAACACCAGCCACTCGATCCGTCCTGACATCGAGACCAGTGCCAGCAGGAGAAGCGCATACCAACTGTAGGACGGCGTGCTGATCAGCAGCGTCAACCCGACAAGCCATACAGCTTGTCGCTCGGGACGTCGCGGATCGGACCCGCGTGCTGCGAGGGCCGCGCCGGCGAGCAGGATGAGCGCCGCTGCGACCGTCAGAATGCCGCGCGGCAGAACGGCATTCAGCAGCAGGAACCGACCGCCGTTGGTGTAGTCCTCGTCCTTGAGATAACCGGGCAGGTAGCCGAGAACGTCCAGGCCGACGGCCAGCACATGCGGCAGGTAGCTCACCACGACGACACCTATGGCGGCCGCGGCCACTCGCCACCCGTTCCCAGCGACCGCGCCCTTCCGGCCGAGCAACGCCGGCAGCAACACTGCGGGATACAGCTTGGTGGCGATCGCCGCGCCCACCAGGCCGCCCGCCCAGCTGGATTTGCCTGCCCGGGCCGACACAACGGCGGCGACGCACAACAGAACCGCGACGCCGTCGATGTGAGCGTTGTTGCCGAGCTCGAAAACAGTAACCGGACACCAGGCCCAGAGCGCTACCGTCCAGGCAGGCATGCGATTGCGCGAGGCCTGACGCGCCAGCAGCAGCGAGACCCCGATCGCGGACAGGGCCGCCAGCACCTGCAGAGGCCGGGCGCCGTCGCTCGCTTCACCGCTGGCAAGCCGGGCAGCAATGAAGACGCCCTCGGCGATGGGTGGATAAATCGTGTGGACCGCGGGCCGGTTCACCTTGCTGCAGACGCCACCTCCCAACGGCCAGGCACAATCGGTTCCCGGATAAAACAGCGGCCGCTCACGCAATTTCGCCAGGTCGGCGGAGTCAGGCGCGAATCGGTACGGATCGATGCCGGCCAGCTGGACCTTTGCGTCCCACACGTAGCGGTTGAAGTCATCGCTGGACGTCGGCGGCGCCGAAACGGCGAGGCATTGCAGCGCGATACCGACGCCGATGATCAGCATCAAGGCTGTCTTGGAACTGATCCTGGCCCACACCAGCGCGGGGAGCGAGATCAGGAATGGGACCAGCGCGAGCAATTCCAGGAGAAAGACGTTGCCGTGCAGATCGCCGTTCAGCCCCAATCCCACCAGGGCCATCTCGGCGGTGAAGGCGGCAACCAGGAGGACCCTGGCGGAAGCGGTTGTTGCCTGCACACCCGACAGCGTGACATCTCGCGGCTGGAGAGTGCGAATGCGGAGTGGTTGACTGGCCGATGTTCCTTGCAACGTAAGAAGTATCGCTCCGATCCAGGTGGAGACTGACTGAGTGAATCCGACCAGCAGTCCATCCAGGATGCCGTCATTGGTCCATGTCCTAAGCCGTTTGGCGACAACAGAGCCACCCTTCTGGCCGCACTTGCGCTCAACGTTGCGCAGCACTGCCGTCACCGCGCGGATCGGCCGGCTGCTCGGTATCGCCTTCACGCTGTGCTTCGTCACGGGCTTGTTGAGCCATTACCAGTACACGCAGTGGGCCTGGCTGCCCGAGCCCGCGACGCCGTCCTGGGGCTATCGACTGACCCAGGGCATCCACGTGGTCACCGGCATCGCGGCCATTCCGCTGCTGCTGCTCAAGCTGTGGTCGGTTTACCACAGGTTCTGGGCATGGCCCGCGGTCCGCTCGGTCGTGCATGGACTGGAACGGCTGTCGATCGGCGTCCTGGTCGCGACTTCAGTGCTGCAACTGGTGACCGGGTTGATGAACGTCCTGCAGTGGTATGCCTGGCCGTGGGGCTTCATTGGCGTGCACTACTGGCTTTCCTGGATCATCATCGGGTCCCTGGTGCTGCACATCGCGGTCAAGCTGCCACTCATCCGTGAGGGCCTGTCCACGCCGATGTGGCGCCGATCCGACAGCTCTTCGATCAACTCTGGGGTACCAGAACCCGCCCAGCCGGCTCACATCGAGCACGTCGAGGACGGCGGGATCAGCCGACGCGGCATGCTGGCAGCCGCCGGGGCCGGAGTTGGCCTGGTGGCGATAACAACAGTCGGACAGGTGATTCCGGTGCTCGAACCGGTCGCGCTGCTCGCGCCTCGCAGACCGTCGAGCGGTCCGCAGAACCTGCCGGTCAACAAGACCGCCCTTGCGGCCGGGGTGCTCACCGCCGCACGTTCGCCGCAATACCGGCTCGCCGTCACCGGTCCGCGCGGATTCACGCTCACATTGGCCGAGCTCGAGGCGCTTGATGCCTTCGAGGCCACGCTGCCGATCGCCTGTGTCGAGGGCTGGAGCCGGTCCGCGCGCTGGCGGGGACCTCGACTGCTCGACCTGGTTGTCCGAGCGGGCGGTTCGAAGGCCTCGAGAGTCACCGTCGGCTCGATGGAGAACGGGGCGTACGGCAGCTCTCATCTCAGCGACGGCCAGCTCGAGCACGCTCTGCTTGCCACCCATCTCAACGGCGAGCGCTTGAACATAGACCACGGTTATCCCCTGCGTTTGATCGCGCCCGACCGGGCCGGGGTGCTGCAGACCAAGTGGCTCAACCGAATCATGGTGCGATGATGAAGGATCGGATTCTGCGAGGCGCCCTGGGCGCCCTGGGCGCCGCCGTCGTGGTTTACGGCGGCCTTCGGCTGTGGCAACAGCAACGTGCGGCCCTACCTGGACTGGCCAAGTGGTTGCTCGGCTCGGTGCTGGTCCACGACGTCGTCCTCGCACCGCTCGTCCTGGGCATCGGATGGGTGACCAACCGTCACGTGCCCGCTCGGTTCCGCCCGTTCCTGCAGGGCGGACTGATCTGCGCGGCCTCGGTGCTGTCGGTGGCAGTGTTCCTGATCTGGCGCCAGCACAAGTATGGGGCGAAATCCCTGACTCTGCTGCAGCGGAACTATCTTCTCGACACCGCCATCCTGATGCTGGTCATCGCGGCAAGCACGGTGGCTGCCTACGGGCTGTCCACTGCTCGCACCAGGCGTACGAAGGCCCTGCCCCCCGCTGACCATTGACCCGCGGCCGCGAGGCCGAGTCGGCGTGCGCGGCTGATCAAGGATGCCTCGTCCACCACGGACCAGTCGAAGACCGGGCCGACGACTGAGTTCCCCACAGCGAATCTGACGGATAGCACCTCGTCGGTAGGCGTGGGGGCCGCTGAATCACAGCTCACCTCGACGATCAACTGGCCGGTGTCCGACATCAGCTCAGTGAGCCGGTCCAAGAGCCGGTCGACGTCTCCACCGATGCCGATGTTGCCGTCCAGCACGAGCACTGTCGGCCACCGGCCCTCTCCCGGCACTCGCTGAAAGACGCTTCTGGTGAGCGCTGAGCCACCGCGGTCGGTGGTGAGTTCGACGGCGACATCAGCGACGTCGACGCCGAGGACCGCCATGCCGGCCGACGCGAAGGCGTACACGATGCGACCTGGTCCGCAGCCGACATCCAGCACCGGCGGCACGCAACGTTGGAGCACCGTGGCATCGACCTCATCGGCATCAGCGAGGTAACGCCGGATATCCAATTGCACAACCCGTCCGTCTCCGGCAACCAGTTCGAGGTCCTGTTGGGACAGCAGTGCCTGCGCATACGGGCCGCGTGCCTGCGCATTCCAACCGCCGTCATCTGCAGTCACCGCAGTCGACCTGCGCCGATCGACCGCTCAACCCGCAACTCACGCCAACGCGCAGCGAATCTCGTGTACGGACTGAGGGCTGCCACCTGGTCGGCTGAGGCGGCGGTGTCGACATCGGTGAGGACGGGCAGAAGCTGCACCTGCATGCCGGCCGAGCGCATCCGGTCCAACTGGATGGCGCCGGTGGCGGGCTCAGACATCGGCACACCGCTGATAACTGCCCTGGCCGCACGGGGATCGGCAAAACCGATGGCCCAGTATCCGCCGTCGGATGCCAGCCCCAGACATCCGTCGTAGGTCATGTAGTCGAATCCGAGATCGGCCGGGCGCAGTTGCGGGGTGTCCATGCCGACCAGCAGTGCAGGCCCAGCTGCCAGCCGATCGAATCCACTGGCCAACCGCTCATCGAGCAACCCGCAAGACTGCGCCTGGATCCGCCACGAACCGGGCGTCCAGGACGGCGGGCTGCCATCGAGTATCAGCACCCGGTGCAAGGCGTCCACGGCGGCGAGCGCGTCCAGGGTGTCTTGCAGCGCGCACTCGGCCAGGGACGCGGCTGCGACCGCGCTCACGCCCGGAGAGATGAGGCGGGTCTTGGCCTTGCCCGCCAGCGGTTCCTTCGCTATCACCGCGATGCTTGTGAGCCGGCAGTCGCTCATCGAGCCAGCACCGCCGACATGTCTTGCACGGCGCGCAGTGTTCCCGACACCGTGCCGGTCACCTTGGAACGGCCGGCACGCGGCCGGTAGGCAATGTCGCATTCGGTGATCTTCCAGCCGGCTCGTGCCGCCAGTACCACGGTCTCCAGCGGATATCCGCTGCGCCGGTCGATCGGTCCAAGCCCGAGCAGGCAGACCCGGCGAGCGACCCTCAGCGGGCCGATATCGTGCAGCTGCGCGCCGGTCGTTCGACGCAACCACCACGAGAGCCCCGTGTTCGCGAGCCTGGCGTGCAGCGGCCAGGCGCCGGCACTCACAGGCCGCCGCCTGCCGACCACAAGGTCAGAGGCGCCTGACGAGACCAGCTCTGCGAATGCAGGCACCACCGCCGGGTCAACGGAGCCATCACAGTCGCAAAAGCCGACGAGTTCGGCGTCGCTTGCCAGTAACCCGGCATGACACGCCGCTCCGTAGCCCCGTTGCTCGCAGGAGATGACCCGTGCACCGAGTGCGACAGCGACCTCCGCGCTTCCATCGGCGCTGCCGTTGTCGACAACGATGGCACGAACGCCGGCAGGAAGGCGCTTCATGATCCACGGCAACGCCAGCGCCTCGTCGAGACACGGCAAAATAAGGTCGATCATGCTGTGACGCTACGTCGGGGCCAGCGAGGAAGACAACTTTACAGCTCGCAAAACACGCAACCCCTGCCTCGAGCGCGGCGCTCGACGCATGGCGCTCGGCTGCACCTAAGCTGGATGTCATGGCCAACGTCCTTGTGATCGAGGACGATCCGACCGTCGCCGAAGTGGTCGTCTCGTATCTGAGGAGGGCGCGCCATCAGTGCGAGGCGATCGCCGACGGCGTTTCCGGAGCGAGAATCGTCACAGCTCAGGATGCCGGTGGCCATGACCTGGTTGTGCTCGACCTGATGCTGCCCGGTCTCGACGGTGTAGAGATATGCCGCCGGCTTCGCATCAACCATCCTGTCCTTCCCGTGATCATGCTCACCGCGTTGGGCGAGGAGGATGATCGGATCGCCGGCCTGGAGATGGGCGCCGACGACTACCTGACCAAGCCGTTCTCTCCACGCGAGTTGGTGCTCCGGGTCGAATCGCTGCTGCGCCGAGCCCAGACGGCCGCCGTTCCGGCCAGGGTCTTGAAGGTTGGGCCGATTTCGGTGGATACCGCGGCTCGCCGCGCAAGCAAGAGCGGTGTCGAGTTCAAGCTCACGGTGCGCGAACTCGACCTACTGATCTACCTGATGTCACATCCGGGTGAGGCGTTCAGCCGGAGCCAGCTGATGAGCGCCGTTTGGGGCTGGACGTTCGGTGACCATTCCACCGTGACGGTCCATGTCCGGCGCGTCCGCGAGAAGATAGAGGACGACCCCCGTTCACCCGTCCTGATCCAGACGATCTGGGGAGTCGGTTATCGGATAGACGCCCAAGCGCCATCAACCTTGTCCACGGCGACCGATTCGGATGCCATGGCACAGCGAAGTGGGAACATGGGTCAATCCCGGTGATGCAAGCGCTGCACATCACTGAGACGGCGCTGCTCTGGGGTGGCTTCGGGGCGGCGATCGCCTGGGTGGTGACCTGGCCGTTGAGCAGGCGGTCCCAGCCGCTCGCCCTGCTCTCAGTCTCGGTCGTGGCCACGGCTGCGTCCATCGGCGCGTTGATCGGCAACACCCGCGCCATGTTCCTGACCAAGGGCGATGAGTACGTCACCGTCAGCGTCGCGTGCCTGGCCGGCCTCATGGCCGCATTCGCCGCGATCTTCATGGCACGGCGTTTCACCCGAGACAGCGAGGTCATCCACGCGGCGGTGGATGCCTTGCGGGCGGGGCAGTTGCCCGCGCAAGACGGCCGTCAGCTGTCCGGAGAGCTGCGACGACTGCGCGCCGAACTCGACAGCACCGCGCAAACGCTGACCGAGACCCGAGACCGGGAAAGGGCTCTGGAGGCGTCGCGTCGGGAACTGGTGGCGTGGGTTTCGCATGATCTGCGCACCCCGCTGGCTGGCCTTCGGGCCATGGCCGAGGCGTTGGAGGACGGCATCGCCGAGTCTCCGGATCGTTATCACAAGCAGATGCGCATCGAGGTCGACCGGCTGGCCGGCATGGTCGATGACCTTTTCGAGATCTCCCGGCTCCAGGCCGGTGCGCCACGGGCTCGGACCGACCGGGTGAACCTCGACGATCTGGTCTCCGACTGTGTCGCGGCGCTTGAACCGGTGGCCAAGCTGCAGCGGGTGCAGTTGGTTCGCGAGGCGAGCATCACCGGTTGTGATACTCAGGAGGTCGTCGGCGACAGCGCAGAACTCAACCGGGCCATCACCAACCTGCTGATCAATGCCATTCGGCATTCGGCGCCGGATACGACGGTGGCGATCGGCGTCAGCTCCGCCATCGGCGACAGTGGCCCCGCGGTGCGCGTCCGGGTTCGCGACCAGTGCGGTGGAATCGCAGCTCATGACCTGCCCCGGTTGTTCGACGTCGGTTACCGCGGCCAGCAGGCCCGCACGCCGTCGCCGGATCTCGGCGGTCGAGCAGGCCTCGGGCTTGCCATCACTCGAGGCATCATCACGGCGCATCTGGGCATTGTGGCGGTCAACAACACCGCCGACGGCTGCGAGTTCACGGTCCAGCTCCCGCTACCTGCTTGAGCTCTCGAGTTCAGCCAGCTCGAGCATCCCGTCGGCGAAGCTCACCTGGGGTGTCCAGCTGAGCTCGTTTCTCAGCCGAGAGGAGTCGGCCGTTATGTGCCTCACGTCGCCGAGTCGGTAGTCCCCGGTGATGACGGGCTGCGGCCCATGCATCGCGGTCGCCAGATTGGCAGCCATTTCGCCCACCGTGCGAGGGCATCCGGAGCCGACATTGAACGCACGGACGCCATCGCGGTGCCGTTCGGCGGCAAGCACGGTGGCGCGGGCGATGTCCCGGACGTGCACGAAGTCCCGACGCATTTCACCGTCTTCGAAGACCCTCGGCGCCTCGCGCCTGCGCAGGGCCGAGGTGAAGATGGCAGCCACTCCCGCATAGGGGGTATTACGGGGCATGCCCGGGCCGTAGACATTGTGGTAGCGCATTGCCGCTACCGAACCTCCGGTGGCTCGCGCCCAGTTGCTCGCGTAAAGTTCCTGCGCCAACTTGCTGCTGGCATAGGCGTTTCGCGGGTCGGTGGGAGCCGACTCGTCAACCAACTCGGTGCCCAACGGGCGTTCGCACACCGGACAGGGAGGCTCGAAGTGCCCGGCCGCCAAGGCGGCTTCCAGTCGGGGGCCGGGACTCTTCGCGCCGTGCTCGGCACAGCGTCCCAGGCCCTCGCCATAGACCACCATCGAGCTTGCCAGCACCAACTGGCCAACCCCGGCCCTGGACATCCCCGCGAGTACCTCGGCGGTTCCCACGTCGTTGGACGCCGCGTAGTCGGGAAGGTCCGCGACCGACACCCCGAGGCCGACTTTCGCTGCCAGATGCACGACCGCGTCAATGCCGGTCAAAGCAGCGTCCACCGCAGCGGAGTCGCGCACATCACCAATGTTCAGCTGGACCGTGTCCGGGGCCTGCCATAAGACACCGACGTGCACGTCGGGCCGCAGTGAATCCAGCACTCGTACCTCATGCCCGCGTTCGAGCAGAATCGTAACGACGTGCCGGCCGATGAAACCGGCGCCACCGGTGAGCAGGATGCGCATCAGATCAGGATCGAATCGATCGCAACGGGGCGGCGCTCGGCGTGGTCACCGCTCGGCTGGTGTGAGTCGCGCTGTTCATCCGCCGACCTTACCTGGAGCCATTCCGCTCGGCTGTGCGGCCGAGCTGGACCCGGCAGCGTGCCATGGGAGCCCCGACGATCAAGGCGCCGGCTCTGCCGCAGTACCCGAGATCGATATCGGCGCCCGGTGCCAGGCATGATGGCTTCATGACCGAGACCGTTGCCGTGACAGACCCGACGGCCCTGTCCACCGAGCTGGCCCCGGGTGCCGATAACGCGGCCGATCTGCCTGAGGTCCGGTTCTCCAACCGCGAGATGTCGTGGCTCAACTTCAACGCCCGGGTGCTGGCACTGGCCGAGGACCGCCGCCAGCCGCTGCTGGAGCGGATGAAGTTCCTCTCGATCTTCGCGAGCAACCTGGACGAGTTCTACATGGTCCGGGTCGCCGGTTTGAAGCGCCGGATGGAGATGGGCCTGACGGTCCGGTCCCCGGACGGGCTCTCACCGCGCGAGATCCTCGCGCTGGTGTCAGAACGCAGCCGGGAGCTGACCGCGCGGCACGCGAGGTGCTTTCTCACCGACATCGCGCCGGCGCTGGCGGAGGAGGGCATTCGCATCCTGCGCTGGGAGCACCTGGACCTGGCCCAGCAGCAGGAGCTGACCGAGTACTTCCACTCCAAGATCTTTCCGGTGCTGACGCCGCTGGCCGTGGACCCGGCGCACCCGTTCCCCTACATCTCCGGGCTCTCGCTCAACCTCGCCGTGCTGGTGCGCGACCCCGACTCGGACGTCGACCGCTTCGCCCGCGTCAAGGTGCCCAACAACGTCGCCCGGTTCGTCGTCGTCCGCCGGACGGCAGAGGACGCGGAGTTCCTGCCCATCGAGGACCTGATCGCGGCGCACCTGTCCGCGCTCTTCCCGGGCATGGAGATCGTCCAGCACCACCTGTTCCGGGTCACCCGCAACACCGACTTCGAGGTCGACGAGGACCGGGACGAGGACCTGCTGCAGGCCCTGGAACGCGAGCTCGTCCGCCGCCGGTTCGGCCCCGCGGTCCGTCTGGAGGTCGCCGATGACATCGACGACGAGGTGCTGACGCTGCTCACCAGCGAGATCGACGTGGCGGCCGGCGAGGTGGTGCGGGTACCGGGGCTGCTCGATCTCACCGCGCTCTGGCAGGTCTATGACGTCGACCGCCCGGCGTTGAAGGAGCGGCCGTTCGTGCCGGCGACGCACCCGCGGTTCGCCGACGGGGAGAGCCCGAAGTCGGTGTTCGCCACGCTGCGGGAGGGCGACGTCCTCGTCCACCACCCGTACGAGTCCTTCGCCACCAGCGTGCAGCGCTTCATCGAGCAGGCGGCCGCGGACCCGAACGTGCTGGCCATCAAGCAGACCCTGTACCGGACGTCGGGCGACTCCCCGATCGTGGACGCGCTGATCGACGCGGCCGAGGCCGGCAAGCAGGTGATGGTGCTGGTCGAGATCAAGGCGCGGTTCGACGAGCAGGCCAACATCCGTTGGGCCCGCGCCCTGGAGCGCGCCGGCTGCCACGTCGTGTACGGCCTGGTCGGGCTCAAGACGCACTGCAAGACCTCGCTCGTGGTGCGCCAGGAAGGCGGCTCGCTGCGCCGCTACGCCCACATCGGCACCGGCAACTACCACCCGAAGACCGCCCGGCTGTACGAGGACCTGGGCCTGTTCACCGCCGACGAGAGGATCTGCGCCGACCTCACGGATCTGTTCAACGTCCTCACCGGCTACTCCCGCCAGACCGAGTACCGCACCCTGCTCGTCGCGCCGCAGGGCTTGCGCCCCGGCCTGCTGGCGCGGATCGAGCGTGAGATCGAGAACGCCAAGGCCGGCAAGCCGTCCCACATCCAGATCAAGTGCAACCACCTGGTGGACGAGATCCTGATCGACGCCCTGTATCGCGCCTCCGGGGCCGGCGTGAAGGTCGAGCTGATGGTGCGGACCTTCTGCACCATCAAGGCCGGCGTTCCCGGCCTGAGCGAGAACATCACCGTCCGGTCGATCCTGGGCAGGTTCCTGGAGCACTCCCGGATTTTCTACGTCGCCAATGACGGCGAGCCGGAGTACTGGATCGGCTCGGCGGACCTGATGCACCGCAACCTCGATCGCCGGGTCGAGGTGCTGACCCAGGTCACCGGCGCCAACGCCGACCAGCTCCGCGCGACGCTGGACCTCGCCTTCGATCCCGACACCGCGGCCTGGGAACTGCAGGGTGACGACCGCTGGGTCCGCGGCGGCGGCGCGAAGTCGGTGGACTACCAGGACGTGCTGCTCAAGCGGCTAGCTCCTCGCGGCGAGTGACCGGCTCACCCCGCCGCAAAGCCACCCCCGCCGCGGGCGGTGTGCTGTGGCGCCATGACGGCCCGGACCTGCTGGTCGCCGTGGCACACCGGCCCAAGTACGACGACTGGAGCCTGCCCAAGGGCAAGCTGCAACCTGGCGAGCACGTCCTCGCCGCGGCGGCCCGCGAGGTCTGCGAAGAGACCGGCGCGCGGGTCGAGGTGGGCCGCAGGCTGGCCTGCGTGGAGTACCCGGTGGACTCCGACGCCCTCAAGACCGTGCACTTCTGGGCCATGCGGCACCGCGGCGGCGAGCACACCGCCAACGACGAGGTGGACTCGCTGCGGTGGTTGACGATCGCCGAGGCGGCCAAGCTGATGACCTATCCCATCGACCGTGGCGTCCTCGCCGACTTCGCACGGCTGCCCGCCGACACCCGGACGCTCCTGCTGGTGCGCCATGCCCGCGCCGGCAAGCGCAGCGAGTACGACGGGGACGACCGGTTGCGCCCGCTCGACAAGGTCGGCCGGCGCGATGCCCGGGCGCTGGCCCCGCTGCTCGCGCTGTTCGGCCCGCGGCGGGTACTGTCGGCGGATCGCGTTCGCTGCGAGCAGACGGTCGCTCCGCTGGCGGACTGCCTCGGGCTCGCGGTGACCAGCGCCCCGCTGCTGTCGGACGAGGGCTATGCCGCGGACCCGCCGCAGGCGCTGGGCTCCGTCCGCTCGCTGATGCACGAGCCCGGCACCAGCGTGGTGTGCAGCCAGGGCAGCGCCATTCCGGCGCTGCTGGACGAGCTCGGCGTGCAGAGCCCCCGGCACCCCACCCGCAAGGGCTCGGCATGGGCGCTGTCGACCAGCCGTGGCGCGGTGGTCGCGGCTGACTACTATCCGCGTCCGAAGCGCTGAGCCGGGACCAGCCGGATCAGGGCTAGCTGGATCAGGGGCTAGCTGGATCAGGGCGTTGCTGCCTGCGGCAGCTTCGGCAGCCACGGCTTGCGGTCCTGCTCGTAGGCGTCGATGAGCTCGGGTTCGCGCAGCGTCAGGCCGATGTCGTCCAGGCCCTCGAGCAATCGCCACCGCGTGTAGTCCTCGAGCGCGAAGTCATGCACCTCACCCGGCCAGCGGACCTGCCGCTCCAGCAGGTCGACGGTGACCTCGATGGTGGGGTCGTCCTCGATGTCGTCGAGCAGTCGCTGCACGATCTTCTCCGCCAGCACTACCGTCAGCAACCCCGCCTTGAGCGAGTTGCCCCGGAAGATGTCGGCGAAGCGTGGCGAGATGACGACCCGGAAACCGTAGTCCCAGAGCGCCCAGACGGCGTGTTCGCGAGACGATCCGGTGCCGAAGTCGGGGCCGGCCACCAGCACGCTGGCGCCGGCGTAGCGCTCCTGGTTCAGGACGAAGCCCGGCTCGTTCGCTCGCCAGGCCTGAAACAGCGCGTCCTCGAAGCCGGTGCGGGTGACCCGCTTGAGGTAGACGGCCGGGATGATCTGGTCGGTGTCGACATTGCTGCGGCGCAGCGGCACCGCGCGTCCGGTGTGCACTGAGAACTTGTCCATGGTTGTGCGCGCTCCCTTACAGGTCGGCCGGGCTGGCCAGGTGGCCGGTGACGGCCGTGGCGGCGGCGACCAGCGGCGACACCAGGTGCGTCCGGCCGCCCTTGCCCTGGCGTCCCTCGAAGTTGCGGTTGGAGGTGGACGCGCTGCGCTCCCCCGGCGCGAGCTGGTCCGGGTTCATGCCCAGGCACATCGAGCAGCCGGCCTGGCGCCACTCCGCCCCGGCTGCGGTGAACACCGCATCCAGGCCCTCGGCCTCGGCCTGAGCCCGAATGCGCATCGATCCCGGCACCACCAGCATCCGCACGCCGTCGGCCACCCGACGGCCCTGCAACACCTCGGCGGCGGCCCGCAGGTCCTCGATCCGGCCGTTGGTGCAGGACCCGACGAACACCGTGTCGACGGTGATGTCGCGCAGCGGCGTTCCCGCGGAGAGTCCCATGTAGCTGAGGGCCTTGACCGCCGACACCTGGTCGGAGGGGTCGGCGAAGTCGGCGGGGTCCGGGACGGTGGCCGACAGCGGTGCGCCTTGGCCCGGGTTGGTGCCCCAGGTGACGAACGGGCTGATCTCGGCCGCGTCCAACACCACCTCGGCGTCGAACTCGGCGTCCGGATCGGTGACGAGGGTCTTCCAGTACGTCACGGCGGCATCCCAGTCGTCACCCGCGGGCGCGTGCGGACGGCCCCGCAGGTACTCGAACGTGACCTCGTCCGGTGCGATCATGCCAGCCCTGGCGCCCCATTCGATGCTCATGTTGCACACCGTCATGCGGCCTTCCATGCTCATGCCGGTGAAGGTGTCGCCGCGGTACTCGACCATGTAGCCCTGACCGCCGCCGGTACCGGTGCGCGCGATCACGGCCAGGATGACGTCCTTCGGGGTCACCCCGTCGGCCAGCGCCCCGTTCACCGTGACGGCCATGGTCTTCGGCCGGTCCATCGGCAGGGTCTGGGTGGCCATCACGTGCTCGACCTGGCTGGTGCCGATGCCGAAGGCCAGCGCACCGAACGCCCCGTGGGTGGACGTGTGCGAGTCACCGCACACCATGGTCATGCCGGGCTGGGTGATGCCCAGTTGCGGCCCGATCACGTGCACGATGCCCTGCTCGGCGTCGCCCATCGGGTAGAGCGTCACGCCGAATTCGGCGCAGTTGCGGCGCAGTGTCTCGACCTGCACCCGGCTGACCGGGTCCGCGATCGGCTTGAGAATATCGAGGGTGGGGACGTTGTGGTCCTCGGTGGCGAGCGTGAGGTCGGGACGGCGCAACGGACGGCCCGCCAGCCGCAGCCCGTCGAACGCCTGCGGGCTGGTCACCTCGTGGATGAGGTGCATGTCTATGAAGAGCAGGTCCGGCTCACCCGGTGCACTGCGCACGACATGGCTGTCCCACAGCTTCTCCGCCAGCGTCTTACCCATCAACAGGCTCCTCTTCGCATCGCCGTGCCATCATCTTGCTTTCTCACAACGTGAGACATTAATATCGAGCTATGGGACAGCATAGCGGCATCGGCGTGGTGGACAAGACGGTTGCCATTCTGGCCGCGGCCGCCGACGGCCCGGCGGCCCTGTCGGATCTGGTGGAGCGCACCCAGATCCCCCGCGCGACGGCGCACCGGCTTGCGGTCGCGCTGGAGGTGCACCGGCTGCTGATCCGCGACTCCGAGGGCCGGTTCATTCCCGGCCCGCGACTGGCCGAACTGGCCGCGACCGCCGGCGACCCGTTGCTGGACCGGGCGATCGACGTGCTCGCCTGGGTTCGCGACACGTCCGGCGAGAGCGCGCAGCTCTACCGCCGGGACGGCCGTGACCGGGTGTGCGTGGCAGCGGCCGAACGGGCAGCCGGGCTGCGGACCACAGTGCCGTTGGGTGCCCGGCTGCCGCTGACCGCGGGCTCCGGCGCGCAGGTGCTGTGCGCGTGGGAGCCACCGGACACGGTGTCGCACCTGCTGCAGACGGCGCAGTTCACCGACCGCTCACTGGCGGAGGTCCGCCGCCGGGGCTGGGCACAGTCGGTGGGGCAACGCGAGGCGGGGGTGGCATCGGTGTCGGCCCCGGTGTTCGGCCGCGGGCGCCAGGTGGTGGCGGCCATCTCGATCTCAGGCCCGATCGAGCGGCTCGGGCGCTCACCCGGCCAGCGCCTCGCTCCGATCCTCACGGCAGGCGCCCAACGTCTGCAGGCGGCGCTCACCTAGCGCGGCAGCGGCACCGGCACCGGATGAGCCAGCCAGTAGTCGCTCGGCTTCGGGTGGCCGAACAGGTAGCCCTGCTGCAGTTCGATCCCGATCTCGCGCAGCCGGCGGGACTGGAACGCCGTCTCGACACCTTCGACCACCAGGTCGTCGGTCAGATTGCGCAGCAGCGACGCCGCGCCCTCGAGAAAGTTCCACGCGCGCGGATCGTCGTCGACCGGCAGCAGCGATCGATCCAGTTTGATGGCGCTCAGCGGCAGGGTGCGCAGCAAGGCCAGTGAGGTTTCGCCGCGGCCGAAGTCGTCGATGACCATTCGCAGGCCCAGTTCGGCGCCCCGGCGCATCTCGGTCAGCTCCACGACGACCTGGGACAGTGGCAGCCCCGCTCTGGTGGCACAGCGCACGACGGTATCGATGGCAAGGCCCGTTCCCAGGAACTGCCGAGAGATATTGATGCCGATCACCGCACCCGGGAACCGGTTCCGCAGCGAGCGGCCCCCCGCCAGCGCCTGATCGAAGACGACCTCGGCCAGGTGCGGCGTGAGGCCGAGTTGGTGGCTGGCCGCGATGATCCGCTCCACCGGCAGCTCACCGGCCGCGCCGCCCAGCCGGATCAGCGACTCGAACCCGTGCACCTCCTGGCGTGCCAGGTTGACCAGGGGCTGGAAGTGCACGGCGACCTCTCCCGCTGAGACCGCCTGGCGCACCGCGTCTTCGAGCGTCGCCACCTCGGAGGCGGCGGCGGAATGCCGGGGCAGCCATTCGACCACCGTCCGCCACGGCTCGCGCTTGGCCGCGCCCAGCGCCCGTTCGGCCTGCTCGGCGGTGTCCAGCAGCGAACCGCCCGGTTGACGCCGGGCCAATCCGGCTTGCAGGGCGACCCGTATCGGCCGGCCGGCGATGTCGAGCGTGCGCTCCGCGGACTGGCGCAGTTCGCCGGCGAGCTCTGAGCCGGCGGTGCACAAGATCAGGAACTCATCACCCGAGAGCCTGGCCACCAGATCCCCCGGTGAGACGATCGAGCGCAGCCACCGGCCCACGGCGATCAGGCACTCGTCGCCGGCGAAGTGGCCCCAGAGCTCGTTGATGCTCCGGAACCGCCGCACGTCGACGAACGCCACCGCGTGGAACGGCGACAGCTTGGGTACGTCCAGCCCCGCCAGGTCGAGGAACGCGCGGCGGTTGTACAGACCGGTCAGCTGATCCCTGATGACGGGCGCCGACGACGGTGTTGCCGGGTCGTCGGTCCCGGTCAGCTCCGCTACCTCCAGCAGCACACCGGACGGTGGCCCGTCCGCCCCCCGCGCGGCCGCGGACGTCACCCCGAACCATCGCGGTCGCGGTCGAGCGCTCACCAGGATTTCGTCGAGGTCCTGGTGGTTCAGCAACCCGGCCACCAGACGTTGCGCGTGCGGTGCCATGTCCTCGGGCAGGGTGGCGGCCCACGGCCTACCGAGCGGGCTGTCGCAGCCCACCAGCTGCCGGTACTGGGCGCTGGTCCACAGCACCGTGGAATCGGCAGCCAGCAGTACCGCCGCGGTTCCCCGATTCTCCAGCAGCACCAGCGACCGGGGTGGGCAGTCCGCCCGGCAGCCGGAGTCGAGGTCGCTCACCGGGCCTCCCCTCGGCCGCTCCTGCCTCGATACCGAGGCGCGTGAGCCGAGATAGCCGGGGCTTGTCCTGACCATGATCCTCGCATCCAGCCGAGACCTGTCAACACTCATGGCCGTGAATGCCAGAAAGCCGCAAGGACTACCACAATCGTGGCTGTCCCTGCGGCTTTCCCGGAGAATCAGTAGCGCTCGATCACACTGCCGGGATCGGCGTCCGCGGTTACCGGACGGCGGAGCGCCGGCCGACGCGCTGCCAGATCAGCAGGGCGATGATCGCGCCGATGATCGAGCCGATGATGCCGGACGGCTGGAAGAAGCCGTTCGAGCCGTCCTTGTGGAAGATGAGGTAGCCGAGGAAACCGCCGATGAACGACCCGACGATGCCGAGGATGATCGTGGCCACGATGCTGAGGTCCTGCTTGCCGGGCACCACGAGCCGGGCGATCGCGCCGGCGATGAGGCCGATGACGATGAGGCTGATAATCAAGCCGAGCATTGAGCACTCCTGGGAGCTAGAGCGGAATCACCTCTGGTCGAGGCTGCCTGCGGTGGTCGATCATCCCCGCCGCCGGTGAGCCGGGGCGGGGACGATCGTGACGAACGGACGATCATGACCAACGTCAGTCCTTGAACGCGTCCTTGACCTTCTCGCCGGCCTGCTTCAGGTTGCCCTTCGCCTGGTCGGTGTTGCCCTCGGCCTGCAAGCTCTCGTCACCGGTTGCTTCGCCGGTCTTCTCCTTGAGCTTGCCGCTGGTCTCTTCGGCCTTGTTCTTGGCCTTGTCCAGTGCACTCATCTTGTTCTCCTTCTCGTTGCGGACGTACGATCCATCCCGGTCGGTAGGACCGTCTTTGTACCTCGGTCGCCGTCAGCCGTCCAGCCGCCACGCTGACGTCGGCGGTCAGCGCCGTCGCGATGGAGCGGCCGCGGAAGCCGAGTTCAGGCTGGTATCGGCCAGGGTCGGGCCTGATTCGGACGCCATGCTCAGTGCGCTGAGGCGCTCGCGGGCAAGCCGCTCCGTCAACTCGGGCAACGCGCCGACGGGCGAACCTCGGAGGTGCTCACGGGATTCTTTGACAACCCCGACGATCGTGCCCAGCGGCAAGTGGTCCTCGAAGGCACGGAACAACCGCTCGACGATGTCAGCGAATGAGCCCTCATGCGCTTCGGGGCTGGCTGTCTCGGTGTCGACGTACACGTTGTCGACGTAGGCAACGTCGGGAAACGGACGGGATTGCCACGGAATTGCCGGCAGTGCGGTCATGCATACCTCGAAGGTGACCGGAGGTGAGACGCAACCGGCAGCGCGAGCCCTGGAGCCCGGAATTCGGGGCTCAGCCCGTGCCGCAAACGGCGTCAACCTTTGTGAACGCTCGACGTTCGACGGCTGACTGCGTAACCGTCCATAAACATTCTAACGCCGCGCCAGATGCCGTGGCGAATGGAAACGCCCGCGCGGCCGGGCTCAGACCGTGCAGATCGCGGCAAGAATCGCGGCCATGACGTCGTCGGCCGGCTGGTCCGCGTCGATGACGTGCAGCATGTTGCGACCCCGGTAGTAGTCGACCAGCGGGCTCGTCGCGTCCTCGAAGATCCGCAGCCGGTTGACGATCACGTCCTGGGTGTCGTCGCTGCGCCCCTCGGCGACCGCACGGGCGAGCAGGCGCTGCACGAGTGCCTCCCGGGGGGCCTGCAGAAACACCACGTGTTCGGCTGCGGCGTCCGCATGATCCGCCAGCTCGCGGGCCTCAACGGCCTGGGCCACCGACCGGGGAAAGCCGTCGAGGATGTACCCACCGTCGCGGCTGGCGGCCAGCAACTTCGGCATCACCAGGTCGAGGATCAACTGATCGGGAACCAGCTGGCCACGGTCGAGGTAGTCCGCGACGGATTTCCCGAGCGGCGTGCCCTCCTTGACCTCGGCACGGAGCAGGTCACCGGTCGCGATGTGCCGCACCCCGAGGCGAGTGGCCAACCGTTCACCCTGGGTGCCCTTGCCCGCGCCGGGCGCGCCTATCAACAGCAGTCTCATGATCGCCCTCCCCTCATGCCACGTGTCGTGGGGAACGCTATCTCGCCGGCCCGGTCATTGTGCTCAGGCACCGGACAGCACGCTGCGAGGCACCGTGGCGAACACTGGCTCGGACGCCGGCGCGCCGGACCGCCGGCCACGTGGACGGGCCTGCCGTGACACTGTCCATCGGATGGGTGATCTTGGCCTCATCAACGCTCGCGGGCGTTGGCGACGGCGGTCAGCCAGCCGCGAGCTGGGACTGGGCGTCCGCGAGCAGGTCGACGACATGCCGGCCGAAGTGGACGTCCAGAGGGTGGCTGGGGTGCTGCTGCCGCGCCGCGGCGGCCAGCTCCCGGGCGGCGGTGGCGAGGGCGGCGCTGGGATCGGCGGGCCCGGCGGGAAGCTCGGTCCGTCCGGCCGGTCCCCAGACCGTCAAGCTGGTGACAGCCGCGGCCTCCGGGGTGTCGATGCTCACCGAGTACGTGGCGCTGGCGCCGGAGGCGTGCCCGGTCACCAGGTGCACGAGATCGCGGCGACCCGCCCGGGCGGTGATCCGCTCGATGGGCCCGAGCACCCCGGACAGCATGGCGAGGGCGTGTGGGCCGACGTCCCACAGGCCGCCCTTCTCGTGCCGCCAGGGTGTGTCGAAAGGGCTGTCCGAGGCGAACGCGGAACCGAGCCACAGGCCTGCGGCGGCGTCCCAGTCGGTTCGCCGCGCGGTCTGCTCCACCCACGCTCGCTGGGCGGCGTCGTAGCGCCCGGTGAAGAACACCACCGACGCGACGCCGGCAGCATCGACCACCGCGGCCAACTCCGCGGCCGCGGCGGGTGTGACGGCAATCGGCTTCTCCAGCAGCAGGTGCTTGCCCAGCCGCGCGGCACGCACCGCCAGCTCGGACTGCACGTGCGGCGGGACCGAGAACGCGACCGCGTCTACGTCGGCGAACATCTGATCGACGTCGTCGTAGGGGGTGATGTCGAGGTCGGCAGCCAGCGCCTGGCTCTTGCCGAGGTCGCGCCCCCACACGCCGGCCAGTTGCACCGACGGTTCGGCCTGCAGCCCCGCCGCGTGTGTCGCCCGTGCCCAGTACCCGTTGCCTACCAGCCCGATCCGCATGCCGCCGCTCCGCTCCGTAATGTGCCGTCGCCTCGTACGCCGGACGTTGCGACCCACTCTGCCGCACCGGGCGTCCGCTACCGGCGCCCGCGCCCGGGATGAGCAGGGAGAATGCGGGAGGTGAGCAGGGGAGAATGCGGGAGGTGAGCATCCATGGCGAGCACCCCTTCCTGCCCGCGGAGTCCGAGCGGAGCCCCGTCCGGCGGCTGCGCGGCCGGTTGGCGGCCCCGGTGACGGTCTGGACTGCCGTCGACAAGGGCGAGCGGGCCGGGCTGACCGTGTCCTCGGTGCTGGTGGCCGACGGGGACCCGGGCTATGTCGTCGGCGTGCTCGACCCGCTGTCGGACCTGTGGGATGCCCTTCGGAACTCCGGCGCGGCAGTGGTGAACGTCCTCGGCTGGCAGCACCGGCAGCTGGCCGACGCATTCGGTTACGTCGCTCCGGCGCCCGGTGGGCCGTTTCGCTCAGCCACCTGGATCGACACCGAGTGGGGGCCCGCACTTGCCGGCGCCTCCGCGTGGGCGGGGTGCCGGCTCAGCGGGGTTCCAGCCGCCGAACTGGGCAACACCGAACTGGGGTGGACGGAACTGGGTTGGGGCGTCGAGGTCCGGCTGCGCGTCGAGCACACCGAGATCGGGGCGGACTTGCCGCCACTGGTGCACCGTCGCGGCCGCTACTCGACGTTCTGAGCACGGCAGTCACCGGCGGCGCGGTCAGACCTTGGGTTCGTACGTGACGAGCAGCGCGCGCCAGGTCCTGCCGTCGATGATCCCGTTGGTGCTCAGGTGATGCGCCTTCTTGTACCGGTTCATCGCCGCGACGGTGGCGGAGTCGTAATGACCGGTCACCGGCTTGTCGAAGGCCTGCTGCACCGCCGACACCGGTCGTCCGGACATACCAGGGAAAATCGTGGCGCCGGAGTAGCTGACCAGCGCGCGCATCACGGCCGACGAGCCGGCCGGAGCGGCGACCTTGGGGTAGCGGGGGCAGGGCGTCGGGCGGCTGGTGCCGTAGTCGCCGGACCAGTTCAGGTCCCGGGCTCGGCAGGGACCGTAGTCATCCGTGGCCGCGACGTGCTTGCTCCAGAAGGACGTCCGTCCCAGCGCGCCGTTCCAGGACAGTGAGAAGTGCATGTGGTTGCGGTGGCAGGCGTTGTCCGACGACACGGCCGGGGTGCTCGCGCAGTTGTTGTACGGCTCCCACTTGCCGTCCCAGGAGCCCCAGATGCGGTTGTTCCAGATGATGTACATGATGCCCAGCCGGCGCGCGTTGGCGAACGTGGTGCCGTAGCTGTCGGTGGCGAGCAGGAAGTTGATGACCGACGCTCCCTGGGCGGCCTGGGTCTTGTTGCGGACGGAGTTCATCCAGTCGACCGCGCGGCCCTCGTAGTGCTCGCTCTGGGAGCTGTCGGTGCCGCAGTCGTAGTTGCCGCCGAAGGTCGTGTTCGGGTAGGTGCTCACCAGCAACCGGCCGAGCGCCCGGGTGCCCGACCGGAACGCCGGCTGGCACGCCACCTGGCCGACATAGGCGGCCAGCGGCTCGATCGCCCGAGGCATCCCGGCAGGCACCTTGAGGCTGGGTACACCGGCTGAGCTCGGCGCCGCGGTCACCACGAGTCCGGCCGACGTCGTGATCGTGGCGAGCAAGGTCACGGCGAGCGCGGCTAGAAGCGCGGCTGCACGCGCTCGGGTGGATCGTCGGCAGCCACTTCCTGCTTGAGCTGGCACGGGCATCTCCACGGATTCCCTGCCGCTGCGGGGCGCGGCAGGCTGCAGTACCTATCGGCCCGGCGGCAGGTCACTCAAGTGCCCGGCGGCAGGTCACTCAAGTGCCCGGGGCAACGGCGGCATCCGGTTCGACGTGGAACGCCACCAGCACGAGGGCGCTGGCACCGTCGACCGTCGGTCGGGCTGGTGATCGCGCTCGGTTCGCAGGCGCTCGGTCACCGGACAGTCCCACGCGGGGTGCGGCGCCTTGAGGTCAGCGAGCACCGGCAAAGCAGGCCGACACAGCAAAGCAGGCCGACACAGCAAACAGCCCCCGGTTCCGCTCAGATCTTCTGAGTGCAACCGGAGGCCGTTTCCACTGTAGCCCCGACGGGATTCGAACCCGTGCTACCGCCGTGAGAGGGCGGCGTCCTAGGCCACTAGACGACGGGGCCTCTGGGAACTTTTCTGTTGTACATCACCCTGCGATACTGCCTCTTGCGCTGGGGTACCAGGACTCGAACCTAGACTAACTGAACCAGAATCAGTTGGGCTGCCAATTACCCCATACCCCAATTGGCTTGCCGGAACCATCAACCGGCCGAGACGAAACACTACCTGACGCCTGTCGCTGGCTGAAATCGGGGCTGCCGCGGCGTGGCGAACCGCTGCTCTGAGCAGCCGTGCCACGTCCCTGCCGACATCACTTCTGAGCTGACCGGAGCCGACCGAGAGAGATGTCGCGCCCCAGCAGTTCCATGGACTCGAACAATGGCGGCGAGATCTGCTTTCCGGTCACCGCGACCCGCAGCGGGCCGAAGGCGTTGCGGGGCTTGAGCCCGAGCCGCTCGATGAGCTCCGCCCGCAGCGC
Organism: Jatrophihabitans lederbergiae; assembly: GCF_031845305.1. Classification (NCBI taxonomy): domain Bacteria; kingdom Bacillati; phylum Actinomycetota; class Actinomycetes; order Jatrophihabitantales; family Jatrophihabitantaceae; genus Jatrophihabitans; species Jatrophihabitans lederbergiae. The sequence continues at coordinate 125,411 of NZ_JAVREH010000001.1, read as the reverse complement.
CTGCTCGATGCCGTCCGTGGTCCACTCCGCCAGGCCTTCCAACGCACCGACCGAGGCGCTGAGCACCGCCTGGCCGGCGTCACCCAGCTGCTTGGCGGTCGCTGCCTCGTCCAGCACGAAATCATCGTCGGCGACGAACAGGAAGGCGAGCATCTCGGCGGCCTCGCCGAGGGTCTGCACCCGGTCCTGCACCAGCGGCGCCGCGCCCTCGATGAGCCGGCGCTGTTCGGGCGTCGGCTCGGCCGCGATCAGCCCGGTGGACGCGAGGAAGTCCCGCAGCCGACGAGCGAAGTCAGGGCCGGCAAGCAGACGGATGTGGGTGGCGTTGATGGCCAGGCTCTTCTTGACGTCGAAGCGCGCGGGACTGGCGTTGACGTCGGCCACATCGAAGGCGGCGATCATCTCGTCCAGGCTGAAGATGTCGTGGTCATCGGCGATCGACCAGCCCAGCAGGGCGAGATAGTTGATCAGTCCCTCGGGCAGGTAACCGGCCTCGCGGTAGGCATTGAGCGACGCCTGCGGGTCGCGCTTGGACAGCTTCTTGTTGCCCTCGCCCATGACGTAGGGCAGGTGCCCGAACTCCGGCACGAACTCGGCGACGCCGACGTTCATCAGCGCCCGGTAGAGGGCTATCTGGCGTGGCGTGGACGGCAGCAGGTCCTCGCCACGCAGCACGTGGGTGATCCGCATCATCGCGTCGTCCACCGGATTCACCAGCGTGTACAGCGGCTCCCCATTGGCGCGCACCAACACGTAGTCCGGAACGCTGCCGGCCGCGAAGCTGACGTCGCCCCGCACCAGGTCGCGCCAGCCGAGGTCCTGGTCCGGCATCCGCAGGCGAAGCACCGGCAGGCGACCCTCGCTCCGGAACGCCGCCCGCTGCTCGTCGGTCAGGTCGCGGTCGAAGTTGTCATAGCCCAGCTTCGGGTCCCGACCCTGCGCCCGATGCCGGGCCTCGACCTCGTCCGGGGTCGAGAACGACTCGTAGAGGTGGCCGCCCGCCCGCAGCTTGTCGATGACCTCGGCATACAGCCCGCGGCGCTCGCTCTGCCGGTAGGGGCCGTACGGGCCGCCGACCTGAGGGCCCTCGTCCCAGTTGAGCCCGAGCCAGCGCAGGGCATCCAGCAACTGGTCGTAGGACTGCTGGGAGTCCCGGGCGGCGTCGGTGTCCTCGATCCGGAAGACGAAGGTGCCGCCGACGTGCCGGGCGTAGGCCCAGTTGAACAGGCAGGTGCGCACCAGTCCGAGGTGCGGATTGCCCGTCGGGGACGGGCAGAACCGGACGCGGATGTCGCTGCCGGTGGCCGGGTGCACCGCCGCTCCTGGGGTACTCACTTGCGCCGCACCGGGTTGACCAGGTCACCGATGCCGTCGATCGAGATCGTGACCGTGTCGCCGTCGACGATCCTGCCGACGCCCTCGGGGGTTCCGGTGAGGATGACGTCGCCGGGCACCAGGGTCATCACATGCGACATGAACGACACCATGGTCGCGACGTCGAAGATCATGTCGCCGGTGTTGCCGTCCTGCCTGGTCTGACCGTTGACCAGCGCCCGCACCCGGACCGCCGACGGATCGAAGGACGTCTCGATCCAGGGACCGATGGGGCAGAACGAGTCGTGCCCCTTGGCCCGGGTGAACTGCACGTCCGCGCGCTGCTGGTCGCGGGCGGTCACGTCGTTGGCGCAGGTGTAGCCGAACACCACGTCGAGTGCGCGCTCGCGCGGGACGTCCTTGGCGACCTTGCCGATCACCAGGGCCAGCTCGGCCTCGTGCTCGACCTGCTCGGAATCGGCAGGGAGCCGGATCACGTCGGTGGTGCCGATGACCGACGTGGAGGGCTTGAGGAAGATCAGCGGCCGCTCCGGCACGCTGTTGCCGAGTTCGGCCGCGTGGGCGGCGTAGTTGCGGCCGATGGCCAGCACCTTGCTCGGCAGGATGGGGGCCAGCAACCGGACGTCGCCCACGGCGAAGCGGTCCCCGGTGAACTCGATCGGCCCCATCGGATGATCCTTGATGGCCGCGATGGTCAGCGCATCGAAGCTGGGCTTGGACCCCGCCTCGACCACTCCCTCGACGACGCCCCAAGCAATTCCACCAGGATGAACAAATCTCGCGATGCGCACGGCACTCAGGCTACCGGTGCTCCTGCGGCCGCCCGCATGTCGGATACTGGATCGTGTGAGCGACGAGCTGAACCGCATCGCGCCGGCGCGACGGCGGCAGATGGCACTGGTGCTCATGCCCTTCGGTGCGGTGTTGCTGGTGGCCGGAGCGGTCCCGGTTGTGGCGGGTGGCATCGTTTGGAAGCTCGTCGGTGTGGTGTTGATCGTTCTGGCCGTGCTGGTACTCGGCGTCGCCTGGGGCCTGCAGCGCTCAGCCGCCCTGGACGAGGCCGCCGCGCGAGAACAGCAACTGGATGACGCGATCCTCGGCGAGGCAGCGCTCACCGGAGCCGATAGCTGCGGCTCGAATTGCGGCGCCTGCGGCGTGGACGACTGCGCTGTGAAATCACTACGGCGCGTCTGACGTTCGCTGCGGGAAGGGCGGAGGTCGGCCGGCTCCAGGACAGCGAAGGCAGGCCGAACCAAAGCTAGGCAGGCCGAACCAAGCTAGGTAAACCGTGGCTGCCCACGGCAGGTCGAACCTTCCCATGTTAGATTTCCGCATGGCGGATGTCGGGTCGCCCTGTGTCCCCATGCCGGATGTCCGCATGCCGGATGGCGTTGACGCCCTCCTCGTATTCGGCCCCGGGGAGACCGGGAGCCCGCGCCGGGACCCGGCGTTACCGCAGCTCATGGGTGATGCGGTGGTTGCGTCGTGGTCTGCGCTCGGGGTCGATCCAATGTGGAGGAATCCAGGTCGGCAGTCCCTCGACGAGCCGGCACGACCAACCCTCGGCTTCGAAGTGACGGTGGTGGTAGCCACAAATCAAGGTGAGGTTGTCCAGATCGGTCCGGCCACCCTCTGCCCAGCCAACGACGTGATGGCGCTGGCACCATTCCGGCGGCCTGTCACAGCCAGGAAAGGAACAGCCCCTGTCCCGGGCTATCAACGCGAGTGTCTGGGCTCTCGTCGCGATTCGTTTGAGTCGGCCATGCTTGAGGATCGCCCCGCGAGCATCACGCACCAGCAGGCTGATCGCGGCCTCGTCGGCCAATCGCAGTGCCTCGGGAACCGTTAGCAGTTGCCCGAAGGAGGTCTCGGCCAGGCCGCTCCTATCGGCCAGCTGCGAGGCGGTCATGGTGATGATGACCTGTGCCGGCGCGCCCGATTCGACAACTTCGGTGCTACGGACCGCGAGTCCGGCCAACTCTTCTAGCGCGTCATGCATGCGCTGCCCGTACGACCGGGCGTCCTGCACGCGTTCCGACGGCGCACCAGTAGCGGACCTGTTGTCTTCGGCAGCGTTGTCACCTGAGTTATGGGGCCCCTCGGAAGTTGCCGGCCGGGGTGCCGCGCGCGGGCTGAGCCAGGTCAGCAGCAGCGCGCCACATGCCGGCGTCAGCCGCCCGGACGCCCGGTAACCGCCGCCAGACTCGGGCGTCACGCTGAACGAGCGCCGTCGAGCGTGTTCGGCATCGGACTGCAAGACGCCGTCGGGATCCAAGTGGGCGAGGATCCGCTGCCCCACCAGACCGACCTCGCGCGGCCGCAATTGCCCGGCGGCCAGTACGAGGTGCTCCTCAGCGGCAATAGCGTCGGCTGGGGCCACCGATGCGGGAAGGCGCTCGATCGTCGAAGCGATCACCCGCGCGTGCTCGGCAGACAGCACACCGTCCGCCTGGCTCGCGGCGACCCGGGGTAGCAGCGGCTCGAGTCGCTCGCCCGTCAGGGACCATCGCGGTCCGCACACCGCGGCCGCATCGACCCGCTGCCGCGCCTCGGTCGGGGACAGCCGCAGAACACCCTGCAATAGCGTCGATGTCGAGGGCATTGCCAACCGTCCGGCAAACGAACGCCGTTCCAGTTCGGCGACCAGCGCGGCATCAACCATCAACCAGCGCCGTCGCAGGGCCTCACATTCGCGTAACTCAGCGAGCAGATCGCCGTCCGACAGGCTGCTCAGGACTCCGGCGGAGACGTCGCCAAGATAAAACGACAGCCCGTTGGCCGCCTCGGTCAACCCGCCCGAGACCGCGCCGCCGTTCATGTCCGCCATGTCCTGGACACTACGGACAGGGTCTGACAGAACTTGCTCTTCCAAATGAAACGTGGTGATCGGGCGCGGACCTGGACCGAGCGCACAGCGAGGCGATCCGGCGCGTGTCTGCCTGACCGAACGAGCTCGCCGGGTGGGGCAGGACGGTCACACAGTTGCGTAGGCCGCTGGGCAGTTGGGGGCGGCTGGGCCACGGTCATGGCCGCGGTGCGCGAGTACGACTACCCCTGGTTGCTGGACACCGTGGCTGGCCGGTCGGACCAGCTTTATCGGGATGGGTGAATCAACGCCCACCTGAATGGCGGGATCCAATCGCCGTGGCGGCACCGGATCCGTTCCGTGGTTATGCCACGCCACCGCCCCCCGCGACCAGTCTTCCGGCAGCGCCCCGGGTGCTGGACCGCTTTCATGTCACCCGCCTCGGCCGACCTGGATCACCGCCCAAGACGTCCGGCTCCGCTACGCCGCCACAGGCCGCATCCGAGCTGCCCAGCGACTGCACCGGTGGCTGACCTACTGCGTCAACACCGACATCGCCCAACTGCACCTCCTGGCCCGCACCATCGATGCCTGGCGTCAGGAGCCGCTGACCGACTTCGACACCCGGCGGCGTCTCCAACAGCTCACTGAGGCGACGAACCTGCCCATCAAGAAAGGTGAAACGGTCCGGCCGCCATGGATTCCGCAACGTGAACCTACTCATGCCCGTCAGCGCTCCAGCAGACCGAACCGCACCGCATCCTCCAACGCCAGCCAGGACGCCTCGATGATGTTCGGGTGCACGCCCACCGTCGTCCACTCGGTGCTCTTGTCCGACGTCTCGATGAGCACCCGGGTGATGGCGTCCGTGCCGTGCTTGCCCGGCAGGATGCGCACCTTGTAGTCCGACAGCTCGAGTGCCGCCAGCCGTGGGAAAACCTCGCCGAGCGCCGACCGCAGCGCCAGGTCCAGGGCATTGACCGGCCCGTTGCCTTCGGCGGTGGTGATGATGCGCTGCTCCCCCGCGTGCACCTTGACGGTCGCCTCGGTCACCAGCGCGCCGTCCTCGCGCCGGTCGATGATCACCCGGTAGGACTCCAGCCGGAACTGGCTGGGCGCGGTGTGCAGCTCGTCGCGGACCAGCAACTCGAACGAGGCATCGGCGGCCTCGTACGACCAGCCCGATGACTCCCGCTCCTTCACGCGGTCCACCACGCTGCTCACCACGTCCGGACGATCGGTGACGTCCATGCCCAGCTCGGCGGATTTCAGCTCCACCGACGCCCGGCCGGCCATCTCGGTGATCAGGATCTTCTGGCTGTTGCCGGTTAGTTCAGGGTCCATGTGGTTGTACAACTCGGGTCCCAGCTTGATGGCGGAGGCATGCAGTCCTGCCTTGTGCGCAAAGGCCGAACTGCCCACGTACGGCGCGTGCGTGTCCGGAGCCAGGTTGGCGATCTCAGCGATGGCGTGCGAGACCCGCATGCTCTCGCCGATGGTTCCCTCGGGCAGCACGTTCAGCCCCATCTTGAACACCAGGCCGCCGAGCACGGCGAAAATGTCGGCATTACCGGCTCGCTCGCCGTAGCCGTTCGCGGTTCCCTGCACGTGCGTCACGCCTGCGTCGACCGCGGCCAGGGTGTTCGCGACGGCACACCCGGTGTCGTCCTGGGTGTGGATACCCAGCCGGATTCCGGTACGGGCACGGACGGCACGGACGGTGTCCCCGATGCCCATCGGAAGCATGCCGCCGTTGGTGTCGCACAGCACTCCGACGTCCGCACCGGCCGCCTGTGCCGCGTCGAGAACCCTGACGCCGTAATCGGAATCGTGCTTGTAGCCGTCGAAGAAGTGCTCGCAGTCCACGAACACCCGGCGACCCGCCGCCCGCAGGAACGACACCGTGTCGCTCACCATTGCGAGGTTCTCATCCAGCGTGGTGCGCAGCGCGCGCTTGACGTGCCAGACGTCGGACTTGGCCACCAAGGTGATCACCGGAGCACCGCTGTCCAGCAGCGCCTGCACCTGCCGGTCCTCGCGCACCGCCACCCCGGCCTTGCGCGTGGACCCGAACGCCACCAGCGTCGCGTGCTTGAGCTGCAGCTCACCCTGCGCCGCTCGGGCGAAGAACTCGGTGTCCTTGGGTACCGCGCCCGGCCAGCCGCCCTCGATGAAGCCGACGCCGAGGGAATCGAGCAGGCGCGCCACGGCGAGCTTGTCGGCGACCGAATAGCTGATGCCCTCGCGTTGTGCGCCGTCGCGCAATGTCGTGTCGAACACGTGGAAATCGTCGGTGAGCATGGCTGTTCCTATCGGTTGGGAACCGGGCGAGTCAGGAGGCTGCGGCGGACGCGATCCGCTCGCCGATCTCACTCGTGGAGCCCGGAGACGATGAGTCGCGCGAGGCCAGGTCTGCTGCCACTGCGGCTTCGACCCGCGACGCCTCCGCATCGTGGCCCAGGTGGGTCAGCAGCATTCCCACCGACAGGATCGCCGCCGTTGGGTCAGCCTTGCCCTGCCCGGCGATGTCCGGTGCGGACCCGTGGACAGGCTCGAACATCGATGGCGAGGTCCCCGTCGGATTCACATTTCCGCTTGCGGCCAAACCGATTCCGCCCGCCACCGCGGCGGCAAGGTCGGTGATGATGTCGCCGAACAGGTTGTCGGTGACGATCACGTCGTAGCGTCCGGGGTCGGTCACCAGGTAGATGGTGGCCGCGTCGACGTGGTGGTAGGCGACCGTGACCGCCGGGTACTCCTCGGCGACCCGCCGCACGGTGCGGAACCAGAGATCACCTGCGTACACAAGCACATTGTTCTTGTGCACCAGGGTGAGGTGCTGACGTGGACGCCGGGCGGCGCCCTCGAACGCCGCCCGCACCACGCGCTCGACACCGAAGGCGGTGTTGATGCTGACCTCGGTGGCAATCTCATGCGGCGTGTTCTTGCGCAACGCCCCGCCGTTGCCGACGTACGGTCCCTCGGTTCCCTCGCGGTACACAACGAAGTCGATCGCCGGATTGCCGGCGAGCGGGGTGGCGACACCCGGATACAGCTTCGCCGGGCGCAGGTTGACGAAGTGGTCGAGCTCGAAACGCAGCCGGAGCAGCAGTCCGCGTTCGAGAACCCCTGACGGCACCGAGGGATCGCCGACCGCGCCGAGCAGGATCGCGTCGTGCTGGCGCAACTCGGCCAGCACCGAGTCGGGCAGCGCCTCCCCCGTGCGGTGCCACCGTCCCGCGCCGAGGTCGTAGGAGGTCTTGTCCACACCGGGCAGCACCGCCTCCAGCGTCGCGAGAGCCTGCTCGGTCACCTCGATCCCGATTCCGTCACCGGGCACCACGGCTAGCTTCATCGGCTTTGTCCTTCTCTGCTGGTGAATCGTCTGCTGGTGAATCGTCTGCTGGTGAATCGGCGGATCGATGGGGCGGCGGATCGATGGGGCGGCCAGCTCTAGCGAGCTGCCGTGCCCTCTTGGTAGTCGGAGTCGGAATCGCTGTTGACCCAGCTCATCAACCCGCGCAGCTTGCGGCCGGTCTCTTCGATCGGGTGCTGCTCGCCCCTGGCGCGCAACGCCTTGAACTCCGGCGCCCCCGCGTCCTGGTCGGCGATGAAGCGAGCCGCGAACGACCCGTCCTGGATCTCGCCGAGGATCGTCTTCATGTTGTCCTTCACATGGGCGTCGATCACTCGCGGGCCTGACACGTAGTCGCCGTACTCGGCAGTGTCCGAGATCGACCAGCGTTGCTTGGCGATTCCGCCCTCGTACATCAGATCCACGATCAGCTTGAGCTCGTGCAGGCATTCGAAGTACGCGATCTCCGGCTCGTACCCGGCCTCGGTCAACACCTCGAAGCCGTACTGCACCAGCTGCGAGGCACCACCACAGAGCACCGCCTGCTCGCCGAACAGGTCCGTCTCGGTCTCTTCGGTGAAGGTCGTCCTGATCGCGCCGGCCCGGGTGCCGCCGATGGCCTTGGCATAGGACAGTGCGAGTGGGAAGGCCGATCCGGACGCGTCCTGCTCCACGGCCACCAGCACCGGCACGCCCTTGCCGTCGATGAACTGCCGCCGCACCAGATGGCCCGGGCCCTTGGGTGCGACCATCGCGACATCGACGTTCGCCGGCGGCTTGATGTAGCCGAACCGGATGTTGAAGCCGTGCCCGAAGAAGATGGCGTCACCGTCCTTCAGGTTAGGCTCGACCGACTCGGTGTAGAGCGCCCGCTGCTTGTGGTCGGGCGCGAGGACCATGATGAGATCGGCTTCGGCCGAGGCCTCGGACGGGGTCAGCACGCGCAGCCCGGCGTCCTCGGCCTTGCCGCGGCTCTTGGAACCCTCGGGAAGGCCCACCCGCACGTCGACGCCCGAGTCGCGCAGGCTCAGCGCGTGGGCATGACCCTGGCTACCGAAGCCGAGCACGGCCACCTTGCGTCCCTGGACGATGGACAGGTCGGCGTCGTCGTCGTAAAACATCTCCACGGCCATGTGCGGCGTTCCCTCTCATTCGGGTGGGCCATCCCTGCGACGGCCTCGGGTTCGTACCTGACGTGCTGGGTTAGCCGGCGTTACGCTCGACGGCCCGCAACGCTGCCTGGGTCATCGAGCGGGGACCGCGGCCGAGCGCGACCATTCCGGACTGCACCATCTCTCGGATGCCATAGGACTCCAGCATTTTGAGCATCGCCTCAAGCTTGGCGGGCGGCCCGACGACCTCGACAGTCAGCGTCTCGAGGCTGACGTCGACCACCTTCGCGTGGAACAGTTCCACGATGTCGACCACGCCGCTGCGGTTGGTGTCATCGGCTCTGACCTTCACCAGCAGCAACTCGCGCTGCACTGCCTGACCCGGCTCGAGCTCGACGATCTTGAGCACGTTGATCAGCTTGTTGAGCTGTTTGGTCATCTGCTCCAGCGCATTGCCCTCGACGGACACCAGGATCGTGATCCGGGAGATTTCGGGATGCTCGGTGGGGCCCACCGCCAGTGACTCGATGTTGAAGCCGCGTCGGCTGAACAGACCCGACACCCGGGCCAGTACGCCCGGCTTGTTCTCGACCAGCACGGACAGGGTGTGGATAGACATTATCGGCTTCCGATCTTCACGCAAGCGCTCATCTCAAACCCCCGCGTCGAAGTTGGGACGGATACCGCGGGCGGCGATGATCTCATCGTTCGAGGTGCCGGCGGCAACCATCGGCCAGACCATCGCGTCCTTGCCGACGGTGAAGTCGACCACGACCGGCTGGTCATCGATCGACATCGCCTTCTCGATCGTGGCATCGACCTCGGACTTCGTCTCGCACCGCAGCCCAACACAACCCAGAGCGTCGGCCAACTTCACGAAGTCCGGAATGCGGCGGGTGGCACCCGACGTGCCGGGCTCACCGATCGAGTGGGTGCCGAGGTTGGTGTTGGAGTAACGCTCCTCGTAGAACAGCGTCTGCCACTGCCGCACCATGCCGAGATTGCCATTGTTGATCACGGCAACCTTGATCGGGATGCCCTCGATCGCGCAGGTCGCCAGCTCCTGGTTCGTCATCTGGAAGCAGCCGTCCCCGTCGATCGCCCAGACGAGCTTGTCGGGTGCGCCGACCTTGGCTCCCATCGCGGCTGGCACCGAGTAGCCCATCGTGCCGGCACCGCCGGAGTTCAACCAGGTGTAGGGGTTCTCATAGGAGATGAAGTGCGAGGCCCACATCTGATGCTGACCGACGCCCGAGGCGAAGATGGTGTCCGGACCGGCCATGGCTCCGAGCCGCTGGATGACGTACTGCGGCGCCAGGCTGCCGTCGGCCGGATCCTCATACCCCAACGGGTAAGTCGTGCGCCACCGGTCGGCCTCGCGCCACCACCCGGTCAGGTCGTAGCGGTTGCCGGCGGCGTACTCGGCTTGGACCGCGGGAATCAACTCCGAGATCACCTCGCGCGCATCACCGACGATGGGCACCTCGGCGATCCGGTTCTTGCCGATCTCAGCGGGATCGATGTCGGCGTGGATCACCGTGGCATGCGGTGCGAACGAGTCCAGGCGGCCGGTCACCCGGTCATCGAACCGGGTTCCCAGCGCGATCAGCAGATCGCTCTTCTGCAGCGCCGTCACCGCGGCGACCGTGCCATGCATGCCGGGCATGCCCAGGTGCTGACGGTGCGAATCGGGAAAGGCACCGCGCGCCATCAAAGTCGTGACGACCGGAATGCCGGTCAGCTCGGCGAGCTTTCGCAGCTCCGCGGTGGCCCGGGCCTTGAGCACGCCGCCGCCGACGTAGAGCACCGGACGTCGCGCGCTGGCAATCAGCTTGGCCGCCTCGCGGATCTGCTTGCCGTGCGGCTTGAGCACCGGACGGTAACCCGGCAGGTCGATCGTCGGTGGCCAACTGAAGGTGGTGCCTGCCTGCAGCACGTCCTTGGGGATGTCGACCAGCACCGGTCCCGGACGGCCCGTTGCCGCAAGGTGAAACGCCTCCGCGATGGTCTGCGGAATCTGCTCGGGGTGCTGAACCAGGAAGTTGTGCTTGGTGATCGGCAGGGTGATGCCGGAGATGTCGGCTTCCTGGAAGGCATCGGTGCCGATCGCCGGAAACGGAACCTGACCGGTGATGGCCACGATCGGCACCGAGTCGAGAAAGGCGTCCGCGATCGGCGTGACCAGGTTCGTGGCACCCGGTCCGGATGTCGCCATGCAGACGCCCACCCTGCCGGTGGCCTGCGCATAACCCTCTGCCGCGTGTCCTGCGCCCTGCTCGTGGCGGACCAGGATGTGGCGAACTCTCGTGGAGTCATACAGGGGGTCGTACGCCGGCAGGATCGCGCCGCCCGGAATACCGAACACCACGTCCGCGCCCACCTCTTCGAGCGATCGAACCAGCGACTTCGCTCCGCTCACCTGCTCTTCGGCGAATGTCCCTGTCATGTACCCGTGTCTCCTTCTAGCGGTCTTGCTCGGACGTCCAAGTAGCTCTGCCGCAACAAAAAACCCCTCGTGCTGAGGCACGAAGGGTTTGCGCGTCGTCTGCGGCGGTCTGCCGCTGAGGACGCGCTAGTCGATAAGTACGAGGCGCTGCATGCGAGAAACTCTACACCCCGCTTCGCGAGCCGTTCAACTCTTCGGGAACGGGATCTCATTGAGCGGGACGATGCCATCCACGCATACAGTGCTGCCATGGCGAGTGGGCTTTTCTCCGAGGTCGATGTCGCCATCGTCGGCGCGGGACTTTCGGGGCTGGCGGCGGCGGTGGCACTGGTACGCGCGGGCCTCACCATCACGGTGCTGGAGGCCTCGGACCGCCCGGGCGGCCGGGTCCGAACCGACGTGGTCGACGGCTTCCGGCTGGACCGTGGCTTTCAGCAGCTCAATCCCGCGTACCCGCAGGTGCGCCGGCTGGCCGAGCGGGGCGTGTTGGACCTGCCCCGGCTGGCGCTGCGCAGCTTCGAGCCGGGCGTCCGGGTGGCGCTGGCGGACAGCCGGGTGGTACTCGCCGACCCGCTGCGCCGTCCCGCGGAGCTGCTCGCCACCCTGCGCGCACCGGTGGGATCGATCGCGGTCAAGACCCGATTGGCCGCCTGGGCTGCCCGGCGCGCGGTCGAGCCGGTGAGCCGGTTGACGGCCGGCCCGGACGAGCCGTACGGAGCCGCCCTGAACCGCGCGGGCATCACCGGCCCGCTGCGCACCGGCGTGCTGGATTCCTTCCTGGCCGGCGTGCTCGGTGAGAACACCGGTGAGACCTCGGCGCACTACGTCTCGCTGCTGATGCGCACCTTCGTACGGGGCACGCCCGCGGTTCCGGACGCCGGGATGGGAGCGTTTCCGGAGCAGCTGGCGGCCGCGCTGCCCGCCGGAGCGCTGGTTACCGGTGTCCGCGTGGAGCGGGTGGCGGCAGGTGCGGTGCACACCTCGCACGGGACGGTGACTGCCCGCGCGGTCCTGGTCGCCGCCGATCCGGCCGGCGCCGCGACACTGACCGGGCTGGCCTCCCCGCTGACCCGGACGCTGAGCACCTTCTGGTTCGTCGGCCCGCAGCCGCCCTGTGCCCGGCCGATCCTGCACGTGGACGGCCTGCGCCGCGGCCCGGTCGTGAACGCCGTGGTGATGTCCGCGGTCGCGCCGGGGTACTCCCCCGACTCTCGCGCGCTGATCCAGTGCAGCGTGGTGGGACCGGCCGTCGACCCGCAGCTGGTCACCGAGCACGCCCGGCTGATCTTCGGCGGGTCCACCGCCGAGTGGGAGCTGCTGCGGACCGACCAGATCGACGCGGCCCTTCCGGCGGCCGTTCCGCCGCTGGTGCTGCGCCAGCCGGTGCGGCTCAGCGACATCCTGTTCGTGGCCGGCGACCACCGCGACACCCCGTCACAGCAGGGCGCGCTCGCCTCCGGGGCGCGTGCGGCGCGGGCGATCCTCCGGCAGCTGGGCTCACCGCTCAGTTAGCCGGCCAACTGAGCGGCTAGCAGACGGCGCCTTGAGCGGCGGAGCCGACGAGCTGGGCGTACTTGCGCAGCACCCCGGTGTTCAGGTGCGGCGCCAGCGGCTGCCAGGCATCGCGGCGGCGCTGCAGCTCGTCGGAGTCCACGTCCAGTTCGATCGTCCGATTGGCGATGTCGACCACGATCCGGTCGCCGTCGGCAACCAGGGCTATCGGGCCGCCCACCGCGGCCTCGGGAGCGACATGGCCGATGCAGAGGCCGGTGGTGCCGCCGGAGAAGCGGCCGTCGGTGAGCAGCAGCACGTCCTTGCCGAGGCCAGCCCCCTTGATCGCGCCGGTGATGGCGAGCATCTCGCGCATGCCCGGGCCACCCTTCGGCCCCTCCCATCGGATGACCACCACGTCACCAGCCTTCAACGTGCCGTCCTCGACCGCCTGCATCGCGGCCTGCTCGCGGTCGAAGACCCGCGCCGTTCCCTCGAACACCTCGGCGTCGAAGCCGGCGGTCTTCACCACCGCGCCCTCGGGAGCCAGGGAGCCGTGCAGGATGGTGATGCCGCCGGTGCGGTGGATCGGCCGGTTCATCGGCCGGATGACCTCGCCGTCCGGCAGCGGCGGTGAAATCAACTCCAGATTCTCGGCGAGCGTCTTTCCGGTGACCGTCAGGGCGTCGCCGTGCAGCAGACCGGCGTCCAGCAAAGCGCGCATGACCACCGGGATGCCGCCGATGCGGTCGACGTCGGTCATCACGAACCGGCCGAACGGCTTCATGTCGGCCAGGTGCGGAACCTTGTCGCCGATCCGGTTGAAGTCCGCCAACTCCAGCTCTACCTCGGCCTCGTGGGCGATCGCCAGTAGGTGCAGGACCGCATTCGTGGAGCCGCCGAGCGCCATCACCACCGTGATCGCATTCTCGAACGCCTGCCTCGTCAGGATCTGGCGCGACGTGATGCCGGCGTCGATCAGGTGCACCACAGCCTCTCCGGAGCGCTCGGCGTAGGCGTCGCGGCGCGAATCCGGGGCGGGCGGGGCGGCCGAACCGGTGAGCGACATCCCCAGCGCCTCAGCGGCCGAGGCCATCGTGTTCGCCGTGTACATCCCGCCGCAGGCACCCTCTCCCGGACAGATCGCACGCTCGATCTCGTCGAGCTCGTCGCGGGTGATCTTGCCCGCCAGGCAGGCACCGACCCCCTCGAAGGCGTCGATGATGGTGACGTCGTTGCCGTGCAGCTTGCCGGGCAGGGTCGAACCCGCATACAGGAACACCGCCGCGACATCGAGCCGTGCGGCGGCCATCAACATGCCGGGCAGTGACTTGTCACAGCCGGCGAGCAGCACGCCGCCGTCGAGGCGCTCCGCGCGGAACACCGTCTCGACCGAGTCGGCGATCACCTCGCGGGAGACCAGCGAGTAGTGCATGCCCTCGTGGCCCATCGAGATGCCGTCAGAGACCGAGATGGTGCCGAATTCCAGTGGAAACCCGTCCGCACCCCGCACGCCGACCTTCGCGCGCTTGGCGAGCCGGTTCAGCGACAGGTTGCAGGGGGTGATCTCGTTCCAGGACGAGGCCACCCCGATCTGTGGCTTGCGCCAGTCGTCATCACCCATGCCGACGGCGCGCAGCATGCCGCGCGAGGCGGCGCGTTGGATGCCGTCGGTGACCGCTCCGGAGTGCGGCTTGCGGTGTTGCGGCTTACTACCGGGCTGCTCAGTCGTCACGACGAAGAGCGTACGACCTACGCTGACACACCATGACGGCGATGCAGCGCACCGTGATCAAGCATCCGGCTTCGGGATACCTAATTGTGGCTTTCGTGGCGCTATGCGCTACGGCCCTGGTGCGTTCGCCCATTCAGCTGCTGGTGTATCTGATTCCGCTGGCAGGCGCGGCGTTCCTGGCCCGCACCGCGACGGTGGTCGACGAGCGCGGCATCACGGCGCAGGGCCTGTTCGGCTCGCAGCTCGTGACCTGGGACGAGATCGCGGGGCTGCGGCTGGACCCCTCGGGGTCGGTGTACGCAGTGGACCGCAGCGACGGCCAGGTGCGGCTGCCGTGCATCCGCAGCACCCGGCTCGACGCGCTGGTAGCTGCCGGCCGGGGGCGGATTCCGGATCCCGCCAAGAACCCCGGCTGATCCACCGGCTACCCGTCGCTCAGCACTCGCCCGCTCTGTACGCGCTTACTCTGTACGCGCTTGCTCAGTACTCACCCACGACGACGTTCTCCAGCGGCTCACCCTTGCCGAACCTGCGCAGTTGAGCCACCAGCAGCTCTGCGAAGCGGCCGGGCAGCCCGGGCACCGCCCCGCCGACGTGCGGGGTGATGAGCAGGTTCGGCGCGGCCCACAGCGGGTGGTCCGCGGGCAGCGGCTCGGGTTCGACCACGTCCAGGGCAGCACGCAGCCGGCCCGATTGCAGTTCCGCCAGCAGCGCGTCGGTGTCCACCACCGGACCGCGGGCGGCGTTCACCACCAGCGCACCGTCCCTGAGTCGCGCCAGGAACGCCGCGTCGACCATGCCGATCGTCTCGGACGTCTTCGGAACGATGAGCACCACCACATCCGCCTCGGGCAGCAGTTGCGGCAGCTCGGTCATGCTGTGCACATCGTCGCGAGCCGTCCGGGCCACGAACACCGGCGTCGCGTCACACGCGGACAGCCGGCGACCGAGCTGGCGCCCGACATCACCGGCGCCGATGATCAGTACCCGCTTGCCCGCGAGCTCGTCCGTCGCCGTCTGGTCCCAGTGCCGGGCCTGGCGGGCACGCTCGAATCGCGGAAACTCCCGCAGCACCGACAGGATCGCCGTCAGCGCCCACTCCGAGGTCGAGGAGCCGTGCACGCCCCGGGCATCGCAGAGCGAGACTCCCTCGGGCACGATCGGCAGCACGACGTCGACACCGGCCGACTGCGTCTGGATGACCTTGAGGTTGGGCATCTGCGCCACCGCCGCCCGCGCCGCGTCCTGGTCCGTGCCGAGAAAGGGCGGTACCCAGAACTCGATCTCGGCCACGTCCGCCGGCGGTGTCGCGGCGTCCTGCCACACCAACGCGCTCTCGGCGAGCTCCAGGTCCGGAGCCACCGCGCGTACGCGGTCGAGGATGGCGGCCGAGGGAACGCACAGTCTTCTCATGTCTTCCCATCCTAGTCGGAGCCGAACGGTGCTCCGGCTCGCGCGCGCCCCACCCCGGTTCGTCGGGTCGGTAGGAAAGTTTCGCCGGAACGGGCAGACTGACCGGGTGTCATCCCCACTCCTGACCCGACGGGCGATGGCGGCCGCTGCCGCGATCGCGCTGGCCGTCCTGACCGGATGCAGCTCAGGGTCCAAGGACGACAGCGGCGGGTGGGTCGCTCAACCCAACTACCAGGGCAACAACGATCCGCAGCCGCAGTTGCCCAACCCGGGTATCCCCGCGCCGTCCATGCCAGGCGGCAGCCAGCCGGCCCCGGCACCGAACGGGTCCGCAGCCAGCCCCGGCCGGTCCACGCCCGCGACCGATCCCAGCGTGGTGGCCAGCAAGCTCGACCAACCCACCGGTCTGGTCGTGCTGCCCGACGGAACCGCACTCGTCGGCGAGCGGAGGACCGGCAAGATCTTCCGAGTTCAGCCGGTGGCCGGCAGGCCGGCCGTACTCGTGCAGACCGTGGCGGGAGTCGACGGCACCGGCGATGGCGGCCTGCTGGATCTGGCACTGTCGCGGACCTTCGACCAGGACGGGCTGGTCTACGCCTACGTCACCACCGCGACGGACAACCGGGTACTGCACTTCGCGCTCGGCTCGGTTCCGTCCACGGTCATTGGCGGGATTCCCAAGGGCAGGACAGGCAATTCCGGCCGCATCGCCTTCGACGCGACCGGTGCCCTGCTGACCGGAACCGGTGACGCCGGACGTCCGGCGCTGGCCGCGTCAGCCACCAGCCTGGCAGGCAAGATCCTGCGGACCAACGACATCGGGCAGCCGCTTGCCGACAACCCGTCGCCGACCTCGCGGGTGTACGCCCGCGGCCTGCGCTCCGTCGACGGCCTGTGCGTGGATCCGAAGTCCGGCGTGCGCATCGCCATCTCGGCGACGGCGGGCAGCGGAGCCTCGCGCACGCCGGACGAGGTGAACATCGTCAAGGCGGGGGTGGACTACGGGTGGCCTCGCCCGAGCAACCTGTCGGTCGGTGCCGCCAAGACGCTGCCCTCGACGACGCCGGGCGGCGGTGGCTGCGCGACCGGCAACGGACAGCTGACCATCGCCACGTCCGCCGGCAAGTCCCTGGCGGTGGCAAGCATCAGCGCCAAGGGCGTGATCGGAGCCTTCGCCCCCGCCGCCAAGGGAACCTACGGTCGCCTTCGCACCGCGGTCGCCGGGCCGGATGGCGCCCTGTGGCTGACCACCCGCAACCGGGACGGGCACGGCAAGCCGACGGCCGAGGACGACCGGGTCATCCGGATCACGTCCTCGTCGGACTCCGGCAGCCCCATCGTCTGAGCCGAACAGGCGCTAGTTCTCGCTGACGCCGAGGCGTTCCAGCAGGATTGCCTTGACGGTGGCGGCGTCGGCCTGGCCGCGGGTCGCCTTCATGACCGAGCCGACCAGCACGCCCACGGCGGGGATCTTGCCGCCGCGCACCTTGTCCGCTACCGCGGGGTTGGCGGCGATGGCCGCGTCGGCAGCCTCGGTGAGCGCCCCGGTGTCAGACACCACGGCCAGCCCACGGGAGGCGATGACCCGGTCAACATCCTCACCGGTCTCGAGCACGGCGTCCACGACCTGCCTGCCGAGTGCGGTGGACAACGCGCCCTCGGCGACCAGGCTGATCACCGCGGCCACCTGCGCGGGCGTGATGGCCAGCGCCGAGGCCTCGATCTCTTGCGCGTTGGCCAGCTGCGCCAGATAGCCGAGCCACCAGTTGCGCGCCTCCGCGGCCGGGGCGCCGGCGGCTACCGTGTCGGCGAAGACGTCCACCAGGCCGGCGTTGACGAGGGCCCGCAGCTCGTCCGGGGTGAGGGCAAGCTCGGACTGCAGCCGAGCCCGGCGCGCGGCCGGTAGCTCCGGCAGCGACTCCCGGATCTCAGCCACCCAGTCCGGCGCGGGTGCGACCGGCACCAGGTCGGGCTCGGGGAAGTAGCGGTAGTCGGTCGCCTCTTCTTTGCTGCGCCCGGACCGGGTCGTCCCGGTGGTCTCCTGGAAGTGCCGGGTCTCCTGCTTGATCTTGCGGCCAGCATCCAGGATCGAGGCCTGCCGGATCATCTCCGACCGCATCGCCCGCTCGACGCTGCGGAGTGAGTTCACGTTCTTGGTCTCGGTGCGGGTGCCCCACTCGGAGCTGCCGATCGGGGACAACGAGGTGTTCACGTCGCAGCGCAGGCTGCCCTGCTCCATCTTGACGTCGGAGACCCCGAGGGTGCGCAGGATGTCGCGCAGCTCGGCGACGTAGGCGCGGGCCACCTCGGGTGCCATCGTGCCGGTGCCCTCGACCGGCTTGGTGACGATCTCGACGAGGGGGATGCCGGCTCGGTTGAAATCCACCAGCGAGTAGTCGGCGCCGTGAATGCGGCCGGTCGCGCCACCCAGGTGGGTGTTCTTGCCGGTGTCCTCCTCCAGGTGCACCCGCTCGATGCCGACCCGGACCGTCTGCCCGTTGACGTCGACGTCGAGATAGCCCTCGCCGCAGATCGGCTCGTCGTACTGCGAGATCTGGTAGTTCTTCGGCATGTCGGGATAGAAGTAGTTCTTGCGGGAGAACCGGCACCAGGACGCGATCGAGCAGTTCAACGCCAGGCCGATCTTGATGGCGTACTCGATGGCCGAGGCGTTGACCACCGGCAGCGCGCCCGGCATGCCCAGGCACACGGGGCAGGTGTGGGTGTTGGGCTCGGCACCGAAGACGGTGGAGCAGCCGCAGAACATCTTGGACGCGGTGCCCAGCTCGACGTGGGTTTCGAGCCCGAACACCGGCTGGTACCGGGTCAGCACATCGTCGTAGCTGGTCGCGTCATAGCTGAGAGTCATCGTGTGGCTCCGTCCGGGCCCGCTCCGACGTTGCGAGCCAGCGTGGGGATGCGGGCCAGAATCGGCCCGTTGGCGGCGTTGTAGGCAGCTTCGAAGGCGGCGCCCACCCGATAGCAGCGGTCATCGGACATCGCCGGGGCCATCACCTGCAGGCCCACCGGCAGCGCGGAGCCGGTCTCGTCGGACAGCCCGCAGGGAACCGAGATCGCGGGGGTGCCCGCCAGCGAGGCCGGCAGCGTGCAGAGGTCGTTGACGTACATCGCCATCGGGTCATCGACCCGCTCGCCCAGGCCGAATGCCACGAACGGCGACGTGGGTGAGACCAGGACGTCGACCTGCTTGAATGCCGCGGCGAAGTCCCCGGCGATCAGGGTGCGAACCTTCTGCGCCTGCCCGTAGTAGGCGTCGTAGTAGCCCGACGACAGCGCGTAGGTGCCGATCATGATCCGGCGCTTCACTTCGAGCCCGAAGCCCTGCTCGCGGGTCAGTGACATCACGTCCTCGAGCGAGTGGCTGCCGTTGTCGCCGACCCGAAGGCCGTAGCGGACGGCGTCGAAGCGCGCCAGGTTGGACGAGCATTCACTCGGCGCAATCAGGTAATACGCAGCCAGTGCGTAGCCGAAGTGCGGGCACGAGATCTCGACCACCTCGGCCCCGAGGGACTCCAGCGTTCGCACGGCCTCATGGAAGGAGTCGAGCACGCCCTGTTGGTAGCCACCGTCGGCACCGTCGAGTTCACGCACGACCCCGATGCGCAGGCCGGCAAGGTTGCCGCGCGCTCCCGAACGCGCCGCGGCGACGACGTCCGGGCCCGGCTGCGGGATGGAGGTGGAGTCCATCGGGTCGTGCCCGGCCATCACCTGGTGCAGCAGCGCGGTGTCCAGCACGGTACGGCCGAACGGGCCCGCCTGGTCCAGCGAGGACGAGAAGGCGATCAGCCCGTAACGGCTCACCGCACCGTAGGTGGGCTTGTGGCCCACGATGCCGGTGACGGCCGCGGGCTGGCGGATCGACCCGCCGGTATCGGTACCGATCGACAGCGGCGCCTCGAAACCGGCCACCGCGGCCGCTGAACCGCCGGACGAACCGCCGGGCACCCGGGACAGATCCCAAGGATTGTGAGTCGGGTGGTACGCCGAGTTCTCGGTCGAGGACCCCATGGCGAATTCGTCCATGTTGGTCTTGCCGAGCATGACCAGCCCCGCGTCGAGGATCCTGCGGGTCACCGTGGCGTCATACGGCGGGATCCAGCCCTGCAGGATCTTCGAGCCCGAGGTGGTCGGCAGCCCCTTGGTGACGACGACGTCCTTCATCGCCAGCGGCACGCCGGCCAGCGGGCCGAGCTCCTCGCCCGTGCCGCGACGGTCGTCCACGGACTTCGCCGCGGACAGCGCGCCGTCGACGTCGACGTGCAGGAAGGCCCGCAACTGCGAGTCCACGTCGGCGATGCGGTCCAGGTGCGCCTGGGCGACATCCACCGCGCTCGTCTCACCGGCCGCTATGGCGGCGGCGGTATCGGCGGCGCTCAGTTCAACCAGGTCGGCCATTATTCTTCTTCTCCCAGGATCTGCGGCACCCGGAAACGGTCGTCCTCAACCGAGGGCGCTCCGGCGAGGACATCCTCGCGGGGCAGCGACGGCCGCACCTCGTCCGGACGCAGCACATTCTGCAACGGCACGGCGTGCGACGTTGGCTTGATGTCGGCCGCGGCTACCTCGCCGATCCGCGCGATGGCGGTGAGGATGACGTCGAGCTGGCCCGCGAACAGGTCGAGCTCGTCATCGGTCACGGCCAGCCTGGCCAACCGGGCAAGGTGCGCGACTTCGTCGCGGGTGAGGGTGGTGCGATCATCGGACACGGGTCCTGAGTCTAGGGCTCGCCGCCGACAAACGACCGGCCCGGGCGGCTCCCGGTTGCCAGCGGCGCCGAAACAGGATCGGGAACTGGTGCCGGTCCAACCCGCTCGTCGTAACAGCAGAGATATATCCATTTGGCAGACTGTGGCCGTGTCCCACCTCATCCGCGTCGTCCTGCCCGACCGTCCGGGTGCCTTGGGAGCTGTCGCGTCGGCGCTGGGACACGCCGGCGCGGACATCCTGAGCGTCGACATCGTCGAGCGCTCGGCCGGACAGGCCATCGACGACCTGGTGGTCGAGCTGCCGGCGGGCAAGCTGGCCGACTCACTGGTCTCAGCGGCCAGCAGCGTGGAGGGCGTTCGGGTCGAGTCCATCCGGCCGTACGCCGGTGTGATCGACCCGTTCCGCGAGCTGCAGCTGCTCGAGAAGCTGGCCGTCGCCCCGGAGGAAGCGCCGCGGGTGCTGGCCGATGGCTTCTGCCGCCTGTTCCGGGCCGGCTGGGCGCTGGTGCTGCAAGCGCCTGAGCTGGACGGCGACCGCGCCACCGTCGTCGCCCGTAGTGCGGCCGCGCCCGAGATCGAGACGCTGGTCGCCCCCTGGTGGCCGCCGACGCCGCCCCGACCGCTGAGCGCGGACGAGGGCTGGGCGCCGGTGGACTGGGGCCAGCTCGGCACCGAGCTGGCGGTGGCACCGCTGGGGCCGAACGCGATCCTGGTGGGCCGGCCCGGGCTGCGCTGGCTCGCGAGCGAGATCATCCGGATGTCACACCTGGCCTCGATCGCCGCGACCGTGCTGGAGCCGGCCGCGTCCTGAGCATGCTCGCGCTGAGAGTGCTGCCCCGCTGAGAGTGCTGCTCCGCTACGACTGCTGCCCGCTGAGAGTGCCGGCCCCGCTAAGAGTGCCGCCCTGCTATGAGTGCTGCCCCGCTATGAGTGCTGGTCGAGGATGACCGACCGGGTGAGGTGACGCGGGCGGTCGGCGTCCAGTCCGAGGCACTCGGCCCGGGCCACCGCGACCCGCTGGGCCACCACCAGCTCGGCCATCGGGTCGAGGTCGCCGGAAATCCAGTCGGCGCCGGTGGCCGCCACGTCGGCCGCCAGACCGGCAGGCATCTCACCGAAGCCCCAGACCACCCGGCCCGGCGCGGCGATCGCGATCGGGCCGTGCCGGTAGTCCATCGCAGGATAGGACTCGGCCCACGACTGGGCCGCCTCGCGGTTCTTCAGGGCCGCCTCGTGGGCCAGTCCGACGGTCCAGCCCCGGCCGAGGAAGGTCAGCTGCTCCGCCGTCACCGCCGCCTCGGGCAACGGCCGCCGCAGCGCACGCTCACCGGCCGCGGCGATCCGGTTCAGGTCGTGGCCGAGTTGCGCGCGCAGGAAGGCCAGTGTCGAGGTGGCGTACCGGGTCTGCACCACCGACTGCTCGTCGGCGAAGTCCAGTACGACGGCGGTTCCGGCGAGTCGCTCGATCGGCGTTCCGGCGACCCCGACGATGGCCACGGTGAGGATGTGCGGCGCGGTGGTGGACAACCAGCTCAGCAGCTCGGCAACCTCGGTGGTCGTGCCGGACCGGCTGATCACGACTACCGCGTCGTACTCGCGGCCGCGGGGGAACTCGGACGCGACGAAGGCGTCGGTGATGCCGTGACCGGCCTCTTCACGCAGCGCGGCGTAGGCCATCGCGATGAACCAGGACGTCCCACAGCCGGTGACGGCGATTCGCTTGCCCGACGCGGGCAGGGCGCTGACGCTGTCCATGGTGGCCACCCGGCGCCAGCACTCGGGCTGGCTCAGGATCTCGGCGGTAACGAACTCGTTCACTCCGGCTCTCCGGCGCGGGCGACCGCAGTTGCGGCCTCGGGACCTTCTTCGAGCAGCAGGGTGAATCCTGCCTCGTCGAGAATCGGAACCTTCAACTCAACCGCCTTCGCATACTTGGTGCCGGGGGTGTCCCCCACGACGAGGAACGAGGTTTTCTTCGATACGGAGCTGGCCGCCTTGCCACCACGGCTGGTAATCGCCTCGGCCGCTTCGTCCCTGCTGTAAGCCTGCAAAGCTCCGGTGACGACCACCGCGATGCCCGCCAGCGGTTTCGGCCCGCTGTCGACCACCACTTCTTCGTTGAACACGCCTGCTGCCAGCCATTTGGCCACGATGTCGCGATGCCAATCCACCTCGAACCACGCGCGGACGGCCTCGGCGATGGTCGGGCCGACCCCCTCGGTCGCGGCCAGCGCTTCGCTGCTGGCCGTGCGGATCTGCTCGATCGAGCCGAATTGGCGGGCAAGCGCCTGGGCGGCGGTCGGGCCAACATGGCGGATGGACAGGGCCACCAACGCCCGCCACAACGGCCGGGTCTTGGCCGCCTCGATGTTGTCCAGCAGCTTGCGGGCGTTCGCCGCCAGGCCTCCCGTCTTGCGAGTGAAGAAGGCGCTCTGCTCCAGCTGCTCGGCCGACAGGGTGAACAGGTCGCCCTCGTCGGAAACCAAGTCCGCATCGAGCAGCGCGGTGGCCGCCTCGTAGCCGAGCATCTCGATATCGAACGCACCGCGGCCGGCGACGTGGAACAGCCGCTCCCGCAGCTGTGCGGGACAGGAGCGCTGATTGGGGCAGCGGATGTCGGCGTCACCCTCTTTCTGCGGCCGCAACTCGGTGCCGCAGGCGGGGCAGTGCGTCGGCATCACCCATGGCTGCGCGTCGGTGGGACGCAGCTCGCGAACCGGTCCCAGAATCTCGGGAATCACGTCGCCGGCCTTGCGCAGTACCACGGTGTCGCCTGCCCGGACGTCCTTGCGGGCGACCTCGCTGGCGTTGTGCAGGGTCGCCATTTCGACCGTGGACCCGGCAACCAGCACCGGCTCCATCACGCCGTACGGCGTCACCCGGCCGGTGCGGCCGACGTTGACCTCGATGGCGAGCAGCCTGGTCTGCACTTCTTCGGGCGGGTACTTGTACGCGATGGCCCAGCGCGGCGCCCGGCTGGTCGAGCCGAGCTGCCGCTGGTGTGCCAGCGAGTCGACCTTGACCACCACGCCGTCGATCTCGTGCTCGACGTCGTGACGGTGCTCGCCCCAGTGCGCGATGAACGCCGACGCCTCATCCATGGAGTTCACCACCGTGGCGCGCGCGGAGGTCGGCAGGCCCCAGGCCCGCAGCACCTCGTACCACTGGGACTGGCTCTCGACCGGCGGCCCACCCTGGACGCGCCCCACCCCGTGCACCACCATGCGCAGCTTGCGGGCGCCGGTGATCCGCGGGTCCTTCTGGCGCAGCGAGCCGGAGGCGGTGTTGCGGGGGTTGGCGTAGGGGGCCTTGCCCGCCGCGACCAGCTGGGCGTTCAGCGCCGCGAACTCTTCGAGCGGGAAGAAGATCTCGCCACGGACCTCGATCACCTCGGGCAGATCGTCACCGCTCAGCCGGTTCGGGATCGAGCTGATGGTGCGGACGTTGGCGGTCACATCCTCACCGGTGTGGCCGTCACCGCGGGTCGCTGCCCGGGCCAGCGTGCCGGACTCGTACACCAGGTTGATGGCCAGGCCGTCGATCTTCAGCTCGCAGAGGTACGGGGTCTCGCCGACCTCGCGCCGCACCCGCAGCGCCCAGGCAGCCAGCTCGTCGGCGGAGAAGGCGTTGTCCAGCGAGAGCATCCGCTCGAGGTGCTGGACGGGGCTGAACTGCACCGACAGGCTTTCAGCGGCGTGTTGGGCGGCCACGTCGAGCGAGGCCAGGTCCGCGAACCGGCCCTCCAGAGTGGTCAGCTCGGCGCGCAGTCCGGCATAGTCGGCATCGGACAGGCTCGGGACGTCCAGGACGTAGTACCGGTACTCGGCGTCAGTCAGCCGGGCGACAAGCTCGGCATGGCGCTGACGGGCGGCCAGAGACTCGTCCCCGCCTGGCCGGTCGCCAGCTGGCTCGTCCCCGCCTGGCCGGTCGCCGGCTGGCCGGTCGCCGGCGCTCCGCTGCTCGCGGTCGGGTGCTGTCGTCACGAGGCCTAAGCTACCGCGACCGGCCGACAGTTCTGCTCAGCCGAGTTCACTCCTTCAGGCCGCCCTCGGCCGTGCTCAGGATGTAGCGCTGGAACAGCAGAAAGAGAACCGCTCTTCCAGGATGCCTGACGGCGGACAGCGGACGGTGGACGCCGGTGGCGCAGAAAACACGGAAAGACGTGATCAGGCGGGCTCTTCGAGCAGTGACCTGCCCACCTCTGACAGCACCTTCATCGCCTTGCGGGCATAACCGAGCGACGCCCCGGCCAGGCCGCAGGACGGCGTGGGGACCACAGCGCTGGCCAGCAGTTCCGGACTGAACCCGAGCTTGCTCCACACCGGCTGGATCTTCGCCCGTGCCGAGTGGACCGAGATCGGAGCATCGACGCCGGGCACCACACCGCGCCACAGGCCCACACCCGACTCGACCAGCTCACCGACCGCGTCGAGGTCGGCGTGGGTGATCAGGTCGGCGTCCACCGCTATCGCGGACGCGCCGGAGCTGGCGAGCAGGTCGAACGGGACGTCCTCGGCGCAGCAGTGCACCACCCGGTGGCCCTCGGCGGCTACCGCCAGCAGCTGCGCCAGCGCCGGTCCGGCGATCGAGCGCTCCAACGACCGGACAGTTCCGTACCCCGAGGGTGTGGGAACCCGGCCGCTGAGCACCTGCGGCAGGCTCGGCTCGTCCACCTGCAGCACCAGAGCGGTACCGGGCAGCCGCGAGGCAAGGTCGGCCAGGTGTTCCCGGACGCCCTCGGCCAGTGACGCGGCGAGGTCCCGGAAGGCGCCATGGTCGGTGAGTACCTTGTGCAGATTGGGCAATTCGATGCTGGCGCCCAGGGTCATCGGCCCGCAGACCGACACCTTGAGGAGTGGTAAACCCTGCCCCAACTCGGTGATGGCGTCGAGATCACGGGCCAGCTGGTCGTGGGCACGCGAAAGGTCGCGGCCGGGATGGCTGGCCACCGTCCAGCCGTGCGGCTGCCACTCCAGCGGCAGGTCGACCAGCAGCGAACCGGTCCGCCCCACCAGATCCGCGCCGAGCCCACGCTCGGGCAGCTCCGGCAGATACGGCAGGTCAGGAACCTCGCCGAGCACCAGCCGAACAGCCTCGCCGGGGTCGGTGCCGGGCAGTGATCCGATGCCGGTCGCCGCGCCGGGCGGCCACGGATGGGCCTGCACACTCTGGGCCATTAAAAAGCCGCCATCAAACGAACCACCATCAAGGAGTCGCCATCAAGGAGTGTCGCCATCAGGCGGACACCGTTGCGCGATGCGCCGCGGTGATGGTGGCCGAACCGATCACGCGGTCACCGTCGTACATCACCAGCGCCTGGCCGGCGGCGATGCCACGCTGCGGCTCGGTCAGCGTCGCGGTCAGCTCGCCATCCGGGGTCCCGCTGATCGTGGCCGCCGACACCAGCCCGTGCGCGCGTAACTGCACCAGACAGCCGAACCGCAGGCAGTTCGACCGCAGGTCAGTTCCGGTGCCATCGGCGGCGGCAGCCGGCACGCCCGACGTCCACACCGGACGGACGCAGCGCACCGTGTCGATCTCGAGGTCCGCGGCGCTGCCGACCACCACGGTATTGGTCTTGGGCTGGATCGAGAGCACGTACCGCGGCTCCCCGGTGGGGCCGGCTTTCGTCAGATTCAGCCCCTTGCGCTGGCCGACGGTGAAGCCGAATGCGCCGTCGTGCCCGCCGAGCACCGAACCGTCGGCATCGACGATCTCGCCGGGCTGCTGGCCGAGCCGCCGGGACAGGAAGCCCTGGGTATCGCCGTCGGCGATGAAGCAGATGTCGTGGGAGTCCGGCTTGTTCGCCACCGACAGCGAGCGGGCCGCGGCCTCGGCGCGTACCTGGTCCTTCGTGCTGTTTCCGAGCGGGAAGATCGCGTGCGCGAGCTGGTCGGGCCGCAGCACGGCGAGGACGTAGGACTGGTCCTTGGCCTCATCGACCGAGCGCCGCAGCTCGCCGTTCACCAGCCGGGCATGGTGCCCGGTGGCCACCGCATCGAAGCCCAGGGCCAGCGCGCGGTCCAGCAGCGCCTCGAACTTGATCTTCTCGTTGCAGCGCAGGCACGGGTTCGGGGTGCGGCCGGCCTCGTACTCGGCGACGAAGTCATCGATCACGTCGGCCTGGAAGCGCTCGGCGAAGTCCCAGATGTAGAACGGGATGCCGAGGACGTCCGCGGCTCGGCGGGCGTCGTGGGAGTCCTCGACCGAGCAGCAACCACGCGAGCCGGTGCGCAGCGTCGCGGGCTGACGCGACAGCGCCAGATGGACGCCGGTGACGTCCCAGCCGGCGTCGACCGCCCGAGCGGCGGCAACCGCCGAGTCCACTCCCCCGCTCATCGCGGCCAGTACCCTCATCGATTTCGTCCGGTGGTGTCCATCCCGGCCAGAGCCGGGGAAGAGTACGCGAATGCTGACCCGCCGGAGGCCATGCCGGCCCGCCGGGCGCGCTCGACCGCGGGTCCGATCGCCTCGATCACGGCATGCACGTCCTCGGCCGTGGAGGTGTGGCCGAGCGAGAGCCGCAGCGAGCCGCGTGCCCGCTGGTCGTCGGCGCCCATCGCCAGCAGCACGTGGGATGCCTGCGCGACGCCGGCCGAGCAGGCGGAGCCGGTGGAGCACTCGATGCCCCGGGCGTCCAGCAGCATCAGCAGCGAATCACCCTCGCAGCCGGGAAAGGACAGATGGGCGTTGCCAGGGAGCCGGGACACCGGATCGCCGTTGAGCACGGCATCCGGAACCGCCTCGAGCACGCCCGCGACGAGGGAGTCGCGCAAACCGGCCAGCCGGGCGGCCGAGGCGTCCCGGCGGGCGACCGCGATCTCGGCGGCGGTGGCGAAGCCGACCACCCCGGGAGTGTCGATGGTGCCCGAGCGGACATCGCGCTCCTGGCCGCCGCCGTGCAGCACCGGGGCGCACGCGACGCCGCGGCCGAGCAGCAGCGCGCCGGTGCCGTACGGGCCACCGAGCTTGTGCGCGGTGACCGTCATCGCATCGACGCCGGACTCGGCGAAGTAGACCGGCAGCGCCCCGGCGGCCTGCACGGCGTCGGTGTGGAACGGAATGCCGTACGCGTGCGCGATTGCGACCAGTTCGGCGATCGGCTGCACCGTCCCGACCTCGTTGTTCGCCCACATCACGCTGACCAGGGCCACCGCGTTCGGGTCCTCGGCGATCGCGGCGGACAGCGCCGCGGGAAGTACCGTGCCCCGCTCGTCCACCGGCAGCAGCACCAGCTCGGCGCCCTCGTGGTCGACCAGCCACTGCGCCGAATCCAGCACCGCGTGGTGCTCGATGGCGCTGATCAGCACCCGTCGGTGGGCGCGGGCCTCGTTGCGGCGGGCCAGGAAGATGCCCTTCACCGCCAGGTTGTCGGACTCCGTGCCGCCACTGGTGAAGATCACCTCGGACGGACGGGCGCCCAGGGCCGCGGCCAGCCGCTCACGGGACTCCTCGACGATGCGGCGGGCCCGCCGGCCGGAGGTGTGCAACGACGACGGGTTGCCGACCTGGGCCATCGCCGCTGACATCGCGGTGATGGCCTCCTCCAGCATCGGAGTGGTCGCGGCGTGATCGAGATAGGGCATCGGCTACGAGCTTACGACGCTCGGCGCGCCGAGCGGACCGACGCCGTCGGGGACCGATTTCGGCCGCAGCCGCGGTGCCCGCAGGATGGTCAGCACCGCGACGATCGCCATGGTGAGGTAGACCGTGGCGAAGCCGGCGCCGTAACTGATCCGGCCATGCGCGGCGGACGCCACGAGGGCGCCGGAGAACCCGGTGAACAGGGCGCTCATCGCGGAGTCCGAAAGCTGGAACGCCGCCGAGTCCGAGCCGCGGTCGGCGTCGGTGGTGTGTTCGAGCAGCACCACGCTCGCGCTCGTCAGGGCGAAGCCCGCGCCGAACCCCGCCACCGGCCAGCAGAGGAACGCGGTCCAGCCGGGAACGGCCCGGACTGCCACCACGGCCATGCCGAAACCGCCGGCCGCGATCAGGGTGAGCCCGAGCGCCACCAGCACCGCCCGGTTGGGATCGCGCAGCCGCCCCTGGATCTGGGATGCGGTCGCCCACGAGATGGCGGTCAGCATCAGCGGCATGCCGGCCAGGGTCGGTGAGTAGTGGTGCTGGACGGTCAGGGTGAGCGGAACGATGATCTCCATGCCGGAGAACACCCCGGACAGCACTCCGCGAAAGGCGATGGCCGCAGGTACCCCGACGACGAAGCCGGCCGTTCCAGCCGGGAGCAGCCGTCGCAGCCCGAACACCATTGCGGCCAGACCGAGGATCCCCAGGAGCACGCTGAGCACGCTCTGGCTCTCACCGAGGTCCGCGACCCCGGCAATGCCGAGCGCGGTGAGCACGGCAAACCCGATCCGGCGGCGGTCGCGCATCGCGCCGGAGGCGGTGTGCGTGCGCAGCTGGCGCAGGGCCGGCAGCAGCATCAGCCCGGCGATCGCCACGAACGGCGCCAGTCCGCCAAAGACCCACCGCCACGACAGGTGCTCGGTGATCCAGCCGGCGACGACCGGGCCGACCAGGCCCGGCACGATCCAGGACGTCGCCAGCGCGGCGAACATCTTGGGCCGGATCGCGTCGTCATAGACCTCGCCCATCACCACGTACATGGCGGTTATCAGCAGGCCGACCGCCAGTCCCTGTACCACCCGGGCGGCGATCAGCACCCGCATCGACTCCGCCACACCGCCGACGAGCAGCCCGCTGATGAACAGCACCAGGCCGATCAGCAGCGGGGACCGCGCGCCGCGCGAGTCGGCGTGCATTCCCGAGGCGACCATGCCGACGACGCTGGCCACCAGAAACCCGGTGAACGCCCAGCCGTAGGACGCCAATCCGTGCAGGCTGCGGGCCGCGGTCGGCAGCGCTGTGGCGACGGCCAGCGCCTCGAAGGCGATGATCGTCATCAGGGTCAGGATGGCGAGAGTGGTGATCCGGTAGCGCGGAGCGAAGACCGAGGCGGTGGACCGGCTCCGGCGGCCAGGCTTGCGGCTGCGGCTGCGGCGGGAGTTGTCGACGGTCACTTCGCTCAGTCTAGGCGGCCTCAGAAACGGTTTCGCACGCCGCGGAACACGACGGCGGCTCCCGTGCCGTACGCCGCAAAGCAGTCCGCCGAAGCAGGTGGGATGGGGCGTCGATCAGCCCTTGCGCTTGCTGATCTCTTCCGCCAACTGAGGCGCGACCTTGAACAGGTCACCGACGACACCGAAGTCGACAAGCTCGAACATCGGCGCCTCCGCGTCCTTGTTGACGGCGACGATGGTCTTGGACGTCTGCATGCCCGCGCGGTGCTGGATCGCGCCGGAGATGCCCAGGGCCACGTACAGCTGCGGCGAGACCGTGACACCGGTCTGCCCGACCTGCATCTGATGCGGCACCCAGCCCGCGTCGGTGGCCGCGCGCGAGGCGCCGATCGCGGCCCCGAGGGAGTCGGCGACGCTCTCGACGACCGAGAAGTTGTCGGCCGAGCCCACCCCGCGACCTCCCGAGACGATCACCGAGGCGTCTTGCAGGGACGGGCGGGAGCCTTTGGCCTCGGCCACCCGGTCGACGACCTTGGCGGCCTTCGCACCGTCGCTCAGGCTCACCGGGACAGATACCTCTTCGGCCGCACCGGGGGCGGGCTCGGCGGCGACCGAGTTCGCGCGCAGGCTGACCACCGGAATGCCATGGGTCACCTTGGAGGACACCGAGACGGCACCACCGAAGATGGACTGGGTGGCGGAGCCGTCCGCGCTGACGTCCACCGCGTCGGCGATGAAGCCGGAGTCGATCTTGAACGCGGTGCGCGCGGCGACCTCTTTGTTCTCCGGCGTCGAGGCGACCAGGATCGCGGCGGGACTGGCCTGACCGGCCACGGCCGCCAGGATCTCGGCCTTCGGGGCGACCAGGTAACCATCGACCTCATCGCTCTCGGCGACGTAGACCTTGGCGGCGCCGTACTCGGCGAGCTTGTCCTTCAGCGCGGCGGCGGTGCCCGGCGCGCCGATGACGACGGCGGCGGGTTCACCGAGCGCGCGGGCGGCGGTGAGCAGTTCCAGGGAGGACTTCTTGACGTTTCCGTTCACTGAATCGATCAGCACAAGCACTTCAGCCATGATTGTTATTCGTCCTGTTCTGTCTCGTCAGCCGACTCAGATGAGCTTCTTGGTCGCGAGGAACTCAGCGATCGCGGCGCCACCGTTGCCCTCGTCCTTGACGACCACACCGGCCGCGCGCGGCGGTGCGACCTCGAAGGATGCAACCGCCGTGGTCGCGGCAGCCAGGCCGACCTCGCCCTCGGTCAGTCCGAGGTCAGCGATCGACAACTGGGTCACCGGCTTCGACTTCGCGGCCATGATGCCCTTGAAGGACGGGTAGCGCGGGTCGTTGATCTTCTCGACCACGCTCAGGACGGCCGGGGTGGATGCCTGCACGACGTCATAACCGGTATCGGTCACCCGCTCGATGGTCACCGAGGAGCCGTCCACGGTCACCTTGCGGGCACCGGACAGCTGCGGCAGGCCGGTCGCCTCGGCGAGCAGGGCGGGCAGCACCGAGAGCCGGGAGTCGGTCGCCTCGGAGCCACCGATGACCAGGTCGTACTCGATGGTGCCGAGCGCCTTGGCGAGCACCTTCGCGGTCGTGATGACACAGCAACCGTGCAGTGCCGGGTCGACCACGTGCACACCCTTGTCGGCACCCATGGACAGCGCCTTGCGGATCGATTCCATGGCCCGGTCCGGCCCCATCGTCAGGATGGTGACCTCGCCGCCATGCTCCTCTTTCAGCCGCAGGCCCTCTTCGATCGCATACTCGTCGATCTCGTTGATGACGGCGTCGGAGGCGTCGCGGTCAAGGGTGTTGTCATCGGGATTGAGCTTGCGCTCGGCATAGGTGTCGGGCACCTGCTTCATCAGGACAACGATGTTCATCCGTCACTCGTCCTTACTGTTCGGTCACTGTCGGTTCGGTCAGCGCTGTCGGTTCCTCGTCAGCGCGTCCGCACACGGTGCGGTTACACCGCCTGCGGTCCTGCGATAGCGCTGACGGTACCTGTGAGCAGTAACCGTTCGGGCTGCGACCGTAGGGTGTTCCCGATCACCCGGTACCAACCCCGGGCACGCCCGGCAGCACCGTCTGTCTGCATTGTCTTACAAGATGCTCTTACACGGTCGGCGAGGGAGTCGGCATGGCAGGCACCACCGGACGCCTCAGCCTCGACCCGGAAGGATCAGCCTGTGACCCGGAAGGGGGGTGAAAGTTCCAACGCGGTCGGGGGCACGCACCGGCGCTGCCGCTGACCGGCGAGCGCACCCTGCCGGGTGTGCTGAGCGAGAACTACTGGTTCCGGCGTCACGAGGCCGCCTACGAGTTCGTCTTCGGGCTGCTGCCGGACGAACCGAGCACCGGCGTCCTGGCCGAGGTGGGGGCCGGCGAGGGGTACGGCGCCGACCTGCTGGCCGAGCGTGCCAGGACCGTACTCGCGCTGGACTACGACGAGCTCGCCATCGCTCACCTGGCGCGAACCTATCCCCGGCTGCGACCGGTGCGGGCGAACCTGGCCGCGCTGCCGATCGCTGACGGCACCGTCGACGCCGTCGTCTCGCTGCAGGTGATCGAGCATGTCTGGGACCATCCGGAGTTCGTCGCCGAGTGCTGGCGAGTGCTGTGTCCGGGCGGCCTGCTGCTGCTCTCGACGCCGAACCGGCTGACCTTCTCCCCAGGCCTCGACACGCCCGTCAATCCTTTTCACACGCACGAGTTCACCGCGGCCGAGCTGTCAAGCCTGATCGCGCGCGCCGGGTTCGAGGCGATATCCGTGCTCGGTCTGCATGCCGGCAGCCGGCTGCGATCCCTGGACGCCGAGCACGCGGCGTCCGGTGGCTTCGCGGCAGCTCAGCTGGCGTGTCCGCCGGATCAGTGGCCGGCGGACGTACGGACCTCGGTGGCCTCGGTGAGTACCGCCGATTTCGAGGTGGCCGAGGAAGCTGTGGACGAGAGCCTTGATCTGATCCTGCTGGCGCGGCGGCCGTGAAGCCCGTCGGCACGTTCTGCCTCGTCCTGCATACCCATCTGCCCTGGGTCGCGCACAACGGGACCTGGCCGGTCGGTGAGGAATGGTTGCATCAGGCGTTCACCGGATCATGGCGCCGGGTGCTGAGAGTGTTCGAATCCCTTGCCGAACAAGGCTATTCGGACGTGGCAACGCTCGGAGTGACGCCCATCGTGGCGGCGATGATGGATGATCCCTACTGTCTGGACGAGATCCATTCCTGGGCAGGGCGGTGGCAACTGCGTGCCGAGGAGCTGAGCGCCCGCCCGGAGTTCGGCGAACTGGCCGGGTACGAGCGGCGGCAGGCGGTGGCGTGCCTCGATGATGTCGAGCGGCGCTGGCTCACGGGTGGGCTGTCCGGTGTGCTCCGGCCGCTGCTGGACGCCGGCGTTCTGGAGGTCCTGTCCGGGCCGGCCACCCATCCGTTTCAGCCCCTGCTCACCGACCGGTTCGCCGATGCCCAGCTGGCGACCGGCCTCGCCGACACCAGGCTGCGGCTCGGCACCACCTCGCCCACGGGCATCTGGGCGCCGGAGTGCGGTTATGCCTCCGGCCTGGAGGATCGCTACGCCGCGCATGGGGTGTCGCACTTTCTGGTGGACGGCCCGGCCGTGGACGGTGACACCGGGTTCGGCCGTCCGGTCGGCGAGTCGGACGTCGTGGCGTTCGCCCGGGACCTGCCCGTCTCGTACCGGATCTGGTCCGCACGGGCCGGGTACCCGGGCGGTGAGAGCTACCGCGACTTCCACACCTTCGACCACGCCTCGGGGTTTCGGCCGTCGCGGGTCACCGGGATGTCGGTGTCCAGCGAGGCCAAGCAGCCGTGGGACCCGGCCTCGGCCAGTGCGGCGGTGCTGCGTGACGCCGAGGATTTCGTGGGCGCGGTGCTGAGCCGGTTGACGGAGCTGAGCCGGCGGCACGGTCGCGACGCGCTTGTCGTGGCGGCCTTCGACACCGAGCTGTTCGGACACTGGTGGTACGAGGGACCGGAGTTTCTCGAGACGGTGCTGCGGCTGCTGCCCCGGGCGGGGGTCCGGCTGAGCACCCTGCGCGGCGCGATGGACGCGGGCCTGGTCGCTGACCCGATCCGACTGCCGTCCTCGTCCTGGGGCGCGGGCAAGGATTGGCGGGTGTGGGACAACGACGAGATCCGCGACCTCAACGACGAGATCGCTCAGGTGCAGCAGCGGCTTTATGCCGTACTGGACGGGCGATTCGCACGTCGGGCCGCCGCGGCAGTGCCGAGGCCGTCAGCTGGTCGCGACGCGGTGGCCGACCAGCTTGCGCGCGAGGCGCTGCTGGTGAGCGCCAGCGACTGGGCCTTCATGGTGACCCGTGACTCTGCGGCGGACTACGGGCGGCAACGCGCGCGGGGTCACGCCGAGCGGTTCCACGCCCTGGCCGACGCGATGGAATCGGGGGATGCCCGTGCGGCGGCGGCGCTCGCCGAGCGGCTGCGTCGGATCGACGGCCCGTTCGGCCACGTCGACGCGCGGCTGTTCTGACGAGCGGCTGTTCTGAGAGCGTTTGAGCGGCTGCGGCACCTCTGCTGTCACCGAACCCGCAATGCTGATTGGATGCCGAGCCCGCAATGCTGCTTGGATCGCGGTATGGCCGTTGACGAGGCGTGGTGGCAGCGAGCCGCGATCTATCACATCTACCCGCTCAGCTTCGCCGACTCCGACGGTGACGGTGTCGGTGATCTGGCAGGCATCACATCTCAGTTGGGGTACCTGGCCGGGGAGCCGGACAGCCTCGGCGTGGACGCCATCTGGCTGTCGCCGATCTTCCGCTCCCCCATGGTCGACTTCGGCTACGACATCGCCGACCACTGCGACATCGATCCCCGGTTCGGCACGCTTGCCGACGCCGAGACGCTGATCGAGCAGGCGCACCACCATGGGCTGCGCGTGCTGTTCGACTTCGTTCCGAACCACACCTCGGACCAGCACGCGTGGTTCGTCGACGCGCTCTCAGGTCCCGCCGCTGAGCACCGCGACTGCTATGTCTGGGCGGACCCCGCGGCCGGCGGCGGCCCGCCGAACAACTGGCGCTCGGCATTCGCGAAGGTCGGCAGCGCGTGGACCCTGGACGAGGCCAGCGGCCAGTACTACCTGCACTCCTATACACCCGAACAGCCCGACTTGAACTGGCGAAACCCCGCCGTACGCGCTGCGATGCACGACGTCCTGCGGTTCTGGCTGGACCGCGGGGTGGACGGCTTCCGGGTGGACGCGCCGCATCGGATCGCGAAGGACCCCGAGCTGCGGGACAACCCGCCAGACGTGGTGAACGTGCTGCTCAGCACCCAGCTGGACGACCGGCGGCACCGCAACATCGACCATGAGGACGTCCACGAGCTGATTCGCGGCCTCCGGTCGGTGCTCGACGAGTACCCCGACCAGGTGCTCATCGGCGAGGTCGGGGTACGCCATCCCGTGCGCCGGATGGCCTACCCCGGCAGCGCCGGGGATGAGTTCCAACTGATCTTCGACTTCGGTTACCTCGACACCGGCTGGGACGCGCAATCCTTCCGTGCCCTGGGCGAGCGGCTGGACCGGCAGCCCGATCCGCGCCGCTGGCCGACGCACGTGCTGTCCAACCACGACCTGTCCCGCAGCGCCACCCGCTTCAGCGGCCCCGGTGCAGGCATCGACCAGGTGCTGGCCCGAGCACGCGCGGCCGCGGTACTGCTGCTGACGCTGCCCGGCACGGCGTTCGTCTATTACGGCGAAGAGATCGGCATGACCGACGTGCCGGTGCCCGCGGAGCAGGCCGCCGACCCCGACGGACGCGACCCGTACCGCACCCCGATGCAGTGGAGCGATTCCTTCGCCGGGGGCTTCACCACCGGCCGGCCGTGGCTGCCGGTCCCGGCGGCACCGGCGCTGTCGAAGGTCAATGTGGCAGCGCAGCAAGGCGATCCATCGTCACTGCTCAGCCTGTACCGCCGGCTTATCGCGCTTCGGGCTGCCGAGCCACGCCTGACCGGGGGCGATTACCAGGGCGTCGCCGCCGCCGAGCAGGTGTACGCGTTCACCCGCCGGACCGGGTCCGGCGGGCTGCTTGTGGCGATCAACTTCTCGGACGAGCCCGTGATTGCCCGGTTGCCGTCCGGTGAGCTGGGCACGGCGCCGGGACGGCTGGTGCTGTCCACAGGCAGCCGGGCAGCGGGGACGGCTGTGGTCCTCGGGGAGCTGGTGCTGGAACCGGCCGAGGCCGCCATCATCGAACTGGACTGAGCCGGCCAGTCACTCGATCAACAACCTGCCGACATCGTCTGGGTTCCGCGGCGCGGCCGTGGCCAGAGCAAGGATGGTCACTGGTGGGCGGTGCACTCGGCCAGGAGCTGGCGCAGCACGCCCTGACCGTCGTTGTAGACGACCCGGACATGACTGGCACGCTGGTTCGGCCTCGGCAGGTGACGGGACAACGGGGTATAGCCGAGCACGATCACGAAGTGCAGTGCGGTGCGGTCACGGTTGCCGCCGGCACTCTTGCCCCGAATCTGGCGCTCCAGGCCGATGAGCGACGACAGCCCCAAGCCACGAGCAGCTCGCCGATCTGACGCCAGCCCTGCCCATGATTCGCCGCCAACGCGATCACGTGAACGGAGGTCACCCTTTCGACGGTGCCACATCCGCGGCGCTATCAGCGGGCATAGGCAAGCCGGTCCGCGCTACCGACCGTTCGCAGATCCGGTGGCCCTGCATCGGCGGTTGCGACGCGCACGTTGCGCACCGTTCCCCGTGACCGCGCAGAACCTTCGGCGGTGGCGCTACGACCGACCGTGGCCCCACCTCGCCGTTCAGCTTTGCTGGCAAGCCGTAACTCAAGGCACGCTCTGGCGGTCACAGCTCGGGCACGAGCGTGGTGAAGCAGAAGGGATGCCCGGCCGGGTCCAGAAACACCCGCCAGCCATCCGGCGACGGTTGGATGTCGGCCTTTACCGCCCCTAGAGCGAGCGCCTGCTCCTCCGCGCCGTCGAGATCGGTGACCGCCAACTCGAGGTGCAGTTGTTTGGGTCTGCTGCCGCCCGGCCAGCTGGCCGGTTGGTGATCCTCGATCCGCTGCATGGTCAGATAGATCCCCGCCCCCTTGAGCGCGACGAAGTCCGGTGATTCCCAGAACTGTTCGAGGCCCAGCAAATCTCGATAGAACCCAGCCAGCTCGGCCGGGTCCGCACAATCCAGTGATACTGCCGCGAGACGCGCTATGACTGTCATGCAATCACTACAGCACGGGGGTACGACAAAAGGCGCTCGCCAGCGCAGTTCGGCCCACGTCAGCCCACCTCACCTCACCTCAGCGGAGAAAGGTGAAGAGCCGCCCGTGCGCGGTCAAGGGCTCCGGCACACCCTCGAAGCGCGAGACCCCAACCGAGAACAGGGCGTCGTCCGGCGCATCGAAGGCGCGTTCCACGAAGCCGGTGGCCTCGAACCACCGCCGGATCGTTGGGGTGCGGTCCGGAGCGCGCCGGCTTCGGGTCCACACCACCGTGGCACCGGCCGCGCACAACCGCGGCAGCGCCCGAATCGTCCGGTGGGCATCGGCGTCGCTGATATTGCCGAACACGCCGGCCATGAGCACCAGATCGGCGGGTACCGAACCGACGTACGAGGCCAGATCGCCGGCATCGACGCGCACCACCGACATGTGCTGGAGGCCCGCGCTCTCGACAGCCGCCTCGGCCGCCTCGACGTTGTGCGGGTCGGATTCCAGCAGCGTGGCGCGGACTCTTCGCGCGTCCGGCCGGGTCACCAGCACCCCGAGCAGGTCGTGCCCCTGGCCGGCGCACACACTCAGCACGGTCAGCGTCGGCTCCGGTCGCTCGTCCAGCCACGTCACGATGTGCCGTCGCACAACAGCCAGCCGGCGGGACAGCGGCGAGTCGGCGTCCTGGTACGGCTCGTGCCACGCTTGCCAGTTCGTCATCCGATCACGCTGCCATACCCGAGCGGTGGTCGATATCGTTTTGCCGACAGCCACCGGACGGGCAAGCTCAGGCGCATGACACCACCCCTACGGAACTGGGTCGAGCTCAGCCATCTGATTGTCGCCGGCATGACGACGTACCCGGGGCTGCCGGCTCCCGAGGTGACGCCACATCTCACCCGCGAGGCATCCCGGCAGGTCTACGCGCCGGGGACCGAGTTCGCCATGGACCGCATCAGCATGATCGGCAATACCGGGACGTACCTCGACAGCCCGTTCCACCGGTACGCCGACGGAACCGATCTCGCCGGTCTGCCGCTCAGCGCACTGGCCGATCTGCCCACCGTGGTGGTGCGGACCAAGGGCAGCCGTTCACGCGCCGTCGATGTGCCCGACCTGGCCGCGCCCGGCATTGACGACTTGACGGGACACGCGGTGTTGCTGCATACCGGTGGAGACGAGCACTGGGGTACGCCGGAATACGCCATCGACGCGCCCTACCTCACCGAAGCGGGCGCCCACTGGCTCGTCGAACACCGAGCACAGCTCGTGGGAATCGACTCCGTCAACATCGATGACACCACCGGCGGCGGACAGCGGCCGGCTCACACCGTCCTGCTCGCGGCCGGCATTCCGATCGTTGAACACCTGACGGGATTGGGCGAATTGCCGATCACCGGTGCCCGCTTCACCGCCGCTCCACCGCGGGTTGCGCAGTTCGGCACCTTTCCGGTGCGCACTTATGCCTCGGTGGAGTCGGGTGCGCCGAAGCCGTGACCAGCGAAGTGGTGAGCAGTGCTTCGAGCGAGGTTGACCGCGCCTACTCCGACCACTCCCTGGCGGAGCTGTACGACCTCCTGAATCCGTGGGGTCCCAGCGACGAGTTCTACCTTGGGTTGACGATGTCAGCGGCGTCCGTGCTGGACGTCGGGTGCGGAACCGGCGCCCTCTTGCGCCGCGCCCGCGAATCGGGCCACCATGGCCGCTTGTGCGGGCTCGACCCGGCGGCGGCAATGCTCGACGTGGGGCGTGCGCGCGCAGACATCGAGTGGGTGCAGGGGGATCTGGCCAGTTGCTCCTTGCCTGGCCGGTTCGATCTCGTGGTGATGACCGGCCACGCGTTTCAGGTCCTCCTGACCGACGACGACATCGAAGCCGCCCTCGCCGCGATGCGATCGTGCCTCGTTCCCGAGGGTCGAGTAGTTTTCGAGATCAGGAATCCACTGACCCGTCCATGGGAATCCTGGACGCCGGCTCATGCCGTCGAGGCCGTCACCGCGTCGGGTTCCACCGTGCGTGTGGAGCACCAGGTAGCGGAACCTGTCGAGGGCGACGTGGTCCGCTTCTCCGAGACGTTCACCTCCTCGGACTGGGGAACTCCGAAGGTGAGCCGGACGAGCCTGCGCTTCTGCGGCGTCGAGCGGTTGGCCGCACTCCTCGCCGCGGCGGGTCTGGACGTCGTACACCAATTCGGCGATTGGAATAGCCGGCCGCTCACCGACGACAGCCCTGAGATCATCACCATCGCCGCACCCGCGCCGATCACCAGCTGAGTCGAAGGTCATCCTCGAACACCGCACGCACCGGGCCGTTCGAGCCGGGGCAGCCAGGATGCTTCGCCGGCACTAGAAATCGGACAGAATTGCCGGAGGGTGGTCGTAGTTTCTGATGTATGGACCAACGGGTCAGCAGCAGTCGGAGGGTGTACTGCATTCCGGTGCTGCGACCCACACCTCAACAAAACCACCGCATCCAACACCACTAGCGACCGGCTGAGAGGATGGCGCCGACGACGAAACGGAGAGCACCCGATGAGCACTCGACCACCCAGCGGCTCCGCTGCCGTGCGCGGCATTCGGCGATCCGTGACAGAGGCGACCGCTGCCGCCGCGGCGCACCAGCTCGAACCGCTGCACGCCGCCAGCAGCGCCAAGGACCACGAGCGGCTGGCGATCGTCCAAGGCTCCGTCGTACGTACGTTGCTCGAACAACTGCACCCCGGTGGGCTGTCCAGCGCCGACGCTCAAGAGGCCATCCAGTGCTGCGCAAAGAACGCGGCACCGTGGTACCCGGACCTCGACCCGAACCTGCTCGTCCTGGTGCTCATGGGCGCACTGGGTGCCGCCGACCCGACCGATGGCCCGCAGCCGAACCACACCGCCATCGCCGAGCACGCCGCACTGCTCATTGCCGATCTGCTGGTGATGGCCGACGAACCACTGGACGGTTACCTGAGCTTCGCGCTCGCCGAGATCGAGCGCGCCGAGACCATGGAGCTGCCGTAGCTGCCCACCCGACGCCGGCCATGCGCGATCATCGTCGTCGAATGCGCGTGTTGCTGGTGCGCCGGCGAGCGAACCGCACAGGTGTACGCCCGGGTGCTGAACCGCCCACGGTGCGAGTCGACGAACAAACCTTCAGCAGAACAAGGCTAAATCTCGATCCAGGAACCACTGCTCAGCACGGCACGCAGTTGCTCGGTGTGCGGTGCCAGGTCGAGCCCCTGCGCCCGCACCCAGTCGTCGGAGTAGTACGTCTGGGCGTACCGGTCGCCGCTGTCGCAGATCAGCGTCACGATGCTGGCCCGCTCCCCCGCGGCCTTCAACTGGCACGCGATCCGCAGCGCTCCGACGAAGTTCGTGCCGGTGGACGCGCCGACCCGCTTGCCGAGCGATCCCTCCAGCAACCGCATGGCGGCCAGCGACGCGGCATCGGGCACCGCGATCATCCGGTCCACCACGTCTCCCACGAAGCTCGGCTCCACCCGCGGCCGGCCAATGCCCTCGATCCGGGAGCCCCGCCCCGTCCGGACGGTGTCGTCGTTGGCCCGCCACCCCGGCAGGAACGCGGAGTTCTCGACATCCACCACACAGAGTCTGGTAGCAAGCTGCCGGTATCGCAGGTAGCGGCCGATGGTGGCCGACGTGCCACCGGTTCCGGCGCCGGTGACGATCCAGCGCGGCACCGGACACGGCTCCTGCCGCATCTGCGCGAAGATCGACTCGGCGATGTTGTTGTTGCCCCGCCAGTCGGTGGCCCGCTCGGCAAAGGTGAACTGATCCATGTAGTGCCCGCCGGTCTCGGCCACCAGCCGGGCCGCCTCGGCGTACACCGTGTTCGGGTCGCCCACCAGCTGGCACCGGCCGCCCTCGCGCTCGATCAGCTCGATCTTGAACGCCGACGTGCTCTGGGGCATCACCGCCACGAACGGCAGGCCGAGCATCCGGGCGAAGTACGCCTCGCTGATCGCGGTCGAGCCGGACGATGCCTCGACCACCGTGGTTCCCTCGGCGAGCCAGCCGTTCGCGAGCGCGTACAGGAACAGCGAGCGTGCCAGCCGGTGCTTCAGTGAGCCTGTCGGATGGGTGGATTCGTCCTTGAAATACAGGTCGACGCCCCAGTCCGAGGGCAACTCGTACTTCACCAGATGGGTGTCCGCCGAGCGGTTGGCGTCCGCCTCGACCTTGCGCATCGCCTGGTCACACCACACGCGCCCAGTTCCGGCGCTCCGCTCGAAGTCCGTCATGGCTGGATGGTCCCATCCCGCGCCGCGGCGAGCTTGGCGGCCATGTCGGCAAGCGCCTCGCGGGTCTGCGCGGCGGCCTCGGAGTCGTCGCGGCGGTTGCGGATCACCCGCGCCGGAACGCCTCCAGCGATCGAGTACGGCGGCAGGTCCCGGGTCACCACTGCGTTGGCGGCGACCACCGAACCATCGCCGATCGAGGTTCCGCGCACCACGGAGACCTTGTTCGCCAGCCACACGTCCGCACCGATCCGGACCGGTGACTTCACGATGCCCTGGTCCTTGATCGGCGTGTCCGCATCGGCGAATACGTGGTCGAAGTCGGCCACGTACACCATGTCGGCGATGATGCTCGCCGCTCCGACACTGACGTCGAGGTAGCAGTTCACCACGTTGTTACGACCGAAGACGACCTTGTCGGCTATGGTCAAAGTCCCCTCGTGGCAACGCAGCGACGTGCCGTCACCGAGGTGCACCCAGCGACCGAGCACCAGCCGCCCGAAGCCGGGACGCGCGGTGACCTCGACCCGCCTGCCCAGAAACACGAAGCCGGTCGTGATCACGTGCGGATTGGCCACCTTGAACCGCCAGAACCGCCAGTACCGCAGCAGATACCAGGGCGTGTACGCGCGGTTGGCGCGCACCCAGCGCAGGCTCGCGAGCGTGAGGAACCGCGCCTGGCGCGGGTCACGGCTGCGCGCCCGCCATCGCGTCAGCATGGTCAGCGGCCGACGCCGAGCAGCTCCAGCACCTCACCGGGGCGCTCGCACAACCGCAGCGCGCCGGCCGCGGTCAACTCCTCGACGGTGCCGTATCCCCATAGCGCACCGGCACAACGC
Source organism: Jatrophihabitans lederbergiae (assembly GCF_031845305.1). NCBI lineage: Bacteria > Bacillati > Actinomycetota > Actinomycetes > Jatrophihabitantales > Jatrophihabitantaceae > Jatrophihabitans > Jatrophihabitans lederbergiae. The sequence continues at coordinate 83,645 of NZ_JAVREH010000001.1, read as the reverse complement.
ACGCCGTGCGCGGCTGCGCCCAGCACATCATGGCTGCGGTCACCGACCATCAGCACCGACTCCGGGTCCGGCCGCCCGAGCCGCGACAGCACCTCACCGACCACCATCGCCTTCGAGCCGCGCTGGCCGTCGAGGGTGTCGCCACAGATCCGCTCGAAGAAGGTGGTGATGCCGAGGTGGGTGAGGATCCGCACCGCGTGGATTTCCGGCTTGCTGGTCGCCACGGCCAGCCGATAACCGGCATCGCTGAGCGCGGTGAGAACCTCCATCACACCGTCGTAGCGCCGGGTGTTGAACATCCCGCCGTCCTCGACGTAATGCTGTCGGTAGACCTCGACGACCTCGTCCACGCGGCTCGCACCGACCAGCGGCGGCAGCGAGTGCCAGAACGGCGGCCCGAGCAGCGACCGGGCCGTGACCTCGTCCACCCAGGGCAGGCCCAGCTCGTCGAAGGCGAACTCCAGTGAACCGAGGATGCCGGGCGCGGAGTCGCTGAGGGTGCCGTCCAGGTCGAACAGAACCGAGGTGCTCATTCGGGCTTCGTTCCGGTGATCTCGACGTTGTAGAACAGCTTCGCCGGGACGACCCGCGCCAGCACCTTGGAGTCCAGCGCGTGCAGCCGTTGCCAGTTGTGGAAGGCGAACATTGCCCAGCGCATGCCGAGCTTGTGCTTGGGAACGGCCGCTTCGAAGGTCCGCACCGGCCAACCGAACCAGGCGGCTGTCAGCTCATCGGTGGTGGTGCGTACGTCGACCGCGCCGGCCCGCAGCGCCTGCCTGCGCAGGTCGGCGGGGTCGAAGGTGTGCAGGTCCACCACCGCTTCGAGCGCCGCGGCACGGGAGGACTCGTCCAGTTCCGCCTTCGGCCGCTCCCACGCCGAGAGCCGGTTCAGCCTGGTGGCCCGCGTGGTGGCCCACCAAATCAGCCGGGACAGCCGCCGGGCGATGTAGTCGCCGTACGTCGTCGGCTCGCCGGCGAACACGAGCCGGCCACCCGGCTTGAGCACCCGCAGCACCTCGCGCAGCGCCTGCTCCACGTCCGGGATGTGGTGCAGCACCGCGTGGCCGAGCACCAGGTCGAAGCTGTTGTCGGGGTACGGGATCGACTCGGCGTCGGCCACCCGGCCCTCGACGGCGAAGCCCAGACCCTCGGCGTTGCGGATGGCGACCCCGACCATGCCGGGGCTCAGGTCGGTGACGTGGCCCTCGTCCAGCACGCCCGCGAGCTTGAGGTTCAGCAGGAAGAAGCCGGTACCACAGCCCAATTCCAGAGCCTTGCCGTACGGCCAGCCCTGATCGCCGGCCACGTGGGTGAAGCGGTCGCGGGCATAGTCGATGCAGCGCTGGTCGAAGCTGATCGACCACTTCTCGTCGTAGGTTCCGGCTTCCCAGTCGTGGTAAAGCACATTGGCGAGCTTGGGGTCCTGCCAGGCCGCCTCGACCTGCTCGATGCTGGCGTGCGGGTTGGCGCTTGTCTGCGGATTCGTGTTTGTCTGGGGCTGAAGGTTCTCTGTTGCCGACACGGTCAGTTACCCACGAACTGGGCCTTGCCGGGGCCCTGCTCGATGAACGAGGCCATCCCGCGTTGCTTGTCCTCGGTCGCGAACAGCCCGGCGAACAAGTGCGATTCGAGCTTCAGGCCGCTGCCGAGGTCGGTGTCCAGGCCGCCGTCGATGGCGGCCTTGGCGGCCCGCAGCGCCAGTGCCGGCCCAGCGGCGAACTTGGTGGCCATCGCCCGCGCCGTCGGGTACACCTCATCCGCGCCGACCACCGCGTCCACCAGGCCCAGCTCCAGCGCCTCGTCGGCGGCGACGAACCGCCCGGTGTAGATCAGGTCCTTCGCCTTGGCGGGGCCGATCAACCGGGGTAGCCGCTGTGTTCCACCCGCGCCCGGAATGACCCCGAGCAGGATCTCGGGCTGGCCCCACTTGGCGTTGTCCGCGCTGATCCGGAAGTCCGCCGTCAGGGCCAGCTCGCAGCCGCCGCCGAGGGCGTAGCCGGTCACCGCCGCGATCACCGGCTTGGGGATGTGTGCCACCGCGTCCAGGGCCGAGGACAGGTCCGCCGCCCGACGCTGCATGTCCTGGGCGGACATGGTGTGGAACTCCTTGACGTCGGCGCCGGCGACGAATACCTTCTCGCCGCCCCACAGGATGACCACCCTGATGTCGTCGCGGCGGGTACAGGCGGTGGCGGCCTCGCGCAACTCCTCCTGTACCTGCTCGTTCAGGGCGTTGACCGGCGCGCGATTGATCCGGATGGTGGCGACCGAGCCGTCGACCTCGAGCTGCACAAACTCTGTCATGGCCGCGAGCCTACCGACACCCACTCGCCGGACGGTCATACCGCCCGAAATGTCACATGCGCCCGTCACACTGCCCGGGGCTATCACACCCGCCCGTCACACTGCCCGGGCGATCACATGCGCCCGTCACACTGCCCGGGCTATCACATGCGCCCGTCACACTGCCCGGGCGAAGAACCGGGCGGCTTCGCGCTCCACCGTCAGCGTCAACCCGAACGCCTCGGACAGGTTCTCGGAGGTCAGTACGTCGCCGATCAGGCCCTGCGACACGACCCGGCCCGCGCGCAGCAGCAGGGCATGCGTCATCCCCGGCGGAATCTCTTCGACGTGGTGGGTCACCAGGATCATCGCCGGTGCCTCGGCGTCCACCGCGAACATGCCCAGCCGGCGCAGCAGATCCTCCCGGCCACCCAGATCCATCCCGGCGGCGGGCTCGTCCAGCAGCAGCAACTCCGGGTCGGTCATCAGCGCCCGGGCGATCTGAACCCGCTTCCGCTCGCCCTCGCTCAGAGTGCCGTACGTACGATCGGCCAGCTCACCCACCCCGAAGCGGGTCAGCAACGCGCGTGCCCGCCCGACGTCCAGCCGGCCGTAGGCCTCACGCCAGCGTCCGATCACGGCGTAGCCCGCCGACACGACCACGTCCACGACTAGCTCACCGCCGGGAATCCGTTGCGCCAGAGCCGCGGAGGACAAGCCGATCCGGGGACGCAACTCGAAGACATCCACCGCGCCCAGCCGCTCGCCGAAGATCGCCACCTGCCCGGACGTCGGGTGCATGGTCGCCGCGGCCAGTTGCAGCATCGTCGTCTTACCCGCGCCGTTCGGACCGAGTACGGCCCACCGCTCATCCTCTTCGACCGTCCAGTCGACCGAATCGAGCAGCAGCTTGGAGCCACGCCGCACGGTCGCCTGCCGCAACTGCAGGACGGCATCGGGATCAACGTCGAAGTCAGGAACCGCCACGGCCCTATCCAACCCCATGCCGTTCCCGGTGCCTCAGCAGGGCGCGCCGCACAGCCCCCTGCCCCGACGTCCGCGGATTGCGGCCCGAGGCCCGGTCAGCCGGGCGTAAGGTCGGCGCTCTATGGAATCGGCAGCTGATCTCTCGCACGTGGTCGCCCGCCGGCTCGACTCGGCACCGGACGAGTTCGGCGCGGTGGCGTCCTGGCCGGGCAAGCCGTTTCCGCTCGGCGCGAGCTGGGACGGCGAGGGCACCAACTTCAGCGTCTGGTCCCCCACCGCGACCCGGGCCGAGGTCTGCCTCTTCGACAGCACCGGAGCCGAGCACCGGGCCCGGCTCGTCGAGCAGAGCTTTCACATCTGGCACGGCTACCTGCCCGGCATCAACCCCGGCCAGCGTTACGGCTACCGCCTGGACGGCCCGTACAACCCGAGCACCGGCCTGCGGCACAACCGGCACAAGCTGCTGATCGATCCGTACGCCCGGGCCATCGAGGGCGATTTCATTGACAACGACGCGGTATATGGCGACAACGAGCTGGATTCCGCGCCGTACGTCCCTCGCTCCGTCGTGGTGGTGGACAGCTTTCCGTGGGGCAACGACCCCCGTCCCAACCGGCCTTGGGACGACACGATCATCTACGAACTGCACGTCAAGGGCTTCACCGCGCGCCATCCGGACATTCCGGCTGACCTGCGCGGAACTTATGCCGGCCTGGCACACCCGGCGGTCATCTCGTACCTCAAGGACCTCGGGGTGACCGCGGTCGAGCTGCTGCCGATCCACCAGTTCGTCTCCGAGCCGGCCCTGCAGCGGCGCGGCGCCAAGAATTACTGGGGCTACAACTCGATCGGCTTCTTCGCCCCGCACGCGGCCTACGCCACCCACACCGGCCGGCTCGGCGGCAACCAGGTCCGCGAGTTCAAGGCCATGGTGCGGGCAATGCACACCGCCGGCATCGAGGTGATCCTGGACGTCGTCTACAACCACACCGGCGAGGCGACGCCGGACGGGCCGACGCTGTCGTTCCGCGGAATCGACAATGCGGCGTACTACCGCGTCGACCCCGCCGATCCTTCCCGGTACCTGGACTACACCGGCTGCGGCAACACCCTGGACGTCCGTACCCCGGCGGTGCTGCAGCTGGTGATGGATTCGCTGCGGTACTGGGTCACCGAGATGCACGTCGACGGCTTTCGCTTCGATCTGGCCTCGGCATTGGCCCGCTCGCTGCACGACGTCGACAAGCTGTCGTCCTTCTTCGACACCATCCACCAGGACCCTGTCATCAGCCAGGTCAAGCTGATCGCCGAGCCCTGGGACATCGGCGACGGCGGTTACCAGGTCGGTGAGTTCCCGCCGCTGTGGACCGAATGGAATGGCAAATACCGTGACACCGTAAGGGACTTCTGGGCCCACGGCGCCGGCGGCGTCCGCGACCTCGCCTTCCGGTTGACGGGCTCCTCGGACCTGTATGCCGACGACGGCCGCTCCCCGTTCGCCTCGATCAACTTCGTCACCGCGCACGACGGTTTCACCCTGCGCGACCTGGCCAGTTACGAACGCAAGCACAACGAGGCCAACGGCGAGAACAACCGCGACGGGACGGACGACAACCGCTCGATCAACTTCGGCGTCGAGGGCGAGACGGCGGACGAAGGAGTGAATACCCTGCGGCTACGGCAGGTTCGCAATCTGCTCACCACGCTGCTAGTGTCCACCGGCGTTCCGATGCTGGTGGCCGGTGACGAGCGCTATCGCACCCAGGGCGGCAACAACAACGCCTACGTGCAGGACAACGAGATCTCGTGGATCGACTGGAGTGACACCGAGGCCGGGGCGGACCTGCTGGCGCTCACCCGCCGGCTGATCGCCTTGCGCAAGCAGTCACCGGTGCTGCGCCGGCATGCGTTCTTCGAGGGCCGTCCGCTTCCGGGCGGCGACGGCTGCAAGGACCTCGCGTGGTTCCACGCCTCAGGCCGCGAGCTCCACGACGGCGACTGGTTCGACACCGCACTGCGCACCATCGGCATGTACCTGGACGGCCAGGGGCTGCGCCATCGCGGGCCCCGGGGCAACGTCATCACCGACGAGTCCTACCTGCTGGTGCTGCACTCCGGAGACGAGCCGGTGCGGTTTCTGCTGCCCGGGCGTCCCTGGGCCGAGCAGTACGAGAGCGTCATCGACACTACCGAAGTGAGTGGAACGGCGGTCAGCACTGTTGCGGCGGGAACGCAGCTCCTGGTACAAGCCCGGTCGGTGCTGCTGCTGCGGGCCGTCCGGGTCTGAACCCGAAGTTCGACCACCGCGCCGATCAGCCGGTGCACGCCCGGCGAAGCTCCTCGTCAGCCGACGGGGCCACTCGACGACGGGCTCATTCTCAGTCGACCAACCCTCAGCCACGGTCGATCGGCCGAGCCTCGCCCTCGTCCGTCAGGTAGTCGCGCCAGCTGCGGGTCGGATTCCAGCCGAGCAGCCGCCGGGCCTTCGTGATCGACGTCCCGCAGGCATCGGCGAACGGCAGCTCGCGGACCTCGACCCGGTTCCCGTACAAGGCGCGCAGCGCGGCCGCGGTGTCCGGCATCCCGGCGGAATCCGGTGATGAAATATAGAAGATCTCGTGGCCGGACAGCTCCGACTCGGCCGCCAGCCGGAGCGCGATGGCCAGGTCGTAGGCGTCGATGTAGGACCAGCCGTTCAGGCTCGGTTCCGGGTTACCGGACCGCGCCGCCCGAATCATCGGTCCGAGGTTGCGCGCATAGGACGTCTCGTCCTGCACCCAGGTCGGCCGGATCGTCACGCAGCGCAGGTCCGACCGGCGCACTGCCGCGTCGCAAAGCTGCTCGCCGAAGTGCTTGGCCAGCGCATACGGATCTTGCGGCCGTACCGGATGCTGCTCGTCGATCGGAAAGTAGTCCGGCTCGAACGGCCGCTCGGCGAAGGCCATTCCGGGCACCGTCTCGGACGAGACGTTCACCAGCCGGGAGACACCCATCCGGACGCACGACTCGACGATGTTGAACGCGGCCAGCAGGTTGTTGCCGAACACCGTGTGCGCAACGTCCTGAGTGGGCTCGGGAATCGCGGCGCAGTGCACGACCGCGTCCATCCCGCGTACGAGCTGGAACGCCGCCCCCGCGTCGGTCAGATCCGCCCGAATGTAGTGGGCCGAACCGGGCTCGGCTCGCTCGTACGTCGGCGTGCCGAGATCGGTGCTCACCACGTCGTGACCGACGGAGAGCAACTCGGCGACCGCCGCTCGCCCGACCTTTCCGCGAGCGCCGGTGACCAATACCTTCATGGCGGCTAGCCCTGCGTCGCCGCGGCGACCAGGCCGGTTTCGGCGGGATTGGCGAGCAGATCGTTGTGCGGCAACACCCGCACGGTGTAACCGAACGGACCCGCCTTCTTCAGCGGCACGTCGCCTGTGAAGAACCCGGTGTGATCACGCTCGTCCGCCATGGTCAGCGGCACGATCTGTACCGACGTCAGCCGGTTGTCGGCGTCCACCGGCCCGTACAGCGCCTGCACCTGGACGTCGGAGGACTTCAGCCCGGACAGCGCCACCTCGGCCCGCAGCTGCAGGAACCCACCCAGGGTCGGATCACCCTCGACGTGCGATTCGACGTGCCGCACGGCGACGTCCTTCCAGGCACCGGCAACCCAGCTCTTCCACGCGGCCAGGTCCTTCGCCGCCGCGAAGTCATCGGCCACCAGCACGGCGGCCGAGCGCGCGGCCGGGGCGTACAGCTTGCGGATGTAGTCCTGGACCATCCGGGTCGCGAGCACCTTCGGTCCGAGTGACTTCAGGGTGTAGCGGACCATCGCTATCCACTGGGTCGGAATCCCCCGGGCGTCGCGGCTGTAGAACCGCTGCGAGACCTGGTGCTCGATCAGGTCATACATCGCGGCAGCCTCGACGGCGTCGCGGTGGTCGTCGGTGGTACCGGTCAGCGAGTCGTCCGCGGACGGGATCTCCCAGCCGTTCTTGCCGTCCTCGCACCACTCGTCCCACCAGCCGTCCTTGATGGACAGATTCAGGCCGCCGTTGAGCGCCGCCTTCATCCCGGACGTACCACAGGCCTCGAGCGGGCGCAGCGGGTTGTTCAGCCACACGTCGCTGCCCCAGTACAGGTAGCGCGCCATGCCGATGTCGTAGTCCGGCAGGAAGGCGATCCGGCCCCGGACCTCCGGGTCGTCGGTGAACCGGACGAGCTGCGCGATGAGCTCCTTGCCGCCGTCGTCGGCGGGGTGCGACTTGCCCGCCACCACGATCTGCACCGGACGGTCAGGATCGGTGAGCAGGCGCTTCAGCCGCGCCGGGTCGCGCAGCATCAGGGTGAGTCGCTTGTAGGACGGCACCCGCCGGGCGAATCCGATGGTGAGCACGTCCGGATCGAAGGCCGTGGCGGTCCACGCCAGCTCGACACCGGAGAAACCGCGCTCGACACCGCTCTGCCGAATCCGGCGCCGGATCTCACCGACCAGCCGGGCACGCAGCTCACGCTTGGTCGACCACAGCTCGGTGTCCTCGACCTGGTCGATGGCCGCCCAGCCGCCACCGGTCGCCAGCGCCTCGGAGCCGATCGCCTGCTCGGCGAGGTCGAGAAATTCACGCGCCATCCACGTCGGGGCGTGCACGCCGTTGGTGATCGAGGTGATCGGCACCTCGTCGGCGTCGAAGCCGGGCCAGAGGTTGTTGAACATCGAGCGGCTGACCCGGCCGTGCAACTGGGCCACTCCGTTGGCGCGCTGGCCGAGCCGCAGGCCCATGTGCGCCATGTTGAACTTGGTCGGATCATCCTCGGCGCCCAGCGCCAGGACCTCGGCGACCGGGACGCCGGGAACTTTGCCCAGGTGGGCGGCCACCAGGTCGCGGTCGAAGCGGTCGATGCCGGCCGGAACCGGGGTGTGGGTGGTGAACACCGTGCCCGCGCGTACCGCCGTCAGGGCCTCGGCGAAACTCAGCTTGGCCGGGCCGGAGCTGAGCTCGCTGATCCGCTCGATGCCGAGGAAGCCCGCGTGGCCCTCGTTGGAGTGGAACACCTCGGGCTCGGGATGACCGGTGATGGAGCAGTAGACGCGCAGCGCCCGGACGCCGCCGACACCCAGCAGCAGCTCCTGCAGCAGGCGGTGCTCAGGGCCACCGCCGTACAGGCGGTCGGTCACGCCGCGGGCCGCCGCGTCGTTCTCCTCGACGTCGGAGTCCAGCAGCAGCAATGGAACGCGGCCGACAGAGGCCAGCCAGATCTGGGCGTGCAGGGCGCGTTGGTCGGGCAGTTCCAGCAGCACCCGGGCAAGGTTGCCGGCGACGTCGCGCAGCGGGGTCAGCGGCAGGCCCTGGGGGTCCAGCGACGGATAGCGCTCCTGCTGCCATCCCTCGCGCGACAGGGACTGGGAGAAGTAGCCGGCCCGGTAGAGCAGTCCGACCCCGATGATGGGAGCGCCGAGGTCCGAGGCTGCCTTGAGGTGGTCACCGGCGAGAATTCCAAGGCCGCCGGAGTACTGCGGCAGCACCTCGGCGATGCCGAACTCGGGCGAGAAGTACGCCACCGAGGACGGCAGCGACGAGGCTTCGTTCGCGGGCTTGGCGGCCTCGAGCTCTTGCTGGCGCTGGTACCAGCGCGGCTGCTCCAGGTAGTCGCGCAGGTCATCGGAGACGTCCTGCAGCCGGCGCAGGAACTTGCGGTCCTTGGCGAGGGCGGCGAGGCGCTCCGTGCTCACGCCGCCCAGCAGCCGGGCGGGGTCGCCGTTGCACTCGGCCCACAGCTCAGGGTCGATCGACTCCAGGAGGTCTAGGGAATCCGCGTGCCAGGACCAGCGTAGGTTCGCCACGATCTCGCCGAGCGGAGCCAGTGCTGCGGGCAGGGCCGCGCGGACGGTCAGTCGTCGTAGTGCCTTCATTCCGCACACGATAGCGGCTGGCGGTAGCGCTTACGGACAATCCCATCAGCGGTGATTGCGGGCGGCCGCCGGGACGATACCGTAGAGGCGTGGCTGGACGCTTAGGACTCAATTTCGTACATCCGGTGATCGCGCACGGAGAGCTGCCCGCCAGGGCCGTTGTCGGCGAGCCGGTCCCTGTCGAGGCGACCGTCTTCGGTGAGGGACACGACGCCGTAGCCGCGTCTGTCGTGTGGCGCTCACCTGACGGAAAAGCAGCCGGCTTCAACCGGATGCGCCCGCTGGGCGGCGGCACGGACCGCTGGCGCGCCGAGGTGGTGGCCGACAGCACCGGCACCTGGACGTACGTGATCGAGGCGTGGCGCGATCCGCTGGCGACCTGGTACCACGCGGTCGAGGTCAAGATGGACGCCGGCCAGAGTGCCGAAGAACTCGCCAACGATCTCGAGATCGGCGCCCGGCTCTTCGACGAGGTATCGAAGCTGGCCGGCTCGAAGGCAGGCTCCGAGCTCGCCCTGGAGACCGCGGCGGATCTGCGCCGGGAGTCCGTCGACCTGCCCCTGCGCACCACCCGCGCGATGAGCAGTGAGGTGCGCGAGCTCGCCCATGACTACCCCGTCCGCGAGCTGATCACCGAGTCCTCGAGTCACGAGGTCTGGGTCGATCGGCAGCGGGCACTGTACGGCGCCTGGTACGAGTTCTTTCCGCGCTCCATCGGCGCGGAGCTGGCCAACGACCCGGACGATCCGGCGCGCCCGGCGCGGCACGGCACGCTCGCCGACGCCACCAAGCATCTGGACTACGTCGCGGACCTCGGCTTCGACGTGGCGTACCTGCCGCCGATCCACCCGATCGGACGGGTCAACCGCAAGGGACCGAACAACACCCTGAACGCCAAGCCGACGGACACCGGCTCGCCATGGGCGATCGGCTCGGCAGAGGGTGGCCACGACGCCATCCACCCCGAGCTGGGCACCGAGGCGGACTTCGCGGCCTTCGTGGCGCGAGCCCGTGAACTGGACCTCGAGGTGGCGCTCGACTTCGCTCTGCAGTGCGCGCCGGATCACCCCTGGGTGACCGAGCACCCCGAGTGGTTCACCACGTTGCCCGACGGCACGATTGCGTTTGCCGAGAACCCACCGAAGAAATACCAGGACATCTACCCCCTCAACTTCGACAACGACCCGGCCGGACTGGCGGCCGAGGTGCTGCGGGTCGCGCTGCTGTGGATCTCGCGCGGTGTGAGGATCTTCCGGGTCGACAATCCGCACACCAAGCCGCTCAACTTCTGGCAGTGGCTCATCCGCAGCATCAAGGCGGAGCATCCCGACGTGCTCTTCCTGGCCGAGGCGTTCACCAGGCCGGCCATGATGCATGAGCTGGCTCGGATCGGCTTCACCCAGAGCTACACCTATTTCACCTGGCGAAACACCGCCTCGGAGCTGGGGCAGTACGGTGAGGAGCTGGTCGAGGCGGCCGACTACATGCGGCCCAACTTCTTTCCGAGCACTCCCGACATCCTCAATGAATTCCTGGTGCACGGCGGGCGCGCAGCGTTCGCGATCCGCGCCGTGCTCGCCTCGATGATGGCGCCCGCGTACGGCATCTACTCGGGTTACGAGCTGTACGAGAACGTGCCGGTCCGCCCTGGCAGCGAGGAGTACCTGAACTCCGAGAAGTACCAGCTGCGCCCGCGCGACTACGAGGGCGCGATCAGGCGCGGCGACTCGCTGGCGCCGTTTCTCAAGCGACTCAACGGGATCCGCCGAGCGCACCCCGCGCTGCACCTGTTGCGCAACCTGCGTTTCCACTACAGCGAGAACGACGCGATCCTGGTGTTCTCCAAGCACGATTCCGCGACCGGTGACACGATTCTCGTTGCGTGCTCGATGGATCCGCACAACACCCGTGAGGGATGGGTGCACCTGCGACTGGACGAGCTGGGCATCGGGACGGACAAGAGCTTCGCCGCGGCCGACCTGCTCAGCGGGGTGAACTATCCGTGGAGCGAGCACAACTTCGTCCGGTTGAGTCCCGACGCGCCGGCGCACATCTTCGCGGTGCACCGGCACCTGTAGGCCCTGGCGGCTGAGACCTGTTTCGCCTAGGGCGTGTCTCCGGGATGTAGGCGGTCGGGGGCGAGATCTTGTTCGGTATGGCTGCTGTGGTGTTCTCAGATGAGGCGTGGGCGCGGATCGAGCCGTTGCTGCCGAGCTCGGAGGGGTTGCGCGGGGGGCGCTTTCGGGATCACCGTCTGGTGCTGGAGGCGATCGCGTGGCGGTTCCGGACCGGCTCGCCGTGGCGGGACCTGCCGGAGCGGTTCGGGCCGTGGCAGACGGTGTGGAAGCGGCACGACAGGTTCAGCGCTGACGGGACGTACGTGCGGCTGCTGCAGGCGGTGCAGGCGGACGCAGACGCGGCTGGGGGCCTGGACTGGGTGGTGTCAGCGGACTCCACGATCGCCCGTGCGCATCAGCACAGCGCCGGGGCCCGGCCGCAGGCCTGTCAGGTCAGGGGGGGCTCGGTCGAACTACAAGGATCTGCGCCTGGAGCCGGTTGATCATGCGATCGGGCGGTCGCGGGGCGGCTTGACGAGCAAGGTTCATCTGGCGTGCGACGGCCGGGGACGGCCGCTGGCGATGCTGCTGAGCAGCGGGAACACCAACGACACCCAGCTGCTCGGGCCGTTGCTGGCGCAGATTCGGGTGCCTCGGCAGGGTCCTGGAAGACCACGGACCCGGCCCACCCGGCTGCTCGCGGACAAGGGCTACAGCTCCAGGACGAACCGTCGCATGCTCAGCGGTCGCGGCATCGCGGTGACGATCCCCGAGCGGGAGGACCAGAAGCACCACCGCACGGCTCGGGGCAGCGCCGGCGGCCGGCCCTACAGCTTCGACAACAGCGCCTACCGCGACCGCAACGTCGTCGAACGCTGCTTCGCCCAACTCAAGCAGTGGCGCGGCATCGCCAGCCGCTTCGACAAACTCGCCACCAACTACCTCGGCGGCGTCGTCCTAGCCAGCCTCGCCCTCTGGCTCAGGACATGATCCGGGAGACAGACCCTAGTGGTTCTGATCGGCTCGGCTGTGCTTGGCCCGGTTTTGTCAGACCCCTGTCCTAGCCTTCTCCTATGGGCGTTTCGGGGATGGATGGGTCGGTTGCCGCGAGGGTGACCGCACTGACCGCTGCCGTAGACGATCTGCTGCGTTCACCGATGGATTCGCTGACCGACGCCGAAGTGCTCGACACCATGCGCGCGGTCGAGACTGCGCGCCGCCGGCTCGAATGCTTCGACCAGCACGTCGTGGCGGCTTTGGACAGCCGAGCCATTCCCGAGCGGCTGGTGATGCGCAACGCTGCCGCGGTACTGGCCGGAGTGCTGAACCTGTCCCCTGCCGAGGCCGGTCGCAGGGTGCGACACGCTCGCGAGCTGGGCGTGCGACTGTCGCCCTCGGGACAGGCTCTCGCGCCATTATGGGAGGCAACGGCCGAACACCGAACCGCAGGACGCATCACCGACGAGCACGCCTCGGTGATCCTGCGCACGCTCCACAAGCTTCCCGCCTGCTTGCCGGTCGAGGAGGCTGCTGAGGCGGAGCGATTCCTCGCCGACTGGGCAACGAAGATCGACGCGAGGCAGCTCACCGGTGTGGCTCACCGACTGCTGGACACCCTTGACCCCGATGGAAGCCTGACCGACGAGCGCGACCAAGCACGTCGCAGGAACGTAACCGTAACGGCTCTGGGCGATGGTATGCATCGCATCAGCGGAGAACTCGATGCGGAGTGCAGTGCTCTCGCGAGTGCGGTGTTGGGCTCGCTGTCTGCGCCGCAACCCACCGACGCCGGCGGCCGCGATGAGCGCACGCCGGGACAGCGCCGCCACGACGCCTTCCGATCCGTGCTCAAGCTCGCGCTGCGGTCCGGCGAACTGCCGAAGTCCGGCGGCACTCCCGCGACCGTGCTCATCACCATGACGGCCGACCAACTGGAGTCGCGAACCGGGGTGGCAAGCACGTCCTTCGGCCAGCCGCTCAGCATCGACTGCGCATTACGACTCGCCGACCAAGCAGCTATCGCGTGGATCGTGCACAACAGCAACGGTAAGCCACTGGCGCTCGGTCGAACACGGCGGCTGGCAACAGAGCATCAGACACTGGCACTGATTGCCCGGGACGGCGGCTGCGCGTTTCCCGGCTGCCAGGCACCGCCGGAGTGGACCGAGAAGCACCACGTGATTCCGTGGGCGGACGGCGGCCAGACCGACGTCGACGGCATGTGCCTGCTGTGCGACTACCACCACGACCGGCACGAACGCCAGCAATGGACGATCGACATGCGTGCCGGGATCCCGTGGTTCATCCCACCGGAGTGGATCGACCCGGAACGAAAACCCCTGCGCAACTCACGATTCTCGGTAGCACCATGAGCCATCGTCTCAGGATGAGCATGCTGCCGGGCAATGCCGTGCCGTGCGCTGGGCGGCCCAACGCCGTGCGCAGCGCGGGCCAACGCCGTGCGCTGCGCGGGTCGACGCCGTACCGAGCACTGGCCCGGACGACCGCTGCATCCCGCCACGGCCGCGCTTCACCGGTGTGCTGCGGTCAGCCCATCAGGTCAGCCACGGCGACGGTCTTGTCCGGACGCAGCCGGATCAGCAACTCGCCCTCGACGGCATTGCGCCGGCCGTACTCCTCCGCGCGCTCGTCACCGACATACCGTCGCGCGATTTCGATCGAAAGCGGCAGCATCTCGTTCAGGTCCGTCGAGATCGTCACGGACCCTTCGACGAGCACGAATCCGTACGGTGGCTCCTCCACGTCCACCGACATCGCAACCCGCGGATCGCGACGCAGCGACCTGCCCTTCACCGTCTCGGCCCCCGTCATGAAGACGATGTCGTCGCCGTCGAGCACGAACCAGATCGGCGCCACATGCGGACGGCCGTCCGCACGCACCGTGGCGACCTTGCCGGTCCGGTACCCCTCGGTGAGAAATGCACGGATCTGCTCGTGGGTCATCGGGTGTGCCATCCAGCCACTATCCCCGACACCGCGCAGCCCTGCCAGCGTCGCACTGCCAGCGCGACATCGGGACATCGGGAGATCGGGAAACCGCACTACCGCCGCTTGCGGGCTATCGCTGCCTGCGAGCCGAGAGCCTGAACGCTCGTCGGCAACGCGGGCAGCATCGCCGCCGTCTGACGTACCGTGAGGAATGACCTCCCCGCGGCGATGGCTTGTCGTCCTCGCCGGCATCGCGGTCCTGGTGGCGTTGCCGTCCGCAGTCGGCGCGCTGCCGTCGCACACCCCCGAGCTGAGCGCGTCGCAACTGCTCACCCGCATCCAGCACTCGGCATCCACGCCGTACAGCGGCTACGCCCAATCCACCGGCGGGTTGAGCCTGCCGGTCACCAACCAGTTCAGCTCCATCGCGGATCTGTTCGGCGGCCAGAGCCAGCTACGAGTGTGGTGGCGCTCGACCGACGACTGGCGCGTGGACTCGGTGGGTATCGCCGGCGAGACCGACGTCCGGCGCAGCGCCCGGGGCTACTGGACCTGGAACTACGAGTCGAACAGCGCCACCTGGACCGAACAACCGCAGGCACCCCGCGTCCGGCTGCCGACAGCGGTCGACCTCACGCCGCCCGAGCTGGGGCGCCGGTTACTCAGCGAGGCACTGCCCCGGGAGGCATCACGGATCGGCTCGGACCGCATCGCTGGGCACAGCGCCGCCGGCCTGCGGATCCAGCCGGACGCGCAGACGTCCAGCATCGACCACGTCGACGTGTGGGCCGACCCCGCTACCGGCCTGCCGCTCCGGGTGGTCGTCCGGGGCAAGCAGGCCCTGAGCCCCGCGGTATCCAGCAGCTTCCTGGACCTGTCACTCGCCACCCCGTCGGCGTCCGTCACCGCCTTCTCACCGCCGGCGAACGCGAGCATCAGCAGCGGCACCTCGCAGGACCTTGCCACGGCAATCGACCAGCTCGCCGGAGTGGTATCACCGGCGAACCTGGCCGGCATCGCTCGCAACACCGCGCTGCCCAAGCTCGGCAGCGTCGGCGTATACGGCCGGGGCGTCACCGAGTTCGTCGCGGTACCGCTGCCCGGACGTGCCGCGTACCTGCTTCGCCAGCAGCTCGGCGCCGCCAAGCCGACCAGCAGCGCGAGCCCCGGGGACAGCACCGTCGATTCCAACGCCGACTTCAACGTCTCGGTGGGTCCGTTGAACCTGCTGCTCAGCAACAGTGCGCGATTCGGCAGCGCCTGGCTGCTGGTCGGCACCGTGCAATCGACCATCCTGACCACCGCCGCGGCCGAGCTCCCGCCGCACCCGGAACTGCCATGAGCACCGAAGCCTCAGCACTAGGTGCCACACCCGGCGACTCTCACAGCTCTGGCGGCGCGCCCGCGTCCGAAGGCTTGTTCAGCCCATCAGCCGCCGTCTCGACCGCCGGCACCTCCGTCATCGCCACCCGC
Source organism: Jatrophihabitans lederbergiae (assembly GCF_031845305.1). NCBI lineage: Bacteria > Bacillati > Actinomycetota > Actinomycetes > Jatrophihabitantales > Jatrophihabitantaceae > Jatrophihabitans > Jatrophihabitans lederbergiae. Next base: position 67,994 of record NZ_JAVREH010000001.1, on the reverse strand, counting down.
GGCCTGACGAAGCGGTTCGGCTCGCTCGTCGCGGTCGACTCCATCGACCTGGATGTGCGCCGCGGTGACATCTACGGCTTCCTGGGCGCGAACGGCTCCGGCAAGACCACCACCGTCCGGATGCTGTTGGGCCTGGTGCTGGCGACGTCCGGCCAGATCGAGCTGCTCGGCCAGCGGATGCCCAAGGCCACCGGTCGGGTGCTGCCCAAGGTCGGCGCGCTGGTGGAGGGTCCCGGCTCGTACGGGCACCTGTCCGGCCGGACCAACCTGCTGCTGCTCGATGGCAGCGGTCCCGGCGCCAGCCGCCGCAACCGCGGCGCTAGGGTCGACGAGGCATTGACGCACGTCGGCCTGGGTGGTGTCGGACGGCGCCCGGTGAAAGCGTACTCGCTGGGCATGCGCCAGCGACTCGGCCTGGCCGCGGCCCTGTTGCGGTCTCCCGAACTGCTGATCCTGGACGAGCCCACCAACGGCTTGGACCCACAGGGCATCCAGGAGATCCGCCAGCTGCTGCTGCACCTGCACGCCAACGGCACCACCATCTTCCTGTCCAGCCATCTGCTCGCCGAGGTGGAACAGCTGTGCACCCGGGTCGGAGTGCTCGACCGTGGCCGGCTGATCGTGCAATCACAGCTGGCAGACCTGCAGAAACCCACCGGACGGATCGTGGTGCGCACGCCCGACATCGCCGCCGCCCGGTCTTTGCTGGACGGACACGTCGAGCACCAGGACGGCGACCGGCTGCTGATTCGCGCCCTGGACCCGGCCGAGCTCAATGCCCGGCTGGTGCAGCGCGGCGTCCGGGTCAGTGAGCTCGGCCTGGAACGGCGAAGTCTGGAACAGACCGTTCTGGAGCTCACCGGACCGAGCGCGGATCGGGTGGAGCCCTCGTGATCAGGATCGAACTACTCAAGCTGTTCCGCCGGCCCCGGACCTGGCTGACGATCGCGCTGCTGGACGCGTTGCCGACGCTCGTGGCGGTGCTGTTGGCGATCACGCACATCGGCCCGCGGCCCGGGCAGGGGCCGGCGTTCCTGTCGGCGGTGCTGGCCAACGGCTCGCTGTTCGCGGTGGCCGCGCTCGGCATCGTGCTGCCGCTGTTCCTGCCGGTCGCGGTGGCGGTCGTCGCCGGTGACTCCATTGCCGGCGAGGCCCAGGGCGGAACGCTGCGCTACCTGCTGATCCGCCCGGTCGGGCGGACCAGGTTGCTCGCCGCGAAGCTCGTCGCGGTGTTCGTGTTCGTGTGCGTCTCCGTCGTGGTGGTCGCCGGCACCGGGTTCCTGGTCGGGCGCGCGCTGCTGGGCAACCAGTCCCTGGGCGTCGCGGTGACCAGTGTGTCGGGGAGCGCGCTCACACCCGGCCAGCTCGCCGTCCGGACGCTGATCGCCGTCGGCTACGTGGCCTTCTCGATGCTGGGGGTCGCCGCGGTCGCGCTGTTCCTGTCCACCCTCACCGACTCCGCCCTGTCGGCCAGCCTCGGCGCGCTGGCCATCCTGATCGCGTCGTCGCTGCTGCTCACCATCGACGCCTCCCGCGCGCTGCAGCCGTACCTGCCGACCCGGTACTGGCTCTCGTTCATCGACCTGTTCCGCAATCCGATCCTGTGGCGCAACGTAGTGCGCGGGGTCGCGCTGCAGGGCGTGTACGTGGTGGTTCTGCTCGGCGCCGCCTGGGCAAACTTCACCACCAAGGACATCACCAGCTGAGCCAGCACAGCCCAACAAGTCGGCTCAGGAGCCCTTGCTCAACCGGGCGCAGTCCCTGGCGGTGAGGCTGGTCGGCCGGCTGCCACCGAGCTCCACGGCCACCATCGCCGACACCAGCGGGTCGGTCGGCAACGCGCCGTGCCGCACAGTGGAACCGGCGCAGACCTGCTGAATCTCGATGTTCAGCGCGCCCTTCAACTCAGCCGACCGCGGCGGGATCACCACCTCGTCGCTGCTGCTCCACAGCGAAATCACGGCGGGACCGGCCGGAAGCTCGTTGTCCGCGTTGAGCGCGGCGAGCACGTCGCTGGTCGGCGTCAACTGCTGGCACGCCGTCGGGCATTCCCCCTGGAACAGCGATCCCAGCGTGGCCAGTTCCGTTCCGTGCTGTGGCGCGCCGAGGGTGACCACGCGTCGCGCGATCGCCGCCCCGCCGTCTTCCTTGAGCCAGATCCGGGCGACCACGCCGCCCGCGGAGTACCCGACGACATCCACGGACGCGGCGCCCGCTCGTGCCATTGCCGCCTTGGCCGCGCTCGCCACCACCCGCGCCTGCGCCCGCAGGTCGCCCTGGGCGTTGTCCGGCAGGCTGACCACCTCGACGCCCCGGCCGGACGTCCGTAACCGTCCCGCCAGTACCCGCAGTCCGGTGGTGGACCCGCCGTAGCCGGGAAGCAGGAGCACGGGACCCGGCCTGCTCTGTGCGACCGGTGGCGCGGTCCCGGCCTTGCCGCGCGAGGACCCGCCGGCGATCGCGATCCCGACTGCCACCAGCGCGGCGAGCAGGACGAGGGCCACAATCCCGACGACGAGCCGGCGGCGCGCCGGGGCGAGGGATGAGAGCATCCGTTCATATTGCGCCCCTCCGGACGCGGGAAAGGACAGCCCGACGAAGCCGGTTGGACCAGCCCGGTTGAGAAGCGGTCACAGAAGGCTCCTTTCAGCGGGCAGAACCGCCATAGCGTGGTTCCATGGGGGCGTGCACGATTGGCTGCTCTGGCTCATCCTCGCCGCGGCGTTGGCGGGTGCTGAGACGCTGTCGCTGGACCTGGTGCTGATCATGTGCGCGGGCGGCGCCGCGGCGGGCGGCGTGGGCGCGGCGGCGGGACTGCCACCGGCGGCGCAGGTCGCCGTCGCTATCGCCGGCGCGCTGGCGCTGTTGCTGTTCGTCCGGCCGGTCGCCAAGCGCCACCTCACCGGGACAGACACGACTCTGGACGGGACCAGCGCGCTGGTCGGTACGAACGCCATCGTGCTGAGCACGGTCGACGCCAAGGGCGGCCGGGTCCGGCTCAATGGCGGCGAGTGGTCGGCCCGATCCTACGACGAGACCCAGGTGATCCCGGTGGGCGCCAGCGTGCAGGTGATGCAGATCAGCGGCGCGACCGCGCTCGTCTGGACCCACACGCTGTGAAAACCCGATCCCGCACCCGAGACGCAGACCCAGCACCGCCGAGAGCCAGTGAGACCGCACAGATCTCTGAGAAGGAGTCAGCATGGACGCTGTACTGATCGCGGTGTTGATCGTCGCCGCGCTTGTCGTCATCACGCTGCTGCGCAGCGTTCGGATCGTGCCGCAGGCGCGCGCGTCGGTGGTCGAACGGCTGGGCCGGTACACCCGCACCCAGGGTCCCGGGGTAGCCGTGCTGGTGCCTTTCGTGGACCGGATGCGGCCGCTGATCGACATGCGCGAGCAGGTCGTCAGCTTCCCGCCGCAACCGGTGATCACCTCCGACAACCTCACGGTGGGCATCGACTCGGTCATCTACTTCCAGGTCACCGACCCGCGCTCGGCCACGTATGAGATCCAGAACTACATCCAGGCCGTCGAGCAGCTCACCATCACGACGCTGCGCAACGTGGTCGGCTCCCTGAACCTGGAGCAGACGCTGACCAGCCGGGACGGCATCAACACCCAGCTGCGCGGGGTGCTGGACGAGGCCACCGGCCCGTGGGGAATCCGGGTCGCCCGGGTCGAGATCAAGGCGATCGAGCCACCGCCTTCCATCCGCGACGCCATGGAGAAGCAGATGCGGGCCGACCGCGACAAGCGCGCGATCATCCTTTCCGCCGAAGGGCAACGGGAATCAGCCATCAAGACCGCCGAGGGTCAGAAGGCGGCGCAGATCCTGTCGGCCGAGGGTGCGAAGACGGCCACGATCCTCGCCGCGGAAGCGGACCGGCAGTCCCGCATCCTGCGCGCGGAGGGCGAGCGCGCCGCCCGTTACCTCAGCGCCCAGGGCCAGGCCAAGGCGATCGAGACGACCTTCAACGCGATTCACGCCGCGAAGCCGGACCCGGCGCTGCTCGCCTACCAGTACCTGCAGACGCTGCCCCAGATAGCTCAGGGCGACGCCAACAAGATGTGGATCGTGCCGAGCGAGTTCTCCAAGGCACTCGAAGGCCTGGCCGGCCTCGCGGGCGCGGCCGGCAGCGCGGCGGCAGGCACTGGGCGCACCGCCAGCACCGACGGTGCTGGGGGCACCGCCAGCACTGCTGGAGGCACCCCGTCCTGGCTGTCGGCGACCAGCACCGGCGGTCCGAACGCGGCAGCCGACACCCCGCCCGGGGAGAAGATCGACACCGAGGGCTGGTTCGACTCCAACCTGCCGCCCGCCGCGGCCCAGCCCGAGGCCGGCAACCTGCGGGCCTCGGACGGCGATCCCGACTCGTTACTGGCGCACGAGGGCCTCGACGACCAGCCCGCAACGGCGCTGCCGTCCGTCCCGCCGCTGCCCACCGTGCCGCCCCTCAGCACCGCGACGGAGCAGCTCACGGGCTCGGACCAGCTCAACGGCTCGAGCGAACACTGAGTGGGCCAGCACTGAGTGGGCCAGCACTGAGGTAGCGCGGCGTCAGCGGTGGCGCGTGCCGTCGGACGCTGTCGGTAATATCTCCTCCGAACCCCCCGCTTACCGGGGGCTGCTCGTCCGGCCAGTTGCGAGCATCTGGAACGCTGGGGAATCAGCGTTTCGGGCAATCAAGGAGACTCATGCAGATCTGGCCAGGCACCGCGTACCCGCTCGGTGCAACCTACGACGGCTCGGGCACCAACTTCGGCCTCTTCAGCGACATCGCTGACCGGGTCGAGCTGTGCCTGTTCGACGCCGACGGCACCGAGACCCGGATCGACCTTCCGGAGGTCGACGGCCTGGTCTGGCACGCCTTCGTACCAGGTATCGAGCCCGGTCAGCTCTACGGCTACCGCGTGCATGGGCCCCATGACCCCGAGAACGGTCAGCGGTGCAACCCCAACAAGCTGCTGCTCGACCCGTACGCGAAGGCCATTCACGGCACCTTCGACTGGGAGCAGTCGCTGTTCGGCTACAACTTCGGCGACCCCGACAGCCGCAACGATGACGACTCGGCCGAGCACATGCCGAAGTCCGTGGTGATCAACCCGTTCTTCGACTGGGGCGTCGACCGGCCCCCGAAGCGCCAGTACGCCGACACCGTGATCTACGAGGCGCACATCAAGGGCCTCACCGAGCGGCACCCGGGCCTGCCGGAGGAGCTTCGCGGCACCTACGCCGGCGTCGCGCACCCGCTGATCATCGAGCACCTGCACTCCATCGGCGTGACCGCGATCGAGCTGATGCCCGTCCACCACTTCGCCAACGACTCCACGCTGATAGACAAGGGCCTGAGCAATTACTGGGGTTACAACACCATCGGCTTCCTGGCGCCGGACTCCAAGTACAGCTCGTCGACCACGCCCGGCGGCCAGGTGCAGGAGTTCAAGACCATGGTGCGCGCGCTGCACGCCGCCGACATCGAGGTCATCCTCGACGTGGTCTACAACCACACCGCCGAGGGCAACCACCTGGGTCCGACGGTCAGCTTCCGCGGCATCGACAACGCCGCGTACTACCGGCTCGAAGAGGACGACAAGCGCTACTACACCGACTACACCGGTACCGGCAACAGCCTCAACGTCCGGCATCCGCACTCGCTGCAGCTGATCATGGACTCGCTGCGGTACTGGGTCACCGAGATGCACGTCGACGGCTTCCGCTTCGACCTCGCCGCCACCCTGGCCCGCGAGTTCTACGACGTGGACCGGCTGTCGAGCTTCTTCGAACTCGTGCAGCAGGACCCGACCGTCAGTCAGGTCAAGCTCATCGCCGAGCCGTGGGACATCGGCCCCGGCGGGTACCAGGTCGGCAACTTCCCGCCGCAATGGACTGAATGGAACGGCAAGTACCGCGACACCGTCCGTGACTTCTGGCGCGCCGAGCCGGCCACTCTCGGCGAGTTCGCGGCCCGGCTCACCGGCTCGGCCGACCTGTACGAGCACTCCGCCCGCCGGCCCGTCGCCAGCATCAACTTCGTCACCGCGCACGACGGCTTCACGCTGCGCGACCTGGTGTCGTACAACGAGAAGCACAACGAGGCCAACGGCGAGAACAACAACGACGGCGAGAGCCACAACCGGTCGTGGAACTGCGGCGTCGAGGGCCCGACGGATGACCCCGGGATCAACGCGCTGCGCGCGCGGCAGCAGCGCAACCTCATCGCGACACTGTTCCTGTCGCAGGGCGTTCCGATGCTCTGCCATGGTGACGAGCTCGGCCGCACCCAGCACGGCAACAACAACGGCTACTGCCAGGACAACGAGCTGACCTGGATCGACTGGAAGTCCGCGGACGAGGCGCTGATGGCGTTCACCAGCCGCATCGCCGCCCTTCGCCGGGAGCACCCGGCGTTCCGCCGCCGCCGGTTCTTCGACGGCCGGCCGATCAAGCGCAAGGGTGAAGAGAGCCTGCCCGACATCGCCTGGTTGCGTCCGGACGGTAGCGAGATGACCGATGAGGACTGGGACTCCGGCTTCGGCCGGTCGGTCGCGGTGTTCCTCAACGGCGCGGCCATTCCGGGCACCGACGAGCGCGGCGGCCCGGTCACCGACGACTCGTTCCTGCTCTGCTTCTCCGCCCACGACGAGCCGATCGACTTCCAGCTCCCCGGTCTCGGTGACGAGGTCTGCTGGCAGGTCGTCATCGACACTGCCTCGGACGAGCTGGCCGGCGACGACGAGAAGCCGTTCGCGCCGGGCAGTACGGTGCCGGTTCAGCCACGCACGCTGGTCGTGCTGCAGAGGATGAGCTGATGGCGGTTCCCACCTCGACGTACCGGCTGCAGATCCGGCAGCAGTTCCCGCTCAGCGCGGCGGCCGAGGTGGCGGACTACCTGAAGACGCTGGGGGCGGACGCGGTCTACCTGTCCCCCATCCTGCAGGCCACCTCAGGCTCCGACCACGGTTACGACCTCACCAGCCATGACCGGGTGGACCCCGAGCGTGGCGGTGAGCAGGGGCGCCTCGACGTGGTCGCCAAGGCGCGCGAGCTCGGGCTCGAGGTCGTCGTAGACATCGTCCCCAACCACATGGGCGTCGCCGACGCGGCGCAGAACAAGGCCTGGTGGGAGCTGCTCCGTCTCGGCAGCGAGGGCGAGCACGCCGCCTGGTTCGACGTCGACTGGAAGGCAGGCGGCGGCCGCATCAAGCTGCCTGTCCTCGGGGACGACTTCACCGACGACCAGCTCACCCTGGAAGACGGCGAGCTGCGCTACTTCGAGCACCGCTTCCCGATCGCACCCGGCACGGCGCCCGGGGGGGCGACCCCCGCCGAGGTGCACGGGCGCCAGCACTACGAGCTGGTCAGCTACCGGCGGGCGGACGCCGAGCAGAACTACCGGCGCTTCTTCGCCGTCACCGATCTGGCCGGCATCCGGGTCGAGAACCGTGCCGTCTTCGACGCCACCCATGCCGAGCTCCTGCGCTGGGTTTCCACCGGCGGCGTCGACGGAATCCGGATCGACCACCCGGACGGCCTCGCCAACCCGGCCGAGTACCTGGAGTGGCTGGCCGCGGCCGCGCCCGACTCGTGGATCACGGTGGAGAAGATCACCGAGCCCGGGGAGCTGCTGCCCGAACAGTGGCCGGTCGCCGGCACCACCGGGTACGACGCGCTGGCCGAGGTCAACTCGCTGCTCTACGACCCGGCCGACGAGGCCACGGCCAGCAGCCGGTACCGGTCGCTCACCGGCGATGACCGGGACTGGGGCAGCCATGTCGCACAGGGCAAGAGGCTGGTCGCCACCACCATCCTGCACGCGGAGCTGCTGCGCATCGGGCGGGCCGTCCGGGCCGCGGCACCGGACCTGGCCGACGGCGACGAGCTCGTGGTCGCGGCCCTCACCGAGCTGGCTGTCGCGTTTCCGGTGTACCGGTCCTACCAGCCGGTGGGCAACGAGCAGTTGCGTGCGGCCGTCCAGTTGGCGACCTCGCGCAAACCCGAGCTCGCCGGCACCTTCGACGCGCTGCTCCCGCTGCTGGCTGGCGGGGACCGGGAGGTCACCGTCCGCTTCGAGCAGGCGACCGGTGCCATCATGGCCAAGGGCGTCGAGGACACCGCCTACTACCGCTACAACCGGGCCATCGGCCTGAACGAGGTCGGCGGAGATCCCGGCAGCTTCGGCAGCACGGTCGCGGAGTTCCACGCCGCGCAGGAACAGCGCCAGCGGCTGCTGCCCGAGTCCATGACCACGCTGTCCACCCACGACACCAAGCGCAGCGAGGACGTCCGGGCCCGGGTCGCGGTGCTGCCCGAACTCGGCGAGCGCTGGTACGCGGCTGCCGAGCAGCTGATGCAGCGCTGCCCGCTGCCCGACCAGAGCTTCGGCTACCTGCTCTGGCAGACGTTCGTCGGAGCCGGCTGGATCGAGCCGGAGCGGATGCACGCCTATGCCGAGAAGGCGATGCGCGAGGCCAGTGCGGGGACCGGCTGGCGCGACTCGGATGCCGACTTCGAGGCAGCGGTACACGCGGTGGTCGATCGGGCTTATGTCGACAAGGAGATCTACAACCTGCTCGACGACCTGATGGCCGAGGTGACGCCGCACGGCTGGTCCAACAGCCTGTCGCAGAAGCTGGTGCAACTCACCATGCCCGGCATCCCCGACGTCTACCAGGGCACCGAGCTGTTCGACTATTCCCTGGTGGATCCGGACAATCGGCGTCCGGTCGACTTCGACCTGCGGCGGCAGTTGCTGAGTGAGCTCGACAGCCGTCCGGCGCATTCGGTCAATAGCGGCCGGTCCAGTACGCCGGGACTGCAGCTCGAGATGATCGGAAAGGCGAAGCTGTGGCTGACCGCGTGCGTGCTGCGGTTGCGCAGGCTGCACCCGGACCGGTTCAGCTCGTACACGCCGCTGACCGCGGCGGGCGAGGCGGCCGAGCACGTGGTGGCCTTCGACCGTGGCGGCGCGATCACCGTGGCGACCCGGCTTCCGGTCGGCCTGCAGCGCGCCGGGGGGTGGCACGACACCGCGGTGACCCTGCCCAACGGCCGCTACCGGGACGATCTCACCGGCCACGAGTACAGCGGCACCGTCGAGGTGGCCGTGCTGCTCGCGGACTACCCGGTCGCCCTGCTGGCCCTCAGCGACTGAGCTTTCCGGACCAGACAATTTCCCAGAGGGACGGCCTGAGCAGACAGGTCCGAGCGCGACAGCAAGGACGAGGCAACACGATGCGACCGGCAGTATGGGCACCGGACAGCCAGCGCGTGCGCGCGGTGATCGCCACCGGCGAGGATCAGCGGCAGACAGAGCTTGCCAGGGACGCCTTCCGTTCCGGCTGGTGGCAGCTCGACGAGGACCTGCCGCCGGGCACCCGGTACGGCTACCTGGTGGACGACGACGAGACGGCCGTCCCCGACCCGCGCTCGCGGCGGTTGCCCGACGGCGTACACGGCCTCACCGAGGTCTATAACACCCAGGCGCACCAGTGGCAGGACTCCGGCTGGCAGGGCCGGAAGCTCGCCGGCGGCGTGATCTATGAGCTGCACGTCGGCACTTTCACCAGGGGCGCGACGCTCGACTCGGCCATCGAGCGGCTCGATCATCTGGTGGAGCTCGGGATCAGCCACGTCGAACTGCTGCCGCTCAACGCGGTCAACGGCACCTGGAACTGGGGCTACGACGGCGTGGCCTGGTACGCGGTGCACGAGCCGTACGGCGGCCCGGACGCGCTGAAGCGGTTCGTCGACGCCTGCCACGCCCGGGGTTTGGCTGTGGTGCTGGACGTGGTCTACAACCACCTCGGCCCGAGCGGGAACTACCTGCCCAAGTTCGGGCCGTACCTCAAGACCGGTCGCAACACCTGGGGTGACCTGGTCAACCTGGACGGCCCCGGCAGCGACGAGGTCCGCCGCTACATCCTGGACAACGCCCTGATGTGGCTGGGTGAGTTCCATATCGACGGTCTGCGCCTGGACGCGGTGCACGCCCTGGTGGACTCCTCCGAGACCCACCTGCTGCAGCAGTTGGCGACCGAGGTGGGCCGGCTGAGCGCTAAGGCCGGCCGGCCGCTGCCGCTGATCGCCGAGTCCGATCTGAACGACCCGAAGCTGATCACCCCGCAGGCCGAGGGCGGCTACGGCCTGGACGCGCAGTGGGACGACGACGTTCATCACGTGCTGCACGCGATGCTCTCCGGCGAGCGGCACGGCTACTACAGCGACTTCGGATCGCTGCCGAGCCTGGCCAAGGTACTCACCCGGGCGTTCTTCCACGACGGGACGTACTCCAGCTTCCGGGGCCGCACCCACGGCAAGCCGGTGGACCGCGAACGCACTCCGGGCTGGCGGTTCGTGGCCTTCCTGCAGGATCACGACCAGGTCGGCAACCGGGCGGCCGGGAACCGGCTGTCCGAGCTGGTGTCGCCGGGACTGCTGGGCGTCGGGGCGACGCTGCTGCTCACCTCGCCGTTCACCCCGATGCTGTGGATGGGTGAGGAGTGGGCGGCCCGTACCAGGTGGCCCTTCTTCACCTCGCATCCGCAGGCCGACCTGGGCAAGGCCGTCAGCGAGGGCCGGGTCGCCGAGTTCGCCGACCACGGCTGGGACACCGCCGCGATGGTGGACCCGCAGGACCCGGCCGCCTACCACGACTCGGTGCTGGACTGGTCCGAGCCCGAGGGCGGCGAGCACGCGCGGGTGCTGCGGCTGTACCGCGACCTGATCCGGCTCCGCGCGAGCAATCCCAGCCTGGCCGATCCCCGGCTCGGCGAGGTCTCGGTCGACTTCGACGAGGATCGCAACTGGGTGGTCGTGCACCGCGGTGAGTTCCGGGTCGTGGCCAATCTCGCCGGCCGGCCGCAGACCGTCGAGGTACCGGGCGCCGGCGAGATCGTGTTCGCCACCGGCTCGACCGCCGAGCTGGACGAATCCCCGGGTGGGACGTCCGGCGTACGGTTGTCGGCCGAATCGGCAGCCATCGTACGGGTGGCATAAGCCGCCTAACCAGCCGAGCCCTGCCCACGCCAACTCAGCCGAGTGAGCCGTGCCTGCTCGAGGCGAACTCAGCCGAGTGAGCGGCCTGTGAGGGAGATTTCGACGTGGCAGACTCGCAAACACATGCATCAGGAGCGTCGGCGATTGGAACCCGAAGTGAATCACCCTGCGTCCACCACGCCTGATCCCGAGTGGTTCAAGCGTGCTGTCTTCTATGAGGTGCTGGTCCGCGGCTTCGCCGACTCCAACGGCGACGGCACGGGCGATCTGCAGGGGCTCACCGACAAGCTCGACTATCTGAGCTGGCTCGGGGTGGACTGCCTCTGGCTGCCACCCTTCTTTCCGTCCCCGCTGCGGGACGGCGGCTACGACGTCGCCGACTTCACCGATGTGCTGCCGGAGTTCGGCACCGTCGAGGACTTCCGGGACTTCCTCAACGCGGCGCACGACCGCGGCATCCGGGTGATCATCGACTTCGTCATGAACCACACCTCCGACCAGCACCCGTGGTTCCAGGAGTCGCGCAACCATCCGGACGGCCCCTACGGCGATTTCTACGTCTGGGCCGACGACGACACCCGGTGGCCCGACGCGCGGGTGATCTTCGTCGACACCGAGCCCTCGAACTGGACGTTCGACCCGGTGCGCAAGCAGTACTTCTGGCACCGGTTCTTCTCTCACCAGCCCGACCTGAACTTCGACAACCCGGCCGTCTTCGACGCGATCATGGACGCCATCAGGTTCTGGCTGGACATGGGCATCGACGGCTTCCGGCTCGACGCGGTGCCCTACCTGTTCGAGCGTGACGGCACCAACGGCGAGAACCTGAAAGAGACCCACGACGTCCTCAAGCGGATTCGCAAGGAGGTCGACGACAACTATCCCGACCGGGTGCTGCTGTGCGAGGCCAACCAGTGGCCCGACGACGTGGTCGAGTACTTCGGCGACTTCGACTCCGGTGGCGACGAGTGCCACATGGCCTTCCACTTCCCGGTGATGCCGCGGATCTTCATGGCCGTCCGCCGCGAGAGCCGCTACCCGATCTCCGAGATCCTGGCGCAGACACCGTCGATCCCGGACAACTGCCAGTGGGGAATCTTCCTGCGCAATCACGACGAGCTGACCCTCGAGATGGTCACCGACGAAGAGCGCGACTACATGTGGAACGAGTACGCCCAGGACCCCCGGATGAAGGCCAACATCGGCATCCGGCGGCGGCTCGCCCCGCTGCTCGACAACGACCTCAACCGCATCGAGCTGTTCACCGCTCTGCTGCTGTCGCTGCCGGGTTCGCCGGTGCTGTACTACGGCGACGAGATCGGGATGGGCGACAACATCTGGCTCGGTGACCGTGACGGCGTCCGGACCCCGATGCAGTGGACGCCCGACCGCAACGCCGGCTTCTCCAACTGCGATCCGGGACGGTTGTACCTGCCGGTCAACCTGGACTCCGTCTACGGCTATCAGGTCACCAACGTCGAGTCCCAGACCCGCAACACGTCCTCGCTGCTGCACTGGACGCGGCGAATGATCATGCTGCGCAAGGCCAATCCCGCCTTCGGCATGGGAACCTTCACCGACCTGGGCGGCTCCAACCCGGCGGTGCTGTCCTTCGTCCGGGCGTTCGGCGACGACATCGTGCTGTGCGTGAACAACCTGTCCCGATTCCCACAGGCCGTCGAGTTGGACCTGCGGGCGTGGGAGGGTGCCGAGCCGATGGAGATGACGGGCGGCAGCCGCTTTCCCGCGATCGGCGAGTTGCCCTACCTGCTCACCGTCGCGGGCCACGGCTTCTACTGGCTGCGCATTCCGGCGCACCAACTGCAGGCCGGAACCGGCCTGCCGGCCTCCGAGGGTTCCGGCTGGGGTTCGCTTCCCGAAGCATTCACCGAAGACACCGATGAGGTTTCGCCCGATGGTGACAACAGGAATGGGGTAACTGGGTGAGGATCGACACCGCTGAGGTCACGCGCGTCCTACCGGAATGGCTCGGCCGTCAGCGCTGGTACGCGGGCAAGTCCCGGTCCGGCTCCGTCGCGGCACGCCTGCTCGCGACGCTCGCGCCGCCCACCGAGAACGCCCAGCCGACGCTCACCGGGGACCGGGAGGACCAGCAGGCGGCCGGGGTGCAGATCTGGATCGCCGACGTGACCTATCCGGACGGGGTGGAGCACTACCAGGTTCCGTTGGCCTTGCGGACGCAGCGCGTCGAGCACCTCGACCGCGCCTTCGTGGGCTCGGTGACCGACCTCGACAGCGGTCAGTCCGTCGAGCTCTACGATGCCCTGTACGACAAAGAGGTGACCGGCGTCTGGCTCCGGGCGATGGCCGAGGAGTCGGTTCTCGACGGGGTGACCTTCGTCCGGGACGCCGCCGCCTCCGAGATCCCGGTGTCCGAGTCCAGCCTGGTGCTCAGCGGCGAGCAGTCGAACACCTCCCTGGTCTTCGGCGACGCGGCCATCATGAAGGTGTTCCGCAGGCTCGAGCCAGGGCTCAACCCCGACATCGAGATCCACGCCGCGTTCGCCGAGATCGGCGGCCGCCACGTGGCGAAGCTGCTGGGCCACGTCACCACCGAGCGCGACGATGAGCTGTGGAGCCTGGCCATGCTGCAGGAGTTTCTGACCACGGCCACCGACGGCTGGCAACTGGCGACCGCCAGCGTGCGTGACCTGATGGCCGAGGGCGACCTGCACGCCGACGAGGCCGGTGGCGACTTCGCCGCCGAGGCGAACCGGCTGGGCATGTCCACCGCCGAGGTGCACGCGGACCTCCGGACGGCGTTCGGCACGACCGTGCTCGACAGTGCCCAGCTTCGCGAGCGCGCCGCGGCGATGAATACCCGGCTCGACGCGGCGCTGCACGAGGTTCCGCAGCTGGCCGACGTCGCCGAGGGCCTGCGCAAGGCCTACGACGACTTCGCCGAGATCAGCGAGCCCGTGACGGCGCAGCGGGTGCACGGCGACCTGCACCTGGGCCAGGTGCTGCGCACCTCGCACCGGTGGGTGATCCTCGACTTCGAGGGGGAGCCCGCCAAGGCGATCACCGAGCGCCAGGCGAACGATTCCCCGATCCGCGACGTCGCCGGGATGCTGCGCAGCTTCGACTACGCGGCGCGGCACCAGCTCATCGACATGGGCGCGACTCCGCAGTCGGAGTTCCGCGCGGCCGAGTGGGCCCAGCGCAACCGCGACGCCTTCTGCAATGGCTGGGCCGAGGCCGGCGGCAACGAGCCCGCCGCCTCCGCCGTCCTGCTGCGGGCGTTCGAGGCCGACAAGGCCGTGTACGAGGCGGTGTACGAGGCACGCAACCGCCCCAACTGGCTTCCGATTCCCCTGGCGTCTCTGCACCGATTGGCGGAAACCGCATGAGCACAAGGCAGAACCCGAGCGGTGCGGGCAATAAGCCGCGTTCCACGACCAACCGCGACGCGCGCGCGACCAAGGCCACGGCTCCGGCCGCTGAGCCGGTGACGCCCCCAACGGCCGCTGAGCCGGCGGTCACCGAACCAGCGGTCACTCCCACGGCCGCCGACCCGACGGCACCGATCGCCGGTGGGCCGGGCTCCAGCGACCCGGCCGCGATTCCCGGCCCCGACCCGGTGGGCAGCCCGGCAGTCACGTCCGGAACCGCCCCCGCAGTCGTGGCACCGAGCGTGGTTCCGGACCAGGCCGAGCTGGACCGCCTGATCGAGGGCACCCACGCGCAGCCGCACTCGGTGCTCGGCCAGCACCCGCTCGCGCCGGGCCGCACGGCGATCCGCACCCTGCGCCCCGAGGCCAGTGCGGTCAGTGTCGTGGTGCAGGGCGACCGGACGCCCCTGGAGCAGGTGCATCCCGGCGGCATCTTCAGCGGCGTGATCGACTCCGATCCCACCGACTATCGGCTCGAGGTCAGTTACGGCGACCAACAGGTCCTCGTCGACGATCCGTACCGGTGGCTGCCCACGCTCGGCGACCTGGACCTGCACCTGCTCGGCGAGGGCCGGCACGAGCAGCTGTGGAACGTCCTCGGCGCGCACGTCCGCACGTACGACACCCCCGCCGGTGAGGTCACCGGAACGTCCTTCGCGGTGTGGGCACCGAACGCCCGCGCAATCCGGATCGTCGGCGACTTCGACTACTGGTCCGGGCGGTCGTTCCCGATGCGCTCGATGGGAGCGACCGGTATCTGGGAACTCTTCGTCCCCGGCGTCGGCGACGGCGTCCGGTACAAGTTCCAGATCCTGGGCGCGGACGGCCAGTGGCGCGACAAGGCCGACCCGATGGCGTTCGCGACGGAGGTGCCGCCCGCGACCGCCTCGGTGGTGTTCACCTCGCAGCACGAGTGGAACGACGCCGAGTGGCTGGCCAAGCGGGCCGAGACACCGTGGCATGCCTCGCCGATGTCGGTCTACGAGGTGCACCTGGGGTCGTGGCGGCTGGGACTGAGCTACCGCGAGCTCGCCACCGAGCTGGTCGACTACGTCCGCTCCACCGGATTCACCCACGTCGAGTTCCTGCCCGTCGCCGAGCACCCGTTCGGCGGGTCGTGGGGCTACCAGGTGTCCTCCTACTTCGCGCCGACCTCGCGGTTCGGCGACCCCGACGACTTCCGGTACCTGGTCGACGCGCTGCACCAGGCCGGCATCGGCGTCATCGTGGACTGGGTTCCGGCCCACTTCCCGAAGGACGCGTTCGCCCTCGCCCGCTTCGACGGCACGCCGCTGTACGAGCACGGTGACCCGCGCCGGGGCGAGCAGCCCGACTGGGGCACGTACGTGTTCAACTTCGGGCGCAGCGAGGTCCGCAACTTCCTGGTGGCCAACGCGCTGTACTGGCTGGAAGAGATGCACGTCGACGGCCTGCGGGTCGATGCCGTCGCGTCGATGCTCTATCTCGACTACTCGCGCAAGGCGGGCGAGTGGCTGCCCAACATCCACGGTGGTCGCGAGAACCTCGAGGCGGTGGCCTTCCTGCAGGAGATGAACGCCACCGTCTACAAGCGGGTGCCCGGCGTCATGACGATCGCCGAGGAGTCCACGTCCTGGCCCGGCGTCACCAGGCCCACCCATCTCGGCGGCCTCGGGTTCGGGTTCAAGTGGAACATGGGCTGGATGCACGACACGCTCGGCTACATCCAGCACGACCCGGTGCACCGGCAGTACCACCACCACGAGATGACGTTCTCCATGGTGTACGCGTACTCCGAGAACTACGTGCTGCCGTTCAGCCACGACGAGGTCGTGCACGGCAAGGGCTCGCTGCTGAACAAGATCCCGGGCGACCGCTGGCGCCAGCTGGCCACCCTGCGCGCGCTGTACGGGTTCATGTGGGCGCACCCCGGCAAGCAGTTGATCTTCCAGGGCTCGGAGTTCGCCCAGGGCGGCGAGTGGAGCGAGAGCCGGTCGCTGGACTGGTGGCTGCTCGATGGCGCGGACCATGCGGGGGTGCTGCGGGTGATCACCGACCTCAATCAGCAGTACCGCGATACCCGCGCGCTGTGGTCCCAGGACACCCTGCCAGCGGGCTTCGACTGGATCGACGCCAACGACGCCAGCGGCAACGTGTTCTCGTTCCTGCGCTGGGGCGATGACGGCTCGGTGCTGGCGTGCGTCGCGAACTTCTCGGCCGGACCGCACGAGGACTACCGGCTCGGGCTGCCGATCCAGGGTCGCTGGGACGAGATCCTCAACACCGACGCCGCGATCTACGGTGGCTCGGGGGTCGGCAACCTCGGCGCCGTCACCGCCGACGGGCCCAGCTGGCACGGCCAGCCGACCTCGGCGTCGGTGCGCGTTCCGCCGCTCGGCGCGATCTGGCTGCGCTACTTCGCCGAGGGTGTCGCCGATGCCGAGATCGCCGCCGCAGAGGGCTCACCCAGCTGAACACGGGAGGCGCCGACACGCGGTGAATCAGCCGGACGCTTGACGTCTCCTTGGATACCGAGTATGCATACCGGATATCCAAGGAGGCATCATGTCCGTGAAGCACGGGTTGCTGACCCTGCTCGACCGTGGTCCCATGCACGGCTATCAACTTCGCGCGGAGTTCGAAAGCTCCACCGGCGCGACCTGGCCGCTCAATATCGGGCAGGTGTATTCGACCCTGTCCCGGCTGGAGCGCGACGGGCTCGTCACCCCGGTGGACGGCGGCGACGAGTCGCAGCGGCTCTACGCCATCACCCCCGCCGGGCAGGCGGAGATCAGCGCCTGGTTCGCAACGCCGGTCGCCGGTGAGCCCGCACGCAACGAGGTCGCCATCAAGCTCGCCTTCGCGGCCGGTTCTCCCGGCTGCGATGTCTCCGCCGTCGTCCAGACCCAGCGGCGGGCCACCATCAAGGCGCTACAGGACTACACCCGCGCCCGTGAACGCGCCGGGTCCGACCTGCCCTGGCAGCTGGTGGCCGATTCGCTCATCTTCGCCGCGGAGGCCGAGATCCGGTGGCTGGACCACTGCGAGACCAAGCTGGCGATGGCAGCCGCCCGGCGCGAGCGGACGGCAGCGTCGCAACGAACCACAGCCGGCGCGGAAGCGACCGCCGGCACAGCCGCCACCGCCCGTCCAGCGGGCGCAGCGGGCACAGCACCCACCGCGCGCGCCGCTGGCACAGGTGCCGGGACCCGGGCGACCGGCAGCGACCGGGACGCGCGATGACCGCCCGGCCGAGCACCTTCGACGAGATCTCCGAGGCCGGCACCGCCGTGCTGCACCTGCGCCGGGTGGTGCGGACGTACGGTTCTGGCGACCTGCAGGTGCACGCGCTGGCCGGCATCGACCTCACCGTCCAGGCGGGCGAGCTGGTCGCGATCATGGGGCCTTCTGGCTCCGGCAAGTCCAGCCTGCTCACCATCGCCGGTGGCCTCGACTCCCCCACGTCCGGCGACGTGCTGGTCAACGGCGAGAGCCTGACCAGCAAAACCGCCAAGCAGCTGGCCGCCCTGCGCCGCCGGTCCATCGGCTACGTCTTCCAGCAGCTGAACCTCATCCCGTCGCTGACCGCGGCCGAGAACATCATGCTGCCTCGCGAACTGGACGGGGTGGCGTCACGGCAGGCGCGTCGGGAGGCCCGCGCCGCGCTCGCCGAAGTCGACCTGGAGGACCTGGCGAACCGGTTTCCCGACGAGATGTCCGGCGGCCAGCAGCAGCGGGTCGCCATTGTCCGGGCGCTGATCGGCGCGCGGAAGCTGATCCTGGCCGACGAGCCCACCGGAGCGCTGGACTCGCACACCGGTGAGGACGTGCTCCGGTTGCTGCGCGGCCGGTGCGACGCCGGCGCGGCCGGCGTGCTGGTGACTCACGACGCCCGGCACGCGGGTTGGGCGGACCGGGTGGTCTTCCTGCGCGACGGCGCGGTCATCGACCAGACCGAGCCGGCACCCACCCCGGACTCGCTGCTGCGTTCGGCCGGCAGATGAGGTCGGTCAGCAGATGAGGTCGGTCAGCCCCGCCTGGGGAGCCCTGTTACGGATGGGACGGCGGCAGGTCCGGCGCAATCGGTTGCGCAGCCTGCTGATCGTGGCCCTGATCGCGATTCCGGTCGCGGCCGTGTCCCTCGTGGACGTGCTGGTTCGCAGCAACCCGCTCAGCCCGGCTCAGCGGGTGGAGTCAGTGCTCGGCGGTGCCGACGCGCAGGTGCGGTGGTACGGCGCCGGCCCGATCGAGCAGTCCCCGGACGGTGACAACTTCAATCAGGATGCCAACGCGGCGGCTGGTGGAGCCGCGGCCACCGGGTCGGCCAATAGTGGAGCCCCAGCCAGCGGGTCGGCCAATAGTGGAGTTCCAGCCAGCGGGTCGGCTGGTGGAGGTGCGGCGCCGGCGATCAAGCCGCCAACGACCGGGCAGGTCCAGGCCTGGCTGCCCGGTCCCGGGATCATCAGTCCGGACCGCTCCCGTCCGGTGCTCATCAAGACCGAGGCCGGCGCGATCTCGACGAGCCTGTCGGCACTCGACCTGACGGTGGCGGGCACCCGGCCGGCGGTGAGCCTCGTCGCGGGCGACTGGTCGGCAGCCGCCGGTGGCGTCGCGCTAAGCGATGATCTGGCCCGGCGGGCCGGTCTCGCGGTCGGGGACACGCTCACGCTGCGCCGACCGCGGGCAGAGTTGAAGGTGGTGGCGATCACCCATGCGAAGTACGGCGGCACCGGGTCCGCCACCGTCTCACCGGCCGTCTTCACCGCGCTGCCCGGCGCCACTCAGGACAACCAGGAGTCGCTGAGCTGGACGGTGTCGCGGCCCGGAGGGGTCAGCTGGGCAGACGTGGTGCGGCTCAACCAGCACGGGCTGCAAGTGATGTCGCGGCAGGTTCTGCTCGACCCGCCGCCGCGGTCGGAGGTTCCGTACTACCGGCAGGGCGGCGGGGCCCAGCCCGGCGCGAGCACCATGGTCACCGTAGCGGTGGCGGTCGGCATGGCGATCCTGCAACTGGCCCTGCTGGCCGGCCCCGCGTTCGCGGTGAGCGCCCGCCGACGGCGACACGACATGGCGCTGATCGCCGCGATCGGCGGGAATCGGAAGGTGCTGCGCCGCACCATGCTCGCCGAGAGCATCGTGCTCGGCGTGCTGGCCAGCGGGCTCGGTTGCACCGTCGGAATCGGAGCGGCGATCGGCTACCGGGCCGTGCAGCCCGGCGTCCTCGGCCCGCTGCGCCTGCACTGGCTGGAACTGGCCGGAACCATGGCGCTCGGACTGCTGTCGGCCGTGGCCGGAGCGCTGCTGCCCGCCGTGTCCGCCGCGCGACTGGACGTGGTGGCGGCACTGGCGGGCCGGCGTGGCGCCACCCGGGCGCCGTGGCGGCTGTCCGCGGTCGGCATGGGCGCCGTCGTCCTCGGCTTCGTCGCCGGCGGGTTCGGTACGTCCCAGAGCCAGGTGCTCTACATCCCTGCCCGGGCTGGCGCTGTGCGAGCTCGGCGTGGTCGCCCTGACCCCGGGCATGCTGAGCCTCACCGGACGCCTGGCGCCCCGGCTACCGGTGGCTTCCCGGATCGCGCTGCGTGACGCCGCCCGCAACCGGAGTGCGGCCGTTCCCGCGCTCGCGGCCGTGCTGGCCGCGACCACTGCGAGCATCGCCATCGCGATCTACGTCTCCAGCTTGTCCGCACGCGACCGGATGCAGTACCAGCCCCAGTTGCCCAGCGGCATGGTAAGTGTCGGCCTGCCCTCTGACCAGCCGGAACTGGCGAGCATCGCGGCCTCGGCGTTGAGGTCACGGCTGGACACCACGCGGGTCGATGTCCTGAGTTTCAACAGCTGCTCGGACAACCACTGTCTGGGGCTCGACGTGGTGCGGCCCGAGCGCAACCAGTGCCCGGCGGTGCAGACCGACCCGGCCGATCTCCGTTGCAAGCAGGACTCGGTGACGCTGGCGCCAGGACTTGTGCTCGCACCGAATCAGCTCGGAGCCGTGTTCGACAGGATCGATCCAGCCGACGCGGCGGCGCTCAAGGCCGGCAAGGTGCTGGTCGGCTCGTCGCTGGATCTGGACGGTCCCGGCACGGTGAAGGTCATTCAGCGCAAGGCCGACGGCAACACCGCCGAGCCCGAGCCGGTCTCGCTGCCCGCTGCCGTTCTCGCGTCCCGGACCGGGTTCGTCATTGCGACACTGGTGTCGCCGGCGACGGCAGCCGGGCTGCACTTCGACGTCCGTCCGTCAGCTGCCCTGGCGCACCTCAGCTCGCCGGTCACCGACCGGCAGGAGCAGGCGCTCACGGCCGCACTGGACGACAACGGCCTCTCGGCCTACATCGAGAGGGGCTACATCGACCGGTACCGGGTGGGCATCCTGGTGACGCTGCTGGCCGCGGTCATCGTCGCGATGGGCGCCACCGCGCTCGCCACCGCGCTCGCCGTGGTCGACTCTCGACCTGACCTTGCGACCCTGTGGGCCATCGGGGCCAGCCCCGGGGTACGCAGGCGGCTCAGCGTGGCCCGTGCGGGCGTGGTCGGGCTACTCGGCGTTGTGCTCGGGACGGCGCTGGGCTTCATACCGCCGATCATCGTGCTCGACATCGCGCGGCGGCATGCCCGCCAGTACGGCGGTCCGCTGGCCGAACTCACCGATCCCCATCCGCTGGCGATCCCCTGGTGGCCCAACATTCTGGGGACGGCGGTACTGATTCCGCTGGCGGCGATGGTGATCGCCGGGCTGATGACGCGGGCCGGGCCACCGAAGCCGCTGGCAACGAGCGGCTGACGAGTGAGCCGACAAGCGGCTCGCAGATAGTGGAATAGAGCTGCGGTGCCTCCGGTTGAGGCCTATAGTTGCATACGCAACGATCTTTAGGAGGCTGAAGACCATGGCTGCCGTTACCGCCGACACCACCACCCTGCCCCGCATCGCCGCAGCAACCCTCGGCGACGTCGAGCGCCCCGTGCTGGCTGTGTCCAGCGCACCGGCCGGCACCGAGGGCGAGGGCTTCCCGGTCCGCCGCACGATGGCCGGCATCGACTACCGCCACCTGGACCCGTTCATCATGATGGACCACATGGGCGAGGTCGACTACGCCGCCGGCGAGCCCAAGGGAACGCACTGGCACCCGCACCGCGGCTTCGAGACGGTGACGTACCTGATCGAGGGCCAGTTCATCCACCAGGACACCCACGGCGGTGGCGGCGTCATCACCGAGGGGTCCACGCAGTGGATGACCGCGGGCGCCGGCCTGCTGCACATCGAGACTCCCCCCGAGAAGCTGGTCGAGGAGGGTGGGCTGTTCCACGGCTTCCAGCTCTGGGTCAACCTGCCGGCCAAGGACAAGTTCCTCAGCCCGAACTACCAGGGCATCTCCTCCGGCCAGATCACGCTGCTCGCCAGCGCCGACGGCGGCTCGCTGCTGCGGGTCATCGCCGGCGAGGTCGACGGCCACCAGGGCCCCGGCTCGACGCACACCCCGATCACGCTGCTGCACGCCTCGGTCTCACCCGGCGCCCAGCTGTCCATGCCGTGGCAGCCGACGTACAACGCGCTGGCGTACGTGATGGCAGGCACCGGCACGGTGGGACCGAAGGCCGAGCCGATCTACGCCGGCCAGCTCGCCGTGTTCGGCCCCGGTGACCGGATCACCCTCAGCGCCGGTGCGCGTCAGGACAGCCGCACCAGCTCGCTCGAGGTGATCCTGCTCGGCGGCGAGCCGATCCGCGAGCCGATGGCGCACTACGGTCCCTTCGTCATGAACACCCGGGCGGAGTTGCAGCAGACCATGCAGGACTACCAGGCAGGCAAGCTCGGCATCATCCCGCCGAACGCGATCATGCCGCACGTCGCCCGCGGCCAGCGCAACCCGCTGGAGAAGTAACCCCGCGCCAACGAATCCCGGGCAACCGGGCTCCACGGCTCGGGTGACAACGACAACAGCCGCCGTCCGAAAGGACGGCGGCTGTTTCGCGCTATGGCACCATCCGTCAGAACCCGGCGACCGCTCAGAACAGGGCGTTCGCCAGGTCCCGGCGCGCCGGGGGCACCCGCGGGTCATCGGGGCCGAGCAGCTCGAAGTACTCCACCAGGCGGTCCCGGACCAGCGTGCGCTCGCCGCCGCGCAGCCTTCGGACCAGCTCGATCAGGCGGCCCAGCGCGGCGGGAATGTCGTTCGCGGCCAGCTCGGCATCCGCGGCGGCGAGCTGCGCCTCGACATCGTCCGGCGTGGCCGCGGCGGCAACGATGGCGTCCGGCGGCAGCACCGAGAGCCGCCGCAGTAACCCGACCTGACGCAGCGCCAGCTGGGCCTCGGTGTTGGCCGGTTCCATGGACAGAATCGCCTGGTACCGCTCAGCCGCCAGGTCGAAGTCCCCGGCCTCCAGGGCGTCCTCGGCGGTGGTGAACCGCTCGTCCTCGGGCTCAGCCGGCGCCGCGGCCTCCTCGACCGTACCTGCCGCCCCGTTCGGAGCCGCGCCGGACAGCCCCGCTTGTGAAGCGGCTTCGAGCAGAGCGCTCAGGAACTCCCGGACCTGCGCCTCCGGCAGCGCGCCCTGGAAGCCCGGGACGAGCTGGCCGCCGATGACCGCGAACACCGTGGGGATGCTCTGGACCTGCAGCATCTGGGCGATCCGCTGATTGGCCTCGACGTCGATGGTCGCGAGGATCCAGCTGCCGCCGGACTCGCCGGCCAGCTTCTCGAGCATCGGTGAGAGCTGTTTGCAGGGCTCACACCAGTCCGCCCACAGGTCGAGCAGCACCGGCACCTGGAAGGAACGATCCAGCACCTCGGCCTGGAAGTTGGCCTCGGTGGCCTCGATCACGTGCTGGCCGGCGCTGGGGGCCGGTGCCGCGGCGGCCCGGGCGGCGGCCTCGGATCGGGCTTTCACCGCGCCGAGATCGACCGCTCCGGACATGGCCGCGATCGCGGCGGGCGACGGAGCGGGCGTGGACGAGGAACCAGAACGAGCACCAGGACGCATAGCTCTCATTTTCCAGGTTGGGGCTGAGCCCGTTGTCACCGCCCCGGGGATTCGCCTGCGGAAGGCAGCCACCCAGCGGTGCAGGCCCACGCATGGGGCCTGCCGAGGTAAGTCTAGGACGCGGGCGATTCGGTCCGCATGCACACGATTCCGCATGCACACGGTGAAGGACTCAGCGGTCTGCGGTCAGGCAGTCCACCGGGGGTCAGCTCACCGCGTTGGTGAGTTCCTCGACCTGCTCCGGCGTGAGCGTCACGGCTGCGCGCCGACGTTCTCTTCCAGGTGCGAGACCTTCGACGTGCCGGGAATCGGGAGCACGACCGGGGACTTCGCGAGGAGCCAGGCCAGCGCTACCTGGGACGGCGTGGCGCCGGTGGCGTGCGCGATCGTGTCGACGGGACCACCCGGCTTGGCCAGGTCACCGGCGGCGATCGGGAACCACGGGATGAAGCCGATGCCCTCGGCTGTGGCGTACTCCAGCACAGCCTCGGACTGCCGGGTCGTCAGGTTGTACAGATTCTGCACGGTGGCGATCTCGGCGATCTCGCGAGCCGCCTTGATCTCGTCCACCGTCACCTCGGACAGGCCGATCGCGCCGATCTTGCCCTCGTCCTGCAGTGCCTTCAGCTCGCCGACCTGGTCTGCCAGCGGGACGTCGGGGTCGATGCGGTGCAGCTGGAAGAGCTCGATCCGGTCGAGTTTGAGCCGCCGCAGCGACAACTCGGCCTGCTGGCGCAGGTAGGCCGGGCGGCCGACCGGGGTCCACTGGTCCGGGCCGGTCCGCGTTAGGCCTGCCTTGGTGGCTACCAGGATGGCGTCTGGGTACGGATGTAGCGCCTCGGCGATGATCTCTTCACTGATGCCGGGGCCGTAGGAATCGGCGGTGTCGAGAAAGTCCACGCCGAGCTCCACGGCGCGGCGGACGACGGCAACGGCCTCGACGCGGTCCGCGGGCTCACCCCAGATGCCGGGCCCGGTCAGCCGCATCGCTCCGAAACCGAGTCGGTGGACGGGCTTGCCGGCAATCTCGAACGTGCCGGATTGACCAGCGGACACAACGTCATTATCTGCGCTCATAAAAGTCTCCCGAAGTCGATTGGTGCCTCATGCGGGCCGATTGATGCCTCATGGGACAAGGCAGCATCCGCGGCGGGCATTCCCGGACAGGTGAGACGCGAAAGGCGGGATGCGGCGCGGCCAATCAGTCGACGAAGTCACCGGCGTCGATCCGCAACCGGCGCAGGATGGCGAACAGCCGCTGCAGGTCGTCATGGTCCAGCCCCTCTAGGCCGAACCGGTTCTTGTGCAGCTGCTGGGTGGCCTCGCCGGCGACCCGGCGTCCCTCGTCGGTGATGACGGCCAGCGTGCCGCGTCCGTCCCTGGGGTTGGGCTCGCGCCGCACCAGCCCCGAGACCTCCAGCCGGTCGATGACATTGGTGACGCTGGTGGCGTGCACCTGAAGGCGCTCACCGATCTTGGACAGCGGCAGCGCGCCGGAGGACGAGAACGTCAGCAGGATCAGCGCCTCGTAACGCGAGAAGGTCAGCCCGAACGGGCGCAGGTCCGCGTCCAGGCCGGCGATCAGGATCTGCTGCGCGCGCATGATCGAGGTCACCGCGCGCATCGAGGCGTAGACGGACTCCCCTGCGTCGGGATAGTGCTTGGCCCAGGAATCACCCGCTCGCTCGACGGGATCGAACGGCAGGGGTTCCGACATGGCCGACAGCCTATCGACACCCCGCTCGGCAAGCGCCCCGCCCGCTGGCACGCCAGGACGTATCGTGGCCGCATGAGCACCCCCACCCAGGCCAACTTCGATGCGCTCGGCCGTCTGGACCTACTCGGCCTCGACCAGACGCTGGACAGCGACGATCGGCTGATCCGCGACACGATTCGCCAGTTCGCCACGGAGCAATTGCGCCCGCACATCGCCGAGTGGTTCGAGGCCGGCACCCTGCCGGCGCGTGAACTGGCACTGGAGTTCGGCAAGCTGGGTGTGCTCGGGATGCACCTGGAGGGCTACGACTGCGCCGGGGCCAAGCCTAGCCAGTACGCCCTCGCCTGCACCGAGATCGAGGCGGTCGACTCCGGCCTGCGCTCGCTGGTCAGCGTCCAGGGCTCGCTGGCGATGTACGCAATCCACGCCTACGGCAGCGAGGAGCAGAAGCAGCAGTGGCTCCCCCGGATGGCACGCGGTGAGGCCATCGGCTGCTTCGGGCTCACCGAGCCTGACGCCGGTTCGGACCCCGGCTCGATGCGCACCTACGCCCGCCGGGACGGCAGCGGTGAGCACGCGGACTGGATCCTGCACGGCTCCAAGATGTGGATCACCAACGGCTCGATCTCAGACGTCGCCGTGGTGTGGGCGCGCACCGATGACGGGGTGCGCGGCTTCCTCGTGGAGCAGGGCACGCCCGGGTTCACCAGCTCGGACGTGCACCACAAGATCTCGCTGCGAGCCTCGATCACCTCGGAGCTGAGCTTCGACGAGGTGCGGCTGCCGGCCAGCGCCCAGCTGCCGGAGGCCAGGGGTCTGAAGGCGCCGCTCGGCTGCCTCACCGAGGCCCGGTTCGGCATCGTCAGCGGAGTGGTGGGCGCGGCCCGGGACGCCCTGGCCAGCGCGCTGGACTACGCCGACACCCGCATCCAGTTCGGCAAGCCGATCTCGTCCTTCCAGCTGACCCAGCGCAAGCTCGCCGAGCTGGCGGTCACCGTGCAGAACATGCAACTGGTGGCGCGCCGGCTGGCCGAGCTCAAGGACGCTCACGAGATCCAGCCGCACCAGATCAGCTACGGCAAGTTCTCGAACGTCCGCTCGGCGCTGGAGGTCTGCCGGGAGGCGCGCAGCATCCTGGGTGGTTCCGGCATCACGACGGAATACTCGCCGCTACGGCATGCGGTGAACCTCGAGACGGTCTACACCTACGAGGGGACGCACGAGGTGCACACGTTGGTGCTGGGGCAGCAGCTGACGGGCATTTCCGCCTACCGCTGAACTCTGGTCACGGAACGCGCAGGATCAGGGCGTCGCCCTGGCCACCGCCACCGCACAGCGCCGCCACCCCGACACCGCCGCCGCGACGCTGCAGTTCCAGTGCCAGGTGCAGGGCGATCCGGGTGCCGGACATGCCGATCGGGTGACCGACGGCGATGGCGCCGCCGTTGACGTTCACGATCTCGGGGTCGATCCCGAGCTGCTTGGACGACGCCAGCCCGACGGCCGCGAACGCCTCGTTGATCTCGATCAGATCCAGGTCCTCGACCGAGATGCCCTCCTTGGCGACCGCCGCCCGGATCGCGTTGGCCGGCTGGGACTGCAGGCTGGAATCCGGTCCGGCGACCGAACCGGCAGCGCCGATCTCGGCAAGCCAGCTCAGTCCCAGCTCTTCTGCCTTGGCCTTGCTCATCACCACGACCGCGGCGGCACCGTCGGAGATCTGCGAGGCCGACCCGGCGGTGATGGTGCCGTCCTTGCGGAACGCCGGGCGCAGCCGGGCGAGTGATTCCACCGTGGTGTCGGCGCGGACGCCCTCGTCGTAGCGGAACTCGAGCGCGTCGCCCTTACGCTGCGGGATCTGCACCGGAACGACCTCGTCGTCGAACACGCCGTTCTTCCAACCCTGAGCGGCGAGCTGGTGGCTGCGAGCGGCGAACGCGTCCTGCTCCTCGCGACTGAACTCGGTGTCGGCCTTGTTCGCGTCCTCGGTGAGAGCACCCATCGCCTGGTCGGTGAAGGCATCCCAGAGGCCGTCGTAGGCCATGTGGTCGCGCAGCGGCACGTCGCCGTACTTGTAGCCCTCGCGGGAGCCGGCCAGCAGGTGCGGGGCCTGGGTCATCGACTCCTGGCCGCCGGCCACCACGATGTCGTATTCGCCGGCACGGATCAGCTGATCGGCGAGGGCGATGGCGTTGATGCCCGACAGACACAGCTTGTTGATCGCGACCGCCGGCACCGTGAGCGGGATGCCGCCCTTGGCCGCCGCCTGGCGCGCCGGCCCCTGCCCGGTGCCCGCCTGCAGCACCTGGCCCATGATCACGTACTGGACCTGTTCCGGAGCGACGCCGGCCTTGTCCAGCGCGGCCTTGATCGCGATACCACCGAGGTCCGCGGCCGAGAAGTCCTTGAGCGAGCCGAGCAGTCGTCCCATCGGGGTCCGGGCGCCGGCTACGAGAACTGACGTGGTTCCTGACATCTGATCCTCCAGAGCGGCAGCGACCCAACCGGCTGCCTGATCGCCGCGTCGGTCCGGACGCGGGAACGGTGCACCAAGGGTATCGACCCAGACGCGACAGCACAGACCCCGAGAGCTATGAGTCGCGCCACGCGGGCTTCTCGTGAGCAGGGTGCGGCAGCCACCATGAGCCAACCGCGCGGATCGGATCGCTCTTACAGAGGATCCTTCAGAAGAGGAGCTCGCCCGTGACCATCTTGCGAATCGACCACGTGGGCCTCGCCGTCCCGGATCTGGACGAGGCGCTGGAGTTCTACCGCGCCACCTTCGGAATCCACAGCGTGCACGAGGAGGTGAACGAGGAGCAGGGGGTACGCGAGGCCATGCTGGCGGTCGGCGACGGCACCACCCGCATCCAGCTGCTGGCGCCGCTGAACGCCGACTCGACGATCGCCAAGTTCCTCGGCCGCCGGGGTCCGGGAATGCAGCAATTGGCCTACACGGTCGACGACCTGGTAGCCACCAGCGCCGAGCTTCGGGGCAAGGGCCTGCGCCTGCTGTTCGACGAGCCCCGGCGCGGAACCTCGAACTCTCGCGTGAACTTCGTCAATCCCAAGGACGCCGGCGGAGTGCTGATCGAGCTGGTCGAGCCGGCTGTGTGATTCGGGACGCCTGAGGTGGACCATTTTGGTATAGGACACGCATGAACGAGACCGCTCCTCCTCCCCCGGGCGTGGGAACATGGACACATGGCAGCAGAGGATCACAGCACAGAGTTACTGCCGATACTCGATAGCGACCAGCCCTTCTTCGATGTGGGCATTCGCGGCTACGACAAGCGGCAAGTCGACGACTACGTGTCCCGGGCCAGCACCGAGATCGCCGAGCTGACCGCGGCCCGTGACGCCGCGCTGGCCGCCGGCGCCGACCGCGCCGCTCAGCTGGCCAGCAGAGAGGCCCATATCGAGTCTCTTCGGCAGCAGGCGGCCAAGGCCACCGCCGCACCGAGCGCCGCCACCACCGCGGCCAATGTCTCCGGGCGCATCCACGAGATGCTGCGGCTGGCCACCGAAGAGGCGGCGCAGACCCGCCGCGGCGCTGAAGAAGAAGCCGAACGGGTGCTCGCCGCGGCCCGGGCGGACGCGGAGCGGGTCCGCGGTGACGCCGCCGCGGAACAGCAGCGGCTGACCGCCAACGCCTCGCAGCGCTCCGCCGAGGCCGATCAGAAGCTGGCCCAGGCAAGGACCCAGGGGGCCTCCGAGCTGGAGAAGGCCCGGGCGGAGGCAGCACGCCTGGTCGAGACGGCCATCGTCGAGGCGGCGCGTCTCGTTGACACGGCCACCGCCGAGGCCAACCGGCGGATCGAGACCGCCACCACGGAGGCCAACCGGCTGGTCGACACCGTGGAAGCGCAGACGGCGGAACTGCTGGCGACCGCGACGGCTGAGCGGGACCGGTTGAACGCCGAATCCGCCGCCGCGCGCGCCGAGGCCGAGGCGGCGTCGGCGGCCCGCATCCGGACCGCCGAAGAGGATTTCGAGATCACGCTGCGCGGTCGCCGCAGCGCCGCCGACCGGGACACCCGGCAGGAGCGCGCCGCGGCAAAGGCTGCTGCCGACGACCTCGTCGCGCAGGCCCACGCGCGCGCCGCCGCGCTGGACGCAGAGCGTGCGCAGACCCACCAGGCTCTGCGCGAACTGCATGCCCGGCTCGGCGAGGTCATTACCAGCACCGGCAGCTAGCCGTAACGGGGAGCGTTGCGGCTGCGCTGAACACCCGGGGCGCGCCGGGCGCGAGCGGTCCAGCACCCACTGTGCCAGTGCCTGCGATCCGAGGCATCCAGGTCGTCGGCCGGCCATGCGACGACATGCGGGATGCTTGCGGCCAGCAGCTGATCACAGCCCGGACACCGATACGGCCCGGCGGAGCCCGAACCGCTCACCGAGCGGACCCGGTACTCGATCCCGCGCCAGGACTCCGAGCGCTCGCCGACGCCCCCGGTATGCGAGCCCTCGCGTGCGCTCGTCTCAGCGACGGGCGTCCGGCCGCGGCGACGGGGAGGTGAGTTGCGGCGTGGCACAGGAGTGGAGTTTACGTACCCGCGCCGTGGCCCGGTCCGCGAACTGCGCCGGCCGAAGCGCCGGCCCGTCAGCCGGCCAAGCCCGTGGGCGTGCAGCAGCCAGCCGCAGTGGGCGGTCAGCCGCCGAGGGCCTGCACCACCCGGGACGGGCTCGGCCGGCCGAGCTGGCGCGCCATCCAGACACTCGTCTCGACCAGCGTGCCCAGGTCGACACCGGTCTCGATGCCGAGCCCGTCCAGCTGCCACACCAGGTCCTCGGTGGCCAGGTTGCCGGTGGCGCTCTCGGCGTACGGGCAGCCGCCCAGGCCACCGGCCGAGGCGTCCACGATGCTGATTCCCGATTCCAGCGCCGCCAGGGTATTGGCCAGCGCCTGGCCGTAGGTGTCGTGGAAATGCACCGCAACCTGCTCCAGTCCGACACCGGCATCCGACACGGCATGGAGCAGCGCCCGAACCTGTCCCGGGGTCGCGACGCCGATGGTGTCGCCCAGGCTGAGCTCGGTACATCCGAGGCTCATCAAGGCCACGGCCGCGTCGGCCACCTGCCGCAACGGCACGGGTCCCTCCCAGGGATCGCCGAAGCACATGGACAGGTATGCCCGTACTCGCAGGCCGCGGTCCCGGGCGGTGGCGACCACCGGGGCGAACATCTCGATCGACTCGGCGACGCTGCGGTTGAGGTTGCGCTGGGCGAAGGTCTCGGTGGCGCTGCCGAAGATGGCGATCTCGTCCACGCCGGCGGCGAGCGCCCGGGACAGGCCCTTCGCATTGGGCACCAGGACGGGATAGCGGACGCCCGGGTGCCGGTCCAGCGCGCTCAGCAGCTCCTCGGCGTCGGCCAGCTGCGGAACCCACTTGGGATGCACGAAGCTGGTGGCCTCGACCACCCGGTGACCGGCCGCGACGAGGCGGTCCAGGAACTCCAGTTTCACGCCGACCGGCACGATCGCCGACTCGTTCTGCAGTCCGTCGCGCGGTCCCACCTCACAGATGGTGACCCGTTCCGGCAGGTCGTTGCGTGCCACTACTGCCGGCAAGCCTGCGACGGCCATAGGTTGCTCCTTCGGATCTGGCGACTGCTGTGTTCGTGCTCTTCTCGATCGGGTGGCCTCGCTCCTTCGCCACGCCGGTCTCCGCCAGCGGTCGAAGGCTTGCCAGACCGTAACCGCTGGGCGCAGGGCGATGGGGTGCGTTGGGGCGAGGCTCACAGCGAGGGCGGCCTCCACCGCCCGCTCAGCCGCGTCCCCAGCGGGTACTGGCGAGCTGGCGCAGCTGCTCGATGGCCTTCTCGCCACGCTGGAAGGTGGTGATCTTGAGCGGGATCGGGAACCGCTCGCTGGTGATGGCACGCGATCGGGCGAACTCGCGCAGGCCGTCCGGGCCGTGGATCCGCCCGAAGCCGGATTCCTTGCTGCCGCCCCACGGCAGTCCGGGAACCGAGGCATAGGTCAGCACCGAGTTGACGCTGACCATGCCGGCATCGATGCGCCCGGCGATCTCGCGTCCACGCTTGCGGCTGAAAACGGACGCACCGAGGCCGTAGGAGCCGGAATTGGCCGCCGTCACGGCCTCGTCCACGTCGGCGACCTTGGCGATCGTGACGGTCGGGCCGAAGGTCTCCTCCGTCATGGCCGTGCAGTCGGCGGGGACGTCGACCAGCACGACCGGGTCGACGTACGGGGCCCGTACGGATTCCGGTCCACCGACCAGCGCCCGTCCGCCGGCGGCCAGCGCGTCCTCGATGTGCCGGCTGATCACCGCGACCTGCCCAGGCATGGTGATGGGCCCGTAGCTGGCAGCTGCCCCGCCGGTTCGCAGCAGCTGGGACTGGGCCGTCACCTTGGCGACGAACTCGTCGTAGATGGGCGCCTCGACGTACACCCGCTCGACACCGGCACAGGTCTGGCCGGCGTTGGACATGGCACCCCAGACGGTCTGCTCGGCGGCCAGGTCGAGGTCGGCATCCGCGGCGACGATGAGGGCGTCCTTGCCGCCGCACTCCACCACGCAGGGGGTGAGCGTCTCGGCGCAGGTGGCCATCACCCGCCGCCCGGTCGCGGCCGAGCCGGTGAAGGCGACCTTGTCCACACCCGCGGAACAGAGTGCGGCTCCGGTGTCGCCGAAGCCGGTGACCAGCTGGAGCACCGGCTGCTCGGGCACCACCTCGGCGAAGCTGTCCACCAGCCACCGGCCGACCGCCGGGGTGTACTCGCTGGGCTTGAACACCACGGCGTTGCCG
Organism: Jatrophihabitans lederbergiae; assembly: GCF_031845305.1. Taxonomy (NCBI): domain Bacteria; kingdom Bacillati; phylum Actinomycetota; class Actinomycetes; order Jatrophihabitantales; family Jatrophihabitantaceae; genus Jatrophihabitans; species Jatrophihabitans lederbergiae. The sequence goes on along the minus strand of NZ_JAVREH010000001.1, from coordinate 36,136 downwards.
GCGGCGAGGGCATAGGAGATCGATCCCATCGGGGTGTGCACCGGATAATTCCACGGTCCGATCACACCCACCACGCCGAAAGGCAGGTACTCCAGAGTGGCGGCATGGTTCGCCGCGAGCACGCCCGGGTTGACCCGGTGCTTGCCGAGGACCTTGCGGGCATGGCTGGCTGCCCAGGCCAGGTGCGCAATGACGATGGTCACCTCGACGACCGCGTCGTCGAAGGGCTTGCCGTTCTCACGGTGGATCAGTCGCGCCAGCTCGTCGGTGCGCTGGACGAGGATGGCGCGCCAGGCCCGCAGCCGGCTGCGGCGAGCCGGCTCGCCGACCTCGGCCCACCAGCGGGCGGCCGTCCGGGCGCGTTGCACCGCAGCGGTGACCTGCTCGGCGCCGTCGACCGGAAAGCTGGCGAGCACCTCACCGGTGGCAGGATCGAGTGAGTCGAAGTCGGCGGACAGCCCGGTCGGCCGGGGCGCTACGGCAGTCATGGCCCGAGGTTAGGCGAGCGGAGGTCGGGCCGCCAGCGCCGGTACCGGGCTCAGAACAGCCGCTGGGAGGGGTCGTCCCGCCCGCGCAGCAGGTCGTAGTCCAGCACCAGGCAGTGGATGCCCCGGTCGGCAGCCAACGTCCGGGCCTGCGGCTTGATCTCCTGCGCCGCGAACACGCCCCGGACCGGCGCGAGCAGCGGATCGCGGTTGAGCAGTTCCAGGTACCGGGTCAGCTGCTCGACACCGTCGATGTCGCCGCGACGCTTGATCTCCACGGCCACCGCGGCTCCGGCGCCGTCGCGGGCCATGATGTCCACCGGGCCGATCGCGGTCGGGTACTCGCGGCGGACCAGCCGGAAGCCGTCGCCGAGCGTCTCGATGTGCTGTGCGAGCAGGACCTGCAGGTGCGCCTCGACACCGTCCTTGACCAGGCCCGGATCGACGCCCAGCTCGTGCGCGGAGTCGTGCAGCACCTCGTCGATGCTGATGAGCAAATGCTCGCCGGTCTTGTTGGTGACCGTCCACAGCCGCCCGGGACTCGCGGATGCGCCGTCGGCCGATTCGATCCCGGCAGCGTTGCCCTCGACCAGCTTGCACGGCGGCGACATCCAGTTCAGCGGCTTGTACGAGCCACCGTCGGAGTGCACCAGCACCGACCCGTCGGCCTTCACCATCAGCAGCCGGGTCGCCATCGGCAGATGGGCCGTCAGGCGTCCGACGTAGTCGACTGAGCAACGAGCTATCACCAAGCGCACCGTGGCAGCGTAGTGGGCCACCCCCTGTGGCAGCCGGGCAGCCCGGCCCGGTCAGCCGGGCGCACCTCGTTCAACCTCTCGGATCGCGTCGACCACCCGGTCCAGCACCGGCGCGACGGTGCTGCTTCAAGGACGGATCGACGATCAGTAGGAGTAGAAGCCGTGCCCGCTCTTGCGCCCGAGGTCACCGGCGACGACCATTCGCGACAGCAGTTCCGGCGGCGCGAACTTGGGGTCACGAGTGTCGTTGTAGATGTTGTTGCCGGCGTTGCGCATGATGTCGACGCCGGTGAGGTCCACCGTGGCCAGCGGGCCCATCGCGTGGCCGAACCCCAGCTTGCAGGCGGTGTCGATGTCCTCGGCGGTGGCGACGCCGGTCTCCAGCAGCCGGACGGCCTCGTTGGCCAGGGCCGAGATCAGCCGGGTGGTGACGAAGCCCGCGACGTCCCGGTTCACCACGATGCACGTCTTTCCGATCCGCTCCGCGAAGGACCGCGCGGTCGCCAGGGTCTCGTCGGAGGTCTTGTACCCGCGGACGAGCTCGCAGAGCGCCATCATGGGCACCGGCGAGAAGAAGTGCGTTCCGACGACCCATTCGGGACGCTCGGTGGTGGCCGCGATCTGGGTGATCGGGATGGCGGAGGTGTTGGACGCCAGTACCGCGCCGTCCTTGCAGATGGTGTCCAGGCTCTGGAACAGCTCGCGCTTGACCTCCAGGCTCTCGAAGACGGCCTCGACCACCAGATCGGCATTGGCGGCGGCGTCGAGATCGGTGGTCAGGGTGATCCGGCCGAGCGCGGCCCCGACGTCGGAGTCGGCCAGCTTGCCCTTCTGGGCGAACCGGGTCAGCGACTTCTCGATCGCGTCCTTGCCCCGTTGCAGGGCGGCATCGGTGACGTCGCGCAGGATGACGTCGATGCCGGCCGTGGCTGCGACCTGGGCAATGCCCGAGCCCATCAGGCCTGCCCCAATAACCGCGACGTGCTGTGTCATCGTCCGTGTCCTCTTCTGATGTGTGGCCGAATGTGCGCCGACCCTGTCCGCGTGCGGAGCCTGTGGCGGACTGGTGTGGCGAAGTCCTCGCACGATAGCTGCCCAGCGGCCACCGGCGTCGCGCCGCACCCGCCGGACTGGGATCATGGACACTGGCGGAAGGGGTGCGCGATGGGTTTCGATCTCGGGGTCCTGGTGTGGGCGTTCTTCATCGTCGGCGGCCTGATGCTGATGATGCGCTGGATCTTCAAGCCCTCCCGGCCGCGCACCGGACGGCCGCAGCACGGGCCCGGCGCGGACCTGGGCTTGCTCCGCCCGGTCCTGAGCGCCGCACCTCGCGCCAAGGCTCTGGATGCGAAGAATCTGCTCTCGGGGCAGGGAATCAGGTGCTCGGTGTCGCGGCTGGACAGCAACAGCTACGACGTGCTGGTCTTCACGCCGGACGCCGAACGGGCCCAGCGGCTGTTGCAGGGCTGATCGGCTGCTGTCGCACGGATGACCAGCGGCTGTCGCACGGGCGATCGGCCCAGTGGTCGACCACGGCCGGTCGGCGCCCTAGATTGTTGCCATGGCCGTTCACCTGACCCGCATCTACACCAAGACTGGCGACACCGGTACGACCGCGCTCGGCGACATGAGCCGGGTCCGCAAGACGGATGTGCGCGTCGCCGCCTACGCCGACTCGGACGAGACGAACGCGGCTCTCGGCGTGGCCATTGCCCTGGGCGGGTTGCCTCAGCGGATCGTCGGCGTGCTCCGCCACATCCAGAACGACCTGTTCGACGTCGGCGCCGATCTGTGTACCCCCGTCGTCGCGGAACCGGAGTACCCGCCGTTACGGATCACCGACGCGTACGTGACCAGGCTCGAGGGCTGGTGCGATGAGTACAACGCCGAGCTCGCGCCGCTGTCGAGCTTCATCCTGCCCGGCGGCACGGTCGGGGCGGCGTTACTCCACAACGCCCGGACGATCAGCCGGCGGGCCGAGCGCAGCACCTGGGCCCTGATCGAGGCGGACCCCGAGCACACCAGCGTTCTCGCCGCCACCTACCTCAATCGGCTCTCGGACCTGCTGTTCATCCTGTCCCGGTGCGCCAACCCCGGCGGCGACGTGCTGTGGAAGCCCGGCGGCCCGGACAGCACGCCTGCCAGCTGAACCGCGGCTCTCACACTGCGCCGCCTAAAAACGCGGCTCCCACACTGCGCCGCCTAAAAACGCGACTCCCACACTGCGCCGCCTAAAAACGCGGCGCGGACGCCTCTAGCCAGGAGAGGAAGCCGGTGATCCCGTTGTCGGGAAAGCCGAGGCTGATCTCAGCACCGTGGAAGCGGCACTCCACGACTGTCAGGTTCGGCCGCAGGGCCATGTCCCGGCTGGCATCCCACGCTCGGCTGCCGATGACCGCCAGCTCGGCCCGGGGCATCCGGAGCGCCGCGGCGGGAGTCAGCGACAGGGTCCGGTACCAGACCAGCTCATCACCGACGTAGCGCCCGACGCCGTTGGCCCAGCGCTGGTCGCCGCGCTTCAACGCGACCGGGAGCGCGCCGGCCTGCCTGACCACGCGGCGCTGGTGCACCACAACCAGCAACCACGCGCCGACTGCCGCCACAAGAACGAAGCACGCGGCGAGGACGCCCGAAAACTCGACCGTCGCCACCGCGTGCCCCCGTCTGCGTATCAGATCCACCGGAACCGGTGAATCCCGTAGAACCGTTAGACCTGCTCCCCGGCGGCCCGCAGCCGGGCCAGCGCCCGGTTGCGTGCCGCTACGGCCTCTTCGTCCGTGGCATCGCCGATCCGATCCAGGGCGGCGCGGGCGCGGGCGGTATCGATCTCATCCGCCGATTCCGCCATCTCGGCGAGCACCGAGACGCCGTCCGCACGGACCGACAGGAAACCGCCGTGTACCGCGACGCGCTGCTCGACCCCGTCCGCCTGCATGATCCGGACGAGCCAGCCCGGCGCCAAGGCACCCAGCAGTGCCGCGTGACCGGGCATGACACCGATCTCGCCTTCCGTGGTCCGGGCGTACACCGCGTTGGCCTCGCCGGACCAGATCGGACGCTCGACCGACACCAACTCGACCTGCATCGTGCTCATCAGCGTTTATCCCTTGTCCGAATGCGGAACCTGAACAGCGTGCGGTCAGGACTTGTTGAGCTCGTGTGCGTTGCGCTCGAGGTCCTCGATACCGCCGCACATGAAGAAGGCCTGCTCGGGATAGTTGTCGAAGTCACCGGCGGCGAGCCGCTTGAAGGCGTCGATCGTCTCTTCGATCGGGACGAACGAACCCTCGATCCCGGTGAACTGCTTGGCGACGAAGGTGTTCTGCGAGAGGAACCGCTCCATCCGGCGGGCCCGGCCGACGAGGACCTTGTCCTCTTCGGAGAGCTCGTCGATGCCGAGGATGGCGATGATGGACTGCAGCTCGTTGTAGCGCTGCAGGATCCGCTTGGTCTCGGTGGCCACGTCGTAGTGCTCCTGGCCGATGTACTGGGCGTCCAGGATGCGCGAGGTCGAGTCCAGCGGGTCGACGGCCGGGTAGATGCCCTTCTCCGAGATCGGGCGAGAGAGCACCGTGGTGGCGTCGAGGTGGGCGAACGCGGTGTGCGGCGCGGGGTCGGTGATGTCGTCGGCGGGAACGTAGATCGCCTGCATCGAGGTGATCGAGTGGCCCCGGGTCGAGGTGATCCGCTCCTGGAGCTGGCCCATCTCGTCCGCAAGGGTCGGCTGGTATCCCACGGCCGACGGCATCCGACCGAGCAGCGTCGACACCTCGGAGCCGGCCTGGGTGAACCGGAAGATGTTGTCGATGAACAGCAGCACGTCCTGGCCTTGCACATCGCGGAAGTACTCCGCCATGGTGAGCGCGGACAGCGCCACCCGCAGCCGGGTGCCCGGTGGCTCGTCCATCTGGCCGAAGACCAGGGCGGTCTTGTTGAGAACGCCGGAGTCGGTCATCTCGGCGATGAGGTCGTTACCCTCACGGGTGCGCTCGCCGACGCCGGCGAACACCGACACACCACCGAAGTTCTCGGCGACGCGGTAGATCATCTCCTGGATGAGCACCGTCTTGCCGACGCCGGCACCACCGAACAGGCCGATCTTGCCGCCGACCACGTACGGGGTGAGCAGGTCGATGACCTTGATGCCCGTCCACATGGCCTCGGTCTTGGACTCGAGCTGGTCGAAGGGCGGCGGGTCACGGTGGATCGACCAGCGCTCGGGAAAGTGCAGGCCCTTGCCGGCCTCGTCCATCGGCACGCCGAGAGCGTTGAACACGTGGCCCTTGGTGATGTCGCCGACCGGGACGGTGATGGCCTCGCCGGTGTCTATCACGGGGGCACCGCGGACCAAGCCATCGGTGGGCTGCAGCGCGATGGCACGGACCATGTCGTCGCCGATGTGCTGGGCGGTCTCCATGGTCAGCGTGCTCGACTGCTCGCCGAGCTGGATCCGGACCTGCAGGGCGTTGTTCAGAGCCGGCATGCTGTCGCGGCCGAACTCGACGTCGACGACGGGGCCGATGACCCGCACCACGCGTCCAGTAGCCGCCGGCGAACCCGAATCGGTCGACGGGGTGTTGAGGGTGCTAGTGCTCATCAGTAGTCACTTCCTGCTGCCGCGAGGGCGTCGGCGCCACCGACGATCTCGCTGATTTCCTGGGTGATCTCCGCCTGGCGCGCTTGGTTCGCCATGCGGGTGTACGTCCTGATCAGGTCCGTGGCGTTGTCCGACGCGGACTTCATCGCGCGGCGGCGGGCCGCCGACTCCGACGCTGCCGACTCGAGCAGGGCCGAGAAGATCCGGGCGCTGATGTAACGCGGAAGTAGTGCGGTGAGGATCTGCTGCGGTTCGGGCTCGAACTCGTACGCCGGAGCCGGGGCGTTGGAGGCGCCGTCCGAAGACTGGGCCGCCTGCTCGGCATCGGACAGCTGCACCGGTGCCACGAGGTCATCGACCGGGGTCTGACTGACCATCGAGTCGAAACGCGTGTACACCACGTGCAGCTCGTCGACTCCGGGCCGACCGTCCGACTCGCCGTCGCTGGTTGCCAGCAGCGCCGAGACGACCGCATCGGTCGCGCCACGGGCGTCGGCGAAGTTGGGCTGCTCCGAGAAGCCGGTCCAGCTGTCCGCCGTGGGGATCTGACGGAAGCGGTAGTACCCGACGCCCTTGCGGCCGATCACGTAGAGGACCGGCTCCTTGCCCTCCGCGCGAAGCGACGCCGTGAGCTCGTTCGCGCGCTTGATCGCGTTCGCGCTGTAACCACCCGCGAGACCGCGGTCAGAGGTCACCACCAGGACGCCGGCACGGCGCGGGTTGGCCGCGCCGGTGAGCAGTGGGTGCTGCAGCGACGCATCCTTGCCCAGAGCGGCGAGCGCCCGGGTCAGCTCGTCGGCGTACGGCCGTGCCGCGTTGACCCGGTTCTGGGCCTTGACGATCCGAGAAGCGGCGATGAGTTCCATCGCCTTGGTGATCTTCTGGGTCGACTGGACAGACTTGATCTGCCGGCGGTAGACCCGGAGCTGAGCACCCACCGGTTACCGCGCGTCCGTCTGCATGGCCGTCGCACCGCTGGTGGCGGCGCCACTGGTGGCAGCACCACTGGTCGCAGCACCGCTGGTGGCAGCACCACTGGTCGCCACATCGCCGGTGACCGCATCGCTGGTCGACGCGCCGCCGGTGGCGACACCGTCAGCCGCGGCCCCGTTGGGGCGCGAGTCGTCGAGGGCGGTCCGGGCGGCCTGCCGGGCGTCACGGTCGGCGGCGTCCTTGCCTACCGTGGACACGAACTGGGACCGGACCTCGGCGACTGCCTTCTCGAGCTCGGCGACCGTGTCATCCTCGAGCTTGCCGGTGTTGGCGATGGCGTCGAAGATCCCCTTGTGGTTACGGGCAATGTGCTCGTGCAGCGCGGCCTCGAAGGGGCGCACGTCGGCGACCTCGAGCTCATCGAACTGGCCGGTGGTGCCGGCCCAGATCGAGACGACCTCCTGCTCCGGCGAGAAAGGCGAGGCAGCCGGCTGCTTGAGCAGCTCCACCAAGCGCGATCCGCGACGCAGCTGCTGCTGGCTGGCCTTGTCCAGATCGGAGCCGAAGGCGGCGAACGCCTCGAGCTCGCGATACTGCGCCAGATCGACCCGCAGCCGGCCGGCAACCGACTTCAGCGCCTTGGTCTGCGCCGCGCCACCGACTCGCGACACCGACACACCGACGTTGATGGCCGGGCGGACGCCGGAGTTGAACAGGTCCGTCTCCAGGAAGCACTGGCCGTCGGTGATCGAGATGACGTTGGTCGGAATGTATGCCGAGACGTCGTTGCCCTTGGTCTCGATGATCGGCAGGCCGGTCATCGAGCCGCCGCCCAGCTCGTCGGACAGCTTCGCGCAGCGCTCGAGCAGCCGGGAGTGCAAGTAGAAGACGTCGCCCGGGTAGGCCTCGCGGCCCGGTGGCCGGCGCAGCAGCAGCGACACGGTGCGGTAGGCCTCGGCCTGCTTGGACAGGTCGTCGAACACGATCAGGACGTGCTTGCCGTCATACATCCAGTGCTGGCCGATGGCCGAGCCGGTGTAGGGCGCGAGGTACTTGAAGCCAGCCGAGTCGGAGGCCGGAGCTGCGACGATGGTGGTGTATTCCAGCGCGCCGGCCTCCTCCAGGGTCTGCTTCGCCCCGGCGATGGTGGAGCCCTTCTGGCCGATGGCGACGTAGATGCAGCGGACCTGCTGCTTCGGGTCGCCGGTACGCCAGTTGTCGCGCTGGTTGATGATCGCGTCGAGCGCCACCGTGGTCTTGCCGGTCTGGCGGTCACCGATGATCAGCTGGCGCTGGCCACGACCGATGGCGGTCATCGCGTCGATCGCCTTGATGCCGGTCTGCAGCGGCTCGCGGACCTCCTTGCGCTGCACCACGGTCGGCGCCTGCAGCTCGAGGGCACGGCGGGCGTCCGCGACGATCTCGCCGAGACCGTCGATCGGCACGCCGAGCGGGTTGACGACCCGGCCGAGGAAGGCGTCACCAACTGGAACGGAGAGGACCTCTCCGGTCCGCGTGACCTGCTGGCCCTCTTCGATATGGGACTGGTCACCCAGGACGACCACACCGATGTCGCGCACGTCGAGGTTCAGCGCCAGGCCGAGGGTGCCGTCCTCGAAGCGCAGCAGCTCGTTGGTCATCACGCTGGGCAGGCCCTCGATGTGGGCGATGCCGTCACCGGTGTCAGCGACGATGCCGACCTCCTCGCGGGAGGTCTCCGGCGAGTACGAGGACACGTAGCCCTCGAGCGCGGTACGGATCTCGTCGGCGGAGATTGTCAGCTCAGCCATCTTGGTTCCTCAATCTCGTTCGTTCGATACAACCAGTGGATATACAGCTCATGGCGCAGGCCGGGATGTCAGCCGGCGAACGCCGCACGGGCCGCCGCGAGCCGAGTGGCCACGGTGCCGTCGATGACCTCGTCGCCAACCCGCACGACCAGGCCGCCTCGGACTCCCGGATCAACCGCGGTCCGGATAGTGATGTCTCGACCGTATAGCTGCCTCAGCGATGCCGCCAGCCGCTCGGTCTGCTCGGGCGTCAGGTCGGTCGCGGCGATCACCCTGGCGACCGAACGCTCGCGGCGGGCGGCGCTCGCTTCGAGCAGGTCGTCGATGACCGAGAGGACGTGGTGCTTGCGGCCACTGGTCACCGCGTGAGCCAGCAGCTCCGAGGTGACCGGGTTGACCTTGCCCGCCAGCAACTGCTGCGCGAGCGCGCTCCGGGCCTCGCCGGGAACCGACTCGTCATCGAGCGCCGTGGTCAGTTCGGGGGCGTTGGTCAGGATCCGCTCGAACCGGAAGAGCTCATCCTCGACGGTGTCCAGCTGGCCCTGCTGCTCAGCCGAGGCCAGCAGCGTCTCGTCGGCGATGATCTCGAGCGCGTCAGTGAGGTCCCAGGGTGAGGACCAGCGTTCGACGACCGCGTCGACCACCAAGCCGACCGCCGTCTCGTCCAGCCGTCCGGTCAGCAGCGAGCGTGCGAGCTGTCCGCGTGCCGAGGCATCGGTGGACGGGTCCGCCAGCGTGCGCCGCAGCCGGGGCTGCGTAGCCAGCAGGTTCGACGCCGCGTACAGCTGGCTCGCAAGCGCCTGGGAACTCGCGCCAGTGACGTCGGAGTCGGTCGACAGCACCGCGATCAGCCGCTCGCGAAGATCCGCGAGGGCTGATCGAGAGGCGGCGTGGATCATCGCTGGTCGCCAGCCGGTCCGCCGGCCTGCTGACGCTCGATGTCAGCGAGGAAGGCATCGACGGTGCCGCGAATCGCGGCGTCGTCGGACAGTCGCTGACCCACGATCTTCTCCGACAGCTCGACTGCCAGGGTTCCGATCTCGCCCCGGAGTTCCCGCACGATCTGGCCGCGCTGGGCGGCCAGTTGCTCCTCGCCACGGGAGACGATCCTGGCCGACTCGTCTTGTGCCTGACTCCGCAGGTCCTCGATGATGCGCTGCGCCTCGGCGCGGGCACCCTCACGGATCTGCGCTGCCTCGGTACGGGCCTCGGCAAGCTGGGCGTTGTACTGCGCCAGCAGCCGGGCGGCTTCGGCCTGCGCCTCTTCGGCGCGGGTGATGCCGCCTTCGATCGCGTCCCGCCGGGCCTCGAAGGACTTCTCGAACGCTGGAACGACGAACTTCCAGACGCCGAACATGAGCAGCCCGAAGACGATCAGGACCAGGATGAACTCCGACGGAACGAAGTTCAGCGGCGCTGGCCCGGCCTCACCCTCGGCTAGGAAGATCGTGTGCATGAGCAACCCCTACAAGTTGGGCGGAACCGCGGCTGTTAAAGGACGAAGGCCAGGGCGATGCCGATGATCGCGAGGGCCTCGGTCAGTGCGAAGCCGAGGAACGCGATCGTCTGCAGGCGGGACTGCATCTCAGGCTGGCGGGCGGTGCCGTTGATGTATGCGGCGAAGACCAAACCGATACCGATACCGGGGCCAACGGCGGCGAGGCCGTATCCAACCATGTTGAGCGAGCCAGTCATGGGGTTCCTTTCGTTTCTCAGCCGTCGGGGCCGATCGTGACCGTAATTCGATGGTGCGCTGGTGCGCGGGCAAAGCGGGTGGTGCCGGGAGTGGATCAGTGCTCGGAAGCCAGCGATCCGGAAATGTAGAGAGCGGTCAGCAGAGTGAACACATACGCCTGCAGGGTCGCGACGATGACTTCGAGGAAGCCGATCGCGATGCCGAGAGCGAAGGCCAGCAGGCCTGCCGGCTTGAGCACCACGTTGCCCGTGGCGTGGATCAGGAGGTAGGCACCACCGGTGGAGAACAGCACCAGCAGCAGGTGGCCCGCGAACATGTTTGCGAACAGACGCAGCGACAGGGTCAGCGGCCGGACCAGGATGTTGGACAGGAACTCCAACGGCACAAGGAGGAACAGCATCGGCCACGGGACGCCCGAGGGCACCGTCGCGTGCTTGAGGTAGCCACCGAGGCCCTTGTCAGCGATGCCCACGCCGTTGTAGACCACCCACACCAGCAGCGCGAGGCCGTAGGCGAAGTTGACCCTGGAGAAAGGCGTGAACTGCAGGACCGGCACGATGCCGAACAGGTTGTTGAAGAGCACGAAGAAGAAGAGCGACACCAGCAGGGGGACGTACTTCTGGTAGACCCGGGTGCCGATGACGTCCTGGGCGATGCCGTTGCGCACCAGGCCGTACGCCTGTTCGCCGAGGTACTGACGCCGGGACGGAACGATCGACCCGCGCCGCCCGGTGAGAAACAGCAGGCCGAACGCGAGGATGGCGCCGAGGACGAGCAGGGCGGACGCCTTGGTGAGCAGTGGGTCGTAGCCGCCCTGATTCCATGACTTGCCTGTGAAGTCCGGCAAGAAGAACTCAATCGGGCCGGGCGGGTGGAATCCTTCATTGGCAAGGACTAAGCCGGTGTGGCTCACGCAGTGTCTCCTCGGTCATCATCTGGCCGTCGTACGTCGGCTGCATCGTCACGCGGGGTGGTGCCGGTCGCAGCCTGAGGGTCGTGCTGTCCGTGTGGTTCACGCAGCCGAAATCGGGCAATAACCATGTACATCCCGAGCCCCGCTCCGACCACAATGCCGATCGGAAGCAGAAAGCTCGCGTGGAGCCAGACGCTCAGCCCCCAGCCGATGCCGCCATAGAATACGACGCCGGATACCAGGTAACCGAACGCCGCCCACGGGTCACCGCCCGGCGGCTCACCGGGCCCTGCAGGACGATTCATCTGGTGGAAATCCTAACAGGCCGCCGGAATTGCTATGACCGCACCCTGAGCCGCGCGATCTCCGTCCCGACCCAGATCACGACGACCGCAACGAGGCCGACCGCGACCCCGGCGCCGTTCACCACGCGAGGGCTCGACGCGGCGAGCGCAACGGCCAGCGCGGTCGCGGTCAGGAAGTAGCTCAGCACTGCGACCGGCAGTGTGAGCTTGGGCAGGAACCGGTCGGTGTAGCGGACGTTGAAGGTACTGACCTCGAGGATCAACGTGGTGAATACCAGTCCCGCGAGGTAGCTCAAGGATGCCCGGGAACCGGCCGGGCTGAGGACGGCGAAGAGGGCGCCCCCCACGACCGCGGCGACTCCCAGGCAGAGCCAGCGCAGCCGGAGCAGGCCCGGCCGCGCCGTCATAACTGCGCCGTCACAGTCGCGCCGATCGCAGCCGCGGGATGGCGGTGGCCAGCAGGCCCGCGCCCAGCAACCCGGCAACCACCGCGAGCACCAGCCACGGCCCCTTACTGATCGACATGGCGACGGCTCCGAAGGCCAGCACGGCGGACCAGAAATAGAGCAGCAGCACGGCGCGGCGATGGCTGTGGCCGAGGTCCATCAGACGGTGGTGCAAATGCTCCTTGTCGGGCGCGAAGGGCGACTGGCCGCGACGCAGCCGGCGGATCACCGCCAGCAACAGGTCGAACAGCGGCAGCGCGAGCACCGCGAAGGGCAGGATCAACGGCAGGTACAGCGGCAGCGCGCCCTTGAGGCCGAGGCCGAGGGACTGCGGATCGGCCTGGGAGGACGCCGTGGTAGCACCGGCCGAGAGGATGAGCCCGACCAGCATCGAGCCGGAGTCGCCCATGAAGATCCGGGCCGGCGAGAAGTTGTGCGGCAGGAACCCGATGCAGGCCCCCGTCAGTCCGGCGCAGATCAGGGTCGGTGCCAGGGCGATGTCGGTGTTGCCGACCTGCGCGAGGTGATAGCTGTAGCCGAAGAAGGCCATTCCCTGGATCGCCGTGACGCCTGCGGCCAGGCCGTCCAGGCCGTCGATGAAGTTGACGGCGTTGATGGTGAGCACTGTGAGCAGGATGGTCAGTTCCACACTGGCATCGCGATCCAGCGGGATGGTGCCGACATTGCCCCACGGAACGTAGATGTAGAGCAGCTGGATGCCGCCCACGATCGACATGACCGCCGCCGCGGTCACCTGGCCGGCGAACTTGGTCAGGGAGTCCAGCTCGTACCGGTCGTCGAGCACGCCGAGGCCGCAGATGATGATGCCGCCGCAGAGCACGCCGGTGATCTCACTGCCATTACGGAAGGTTCCGTGCAGGGTCGGCAGGGCGTGCGCGATCACCATGGCGGCGCTGAACCCCGCCAGCAGGGCAAGCCCACCGAGCCGGGGCGTGTCGACGGCATGCACGTCGCGGTCGCGCGGCTTGGCGACAGCGCCCCAGCGAGTGGCGATCTGGCGGGCCAGCGGTGTGCAGAGATATGTCCCGATGGTGGCGATCAAGCCGACGAGTGCGTATTCGAGGGACGGATGCACTTCGGACCCCGGCTCAGCCCCGGGGATACGCCGGATGAGCCGCGACGAGTTCGCCGACCTCGGCCCGGATCTCGGCATGGGCAGCGGCGTTCTGGGAGGTGACGGCGCGGGCGATGAGATCGGCGATGCGGGCCATCTCGGGCTCCCGCATCCCCTGGGTGGTGACCGACGGCGAGCCGACCCGGACGCCCGAGGCGACCGACGGCGGTGCCGGATCGTTCGGGATGGCGTTCTTGTTCAGCACGATGCCCGAGGCATCGCAGCGCGCCTCGGCGTCCCGGCCGCTGACGCCGAGGCCCTGCAGGTCCAGCAGCGCCAGGTGGGTGTCCGTGCCACCGGTGACCGGGCGCATGCCGGCATCGGCCAGTCCGGAGGTCAGCGCCTGGGCGTTGCTGATGACCTGGCGGGCATAGTCCTGGTACTCGGTGGTCGCGCACTCGGCGAAGTTGACGGCCTTGGCGGCGATCGCGTGCATCAGCGGGCCGCCCTGCATCATCGGGAACACCGCCTTGTCCAGCTTCGCGGCGTGTTCGGCCTTGCACACCAGCGCACCGCCGCGGGGACCGCGCAGCACCTTGTGGGTCGTGAACGTCACGACGTCGGCATAGGGCACCGGCGACGGGATCGCCTTTCCGGCGACCAGGCCGATGAAGTGGGCGGCGTCGACCATCAGAATCGCGCCGACGGAGTCCGCGATCTCGCGGAACGCGGCGAAGTCGATCAGCCGCGGGATGGCCGAGCCCCCGCAGATGAGCAGCTTCGGCTTGTGCTCGAGCGCGAGAGCCCGGACCTGGTCGTAGTCGATGTTCTCGGTGGCCGGGTCCACGCCGTAGCTCACGGCATTGAACCACTTGCCGGAGAAGCTGACCTTCGTGCCATGAGTTAGGTGCCCGCCGTGCGGCAGCGACATCGCCAGCACCGTGTCGCCCGGCTGCAGGAACGCGCCGTACACGGCCAGGTTGGCATTGGCGCCCGAGTGCGGCTGCAGGTTGGCGTGATCGGCGCCGAACAGGGCCTTGGCGCGGTCGATGCCGATCTGCTCGGCGCGGTCGACGACCTCGCAGCCACCGTAGTACCGGCGTCCGGGGTAGCCCTCGGCGTACTTGTTGCTCAGCGTGCTGCCGAGCGCGGCGAGTACGGCAGGCGAGGTGAAGTTCTCGCTCGCGATCAACTGCAGGCCGCCACGGAGCCGGTCGAGCTCGTCGAGTACGACGCCGGCTATCTCGGGGTCCACCTTCTGCAGTGCGTCGAAGTCCGGGCCCCAGTACTGGTCAGTCATTGTCGACGCACTCCTAGCTCAGATCCATGGCGGGCCACCGGAGGGCACTCCGCGACCGCTGCTCTCCCGCACAGAGATAGTTCTCTCCCGCACAGAGAGATTAGCCGACCGAACCGAGGACCTCTCGCAGCGCCGCCAGGCTCACGGCGCCCTCGCGCAGGACGACCGGAGCCTCACCCGTGAGATCCACGATGGTGGAGGCCTGACCGATCGGCACCTCGCCGCCGTCGAGATAGACCGACACCGACTCCCCGAGCTGCTCGTAGGCCTCCTGCGCCGTGGTGGCCGGCGGCCGGGAGCTGACGTTGGCGCTGGACACCGCCATCGGCCCGGTGCTGGCCAGCAGCTCCAGCGCGACAGGGTGCAGCGGCATCCGGATCGCCACCGTCCCGCGCGCGTCGCCGAGGTCCCACGCCAGCGAGGGGGCGTGCTCCACGACCAGGGTCAACCCGCCGGGCCAGAACGCCTCGATGAGGTCCCGAGCGGTGCCAGGAACGGCGCTGACGAGGCCGTCGATCGTCGTCCACGAGCCGACGAGCACCGGAACCGGCATGTTGCGCCCGCGCCCCTTCGCGGCCAGCAGCGTGGTCACGGCACTGGGGTTGAACGCGTCCGCGCCGATTCCGTACAGGGTGTCGGTGGGCAGAACCACCACGGATCCGGCGGCGACGGCGCGCGCCGCGGTTCCGATGGCCATCGGACGGGTGTCGGGGTCGGTGCAGTCCAGCATGTCGCTCATGACACGCCATCTTGCCGTAGCGGAATTTGTGTACCGCGGGGTAGCCCGGATTCCACATCGGTGCCAAGATCTGGCAGGTCAGGTCCGAGAAGTCCGGTTCTGGGTAATACCGGAGCCACTGTCCCGCGCTGTGTCCCCCCACCGCAGTTCCCCCGGAAGGAACCACCGATGCCGCACTCCGTCCCGTCCCCCATTCAGCGAGGTCCCCGGCGAAGAGGCTGGCAACGCACCGCGGCCCTCGTCGCGGGCGCCGTCACCACCGCGGGCGCGCTGATCGCCATCGGCGCCCCCGCGGCTACCGCCACCACCTCGCCCCAGGTCGTTCCGGCCGGCAGCGACTGGGCGGTCAGCCTCGGTGACTCCTACATCTCCGGTGAGGCCGGTCGCTGGGCCGGCAACTCCGACGACTCCGGCCAGACCGACGCCCTCGGCTCGACGGCCTACTACGACGCCGGTAGCGGCGAGTCCATCCCCGGCTGCCACCGGTCCAAGAGCGCCGAGATCAGCTTCGGCACGATCCAGTCGGCCAACCTCGCCTGCTCCGGCGCCGAGACCGCCACGTCGGCGTACTCCTCGGGTAACGACTTCAAGCCCGGCCTGGACTTCTACGACGACGGAGCGGGCCACATCGGTCAGGCGCTGGCCCTGCAGACATTCGCATCGACGCACAAGGTGAAGATGGTCGCGGTCTCCATCGGCGGCAACGACTTCAACTTCGGCTCCATCGTGCAGTCCTGTGTCACTGACTTCCTGACGTCGCCGACCTGGTTCAAGAACTACTGCAACGACGACTCGTCGGTCACCGCCAATTTCACCAGCACCAACATCAGCGCGGTGACCACACGGATCTCCAACGCGCTGCGCAACGTCAACACCGCGCTGGCCAACGACGGCTACACCGCCTCCGATTACACGATGGTGGTGCAGACCTACCCCTCGCCGCTGCCGGCCGGCTCGGGCATCCGCTACAGCGAGTCGGGCTTCACCCGCCAGAGCACGGGTGGCTGCGGCTTCTGGAACAACGACGCGAGCTGGGCCGGCTCCAGCGCCCTGCCGAACATCAACAGCGCGGTACGGTCGGCCACCACCCAGTCGGCGCTGCCGAACGTCAAGATCGTCGACGTGTCGGGGCTGTTCAACGGCCGCCGGCTGTGCGAGAACGGTGTGCACCTGCTGAGCGAGACATCGCTCGCAAGCTGGCGCAGCGCAGGCGCGGTGGACGCCAGCGAGTGGATCGAGCAGATCCGGACCGTCTCGACGGTGCTGGGGCCCTACTACGTGCAGGAGTCGCTGCACCCGAACTACTGGGGGCAGCTGGCTCTGCGCAGCTGCCTGCGTCAGGCCTACAACGAGGGGACGGTGCGGGGCGGCTCGTGCACCCGCTCGGCAAACGGGCTCAGTTCTGCCGGTGAGCCGGTCGTGACGCTGGGCTGAGTCGGGCGGTCAGCGGTACCGCCGCCAGCCTGACGGTCGCTATTAGGTTGGTATGTTCTCCGGTCGGCATAGCGGCCGGAGAACATACCAACCTCTCACCCGCTAGCGCCTGTGCGCGGTCGCGAACCGTGCTTGCCCAGCAAGATCGGTGTGGGCGGCCACGGTGTGCCAGCTCTGCCCCTCGATCAGCAGCCGGGTCATCGACTTGGGCTGGCTCTCGTCATGCTCGATCACGGCAAGCCCACCCGGACGAAGCAGCCGGGCAGCGGTCCGCAGCAGCCCCGGCATCAGAGCCAGTCCGTCCTCACCCGCGAAAACCGCCTCGTCCGGGTCGTGGCTGACCTCTACGGACAGCTCGGCGCGGAGTCGCTCCGGGACGTAGGGCGGATTGCTCAGCACCACGTCGACGCTGCCCGTCAACCCGGCAAGCAGCCCGGGATCCGTCACGTCGGCCGGCACCACTTCGATCGGCCGGTCCCCCGCCGCTGCGCGGGCAGTTGCGTTGCGGCGCAGCCATTCCAGAGCGGCGGCTGACCGCTCGACGGCGACCACGCGGGCGGCCGGGTATTCCTGGGCGACAGCGAGGGCGATGGCGCCGGACCCCGCGCAGAGATCCACCACCGTCCCGGCGACCCGCAGCTGTGCGGTGGCCAGCTCCAGCACCAGCTCGGTCTCCGGCCGCGGAATGAACACCCCGGGACCGACGACGAGTTCGAGATGGCGAAACGGCGCAGTGCCGGTCAGGTGCTGCAGCGGTATCCCTTCGGCCCGCTGACCGACCAGCTCCCGGTAACGGACCGCGGTGCCGGCGTCGAGACCGCCTGCCAGCAGTAGCTGGGTACGGCTGCGACCCAGCAGGTGCGCGAGCAACAGCTCAGCGTCCACCCGCGGCGAGCCGGCACCGGTGGCGGCCAGAACCTCGACGGCCGCCCTGAGCTCAGCCGGAACGCTGAGCCGCGGCCCGGGTTCGCAGCTCAGTTGGCTGCACCCGACAGTGCCGCCTCGATGTCGGCCTGGGTGAGGGCGTTGATGACATCGTCCAGGGCGCCGTCCAGCACCTGGTCGAGGTTGTACGCCTTGAAGTTGACGCGGTGGTCGGCGATCCGGTTCTCCGCGAAGTTGTACGTGCGAACACGCTCGGAGCGGTCCATGGTGCGGACCTGCAATCGCCGGGCGTCCGAGGCCGCCTCCGCCGCTTGTTCTTGAGCGTGGGCCAGCAGCCTGGACCGCAACACGCGCAGTGCCGCCTCACGGTTCTGCAGCTGGCTCTTCTCGTTCTGCATGGACACCACGGTCCCGGTGGGCACGTGCGTGATCCGGACGGCCGAATCGGTGGTGTTGACGCTCTGGCCGCCCGGGCCGGAGGACCGGTACACGTCGACCCGCAGGTCGTTCATGTCGATCTCGACGTCGACCTCTTCGGCTTCGGGAAGCACCAGCACTCCGGCGGCGGACGTGTGGATGCGGCCCTGCGACTCGGTGACGGGCACCCGCTGGACGCGGTGCACGCCGCCCTCGTACTTCAGCCGGCTCCACACCGGGTTCTCGGCGCTGCGTGAGCGCACCGCGACGGTCACCGACTTGTGGCCGCCGAGGTCGGTCGCCTCGTCGTCGAGGATTTCGGTCTGCCAGCCCTGCAGCTCGGCGTAGCGCAGGTACATCCGGAGCAGGTCGCCGGCGAAGAGCGCCGACTCGTCGCCGCCCTCACCCGCCTTGATCTCGAGGATCACGTCCTTGATGTCGTTCGGGTCCTTGGGCACCAGCAGCTCGCGCAGCTTGGCCTCCAGCTCCGGGATGCGCGCGGCCAGCTCGTCGGCCTCGGCCGCGAAGGAATCGTCCTCGCCGGCGAGCTCGCGGGCGGCCTCGGCATCAGCCCGGACGCTGTCCAGTTCGTGCGAGGTGCTGACGATGGGCGCCAACTGCGCGAAGCGCCGGCCCAGCCGCTTGGCCGCACCCTGGTCGGCGTGCACGGCCGGGTCCGAGAGCGCCGTCTCGGTCTGGCGGTATTCCTCGAGCACCTGGGCCAGGTTGCTCGTGCTGGTCGTCTGCTGAACCATTGCTCATCCTTCGATCACGAACCGGGTACCCGAACGGTGGGACTATCTGCCGGGAAAAGAAAACGGCGCCCGTGGCATGCCGGGAAGGGCATGCCACGAGCGCCGTCGGGACAGCTAGGCGTTGGTGTTCGTCCGCTCGCGCTTTCCGTAGCGCTTCTCGAACTTGTCGACGCGGCCGCCGACGTCCATGATCTTCTGCTTGCCGGTGTAGAAGGGGTGGCAGGCGGAGCAGACCTCAGCGTGTATCCCACCGGACTTGGCGGTGCTCCGGGTGGTGAATGTGTTACCGCACGAGCAGGTCACGTCGGTGACCACGTACTCGGGGTGGATCGCGTCCTTCACGGTGGTTCCCTCTCTGTGGCGCCGTTGTCGGCGCCGGTTATGGCCGCCGGGTCGCCCTGTCGCTTCGGCGAGCTATCGCCGACCGCGAGAACCTAGGACGTGAACCGGAGCCGGGTCGTCAACCAGACAGTGTGCCAGTCGTGGCCACGCTCTTCCAAACGCGGAACCGCCGCCCGCCATTCCCGTCCGGGGCGGCCCGGCGGGTGGTCAGCCCTTGACACCGCCGGCCGTGAGACCGCTGACGATGCGCCGCTGGAACATCAGTACGACTATCACCAGCGGGATGGTCACGACCACGCC
This sequence comes from Jatrophihabitans lederbergiae, assembly GCF_031845305.1. Lineage (NCBI taxonomy): Bacteria > Bacillati > Actinomycetota > Actinomycetes > Jatrophihabitantales > Jatrophihabitantaceae > Jatrophihabitans > Jatrophihabitans lederbergiae. Next base: position 16,966 of record NZ_JAVREH010000001.1, on the reverse strand, counting down.
CGCCGCCATCGTCTGGGTGTACGGCACCACGTGGGGACCGGCCGTGAAGTTGGCCAGGGCCACCGTCGAGGGCTCCACCTTCGCGATGCCGTTGGACAGCACGCTGGAGAGCAGGTACTCGTTCCAGGACGCCAGGAACACCAGGATCGCGGTGGTGAACAGCGCCGGTGCCGCCAGCGGGAAGATCACCAGCCGGAAGGCCTGGCCCGGTGTCGCCCCGTCGACACGGGCCGCCTGCTCCAGCTCCCACGGCATGTCGGAGAAGAAGCTGGTGAGGGTGTAGACCGCCAGCGGCAGTGAGAACGAGATCTGCGGCAGGATGAGCGCCTGGTATGTGCCCAGCCAGCCCCAGTTGGCGAACAGCTGGAACAGCGGAGTCAGGATCGCGACCCCGGGGAACATCGACGCTCCGAGGATGGCTGCCAGCACCGCACCCTTGCCCCGGAACGACAACCGGGCCATCGCATAGCCGGCGAAGACGCCGATCGTCATTGCCAGGAAGGTGACGACGGCGCCGATCAGCACGCTGTTGAACAACGAGCGGCCGAATTGGTTGTCGGTGGTGTTGAAGGCGTATCTGAAGTTGGCGAAGGTGACGTGGGTGAACCACGGCGTGGTGTCGAAGGTGTAGGCGGTGCTTCGGAATGCCAGGACCAGCATCCAGTAGAAGGGTGCCAGGCACCATACGATGATCAGCGCTATGACGGCGAGGGTGCCGACATTTCCGGCGCTGAACCGCTTGCGCGACGCAGTGGTGGTTGCTGAGGGAACGGCGAGCGCGCTCGCGGAGTGTGCCACGGCTGTCATGTCACTTACCGCCCTTTCCGGGTGAGCCCACGATGTTGGCATTGAACAGCCGCACCATGCCGAGCGCGATGGCGAAGATGAAGACGAAAGTGACGGTGGACAGCGCCGAGGCCGAGTACACGCCGCTGTGCAGCTGTTTCACGACCAGGATCGACACGGTGCTGGTGCCGTTGGCGCCGCCGGTCAGGATCGCCGGCAGGTCGTACATGCGCAGCACGTCGAGGGTGCGGAAGATGACGGCCACCGCGAGCGCCGGCTTCACCAGTGGGAGCGTGATCCTGCTGAAGCGCTGCCAGCCATTTGCCCCGTCGACCTTGGCCGACTCGTAGATGTCGGCGCTGATGCCTTGCAGTCCGGCCAGGATCAGCAGTGCGATGAAGGGAGTCGTCTTCCACACGTCGGCGATCACAATCGCGGCGCGGGCCGGCCACTGGGAACTCGTCCAGGCGAAGTGAGTTCCGAGAAGCTTGTTGAGGATGCCCTCGGGGTCGAAGACGACCGCCCACAACTTGGCGGTGACGGCGGTCGGAATCGCCCACGGGATGAGGATCGCGGCCCGGACCAGCGCGCGACCCTTGAAGGCACGATTCATCATCAGCGCGAAACCCATGCCGATGACCGTCTCCAGGATCACGGTCACCACGGTGAAACCGACCGTCACCGAGATGGAGTTCCAGAATTCGGCGCCGAGGTTTCCGGTGGGACAGGACACCACCTTGCCGGCCCCGGAGGGGCACTGCTGCAACAACCAGTGCTTGTAGTTGGTGAGGCCGGTCCAGGCGCCGGCCGGGTCGAACCGTCCCGTGGTCGGATTGATCTTCTGGGTGTCCGACAGGAACGAGTTGTAGACGGCCTTGACGATGGGGTAGCCCACGATGAGCCCCAGCAGGGCGACGGTCGGAGCGACCAGCATGAACGCCAACCGACTCTCGCCGGTCTTGATCTTGTTGCGGCGCTTGCCTGTAATACCTGGGGGGTTCTGGACGGACGCTACTTCGGCCGCTTCCGCGGCTTGTCCGGCGAGGGTCATGGAGCCTCCTCGGGCTACTGACATCTCAGGCGGGTAAGGAAATTTGTCCTACCGCCTGGACGAAGTGGGTCCGGCGCTCCGGCTCCGCTCCGCCCAGGCGGCCTGGTTCAGCGGGCCGCGATCAGCCGGCAGTCGCTGACGTGATCGCGTCCTGCAAGCTCTTCAACGCGCTCTCGACACTCGTCTTGCCCTGTAGCGCTGCGTAGACGTTGGTCTCGATCGCCTCGGTCACGGCAGGGTAGAACGGCGTGACCGGACGCGGAACCGCCGTCGAGATGCTCTTCAGCAGCACCGGCAGGTACGGGAACTTGGCGACCAGCTTGGGATCGGTGTAGAGCGCCGACAGCACCGGCGCCGCCGATCCCTGCACGAGGTTGTAGGACTGGATCTCGTTGGACTCCATGAACTTCAGGAAGTCCAGGTCGGTTGCCTTGTACTTGGAGTACGTGCTGATCGCGACGCTGTGGCCACCGAGGCTCGACGCGCCCTGACCATCCGGCCCCGGAAGGGGGGCGATGCCGAACTTGCCTGCGACCTTGGAGCCCTTGCCGGCGAGGATCGCGTCAGCGTACGGCCAGTTGCGCATGAACATCAGCTGGCCGGCCTGGAACGCGTTGAGGCTTTCGGTCTCCTTGAAGCCGAGGGCCTCCTTGGGGATGTAGCCCTGCTTGAAGCCGTTGACCAGGAAGTTCAGGCCGGTCGCGGCATCGGCGGTGTTGACGTCAGGGGTCTTCCCGTCCGGCTTGACGATCTGGCCCTTGGCCGAGTTGATCGCCTCGGCGGCGTTGACGGTCAAGCCCTCGTACTTGAAGAACTGCCCGGCGTAGCAGCCTGGCTTCGATCCGGTGATCGTGCCTGGCGTCGTCTTGCCCTGGCAGTCAGAGATCAGCTGCGACCAGGTGGTGGGCGCGGTGGGCACCAGATCCTTGCGGTAGTAAAGCAATCCACCGTCCGAGGCGTACGGCGCCGCATACAAGGTTCCGTTGTAGCTGGCCGCGTCGACCGTCGGCTTGAGCAGTGCGCTGGTGTCCAGCGCGTACTTGCCGGTCAGCGGGACGATCCAGCCCTTGGCCGCGAACTCCGCGCTCCAGACCACGTCCGTGGTGACGACGTCATAGCCCGGGTCCTTGGCCTGGAAGTGCTGCTCGAGGTCCGAGAGCTGCTGGTCGGCCTGGTCGGACTGCTGCTTGATCGTGACTTTCTCGTTGGGGTGCGAGGCGTTCCAGGTCTTCGCGATGTTCGGCATCAGCCCGCTGTTGTCTTTGCCGGTGACAAAGGTGATCGGGCCACGCGCGCTTGCTCCCGCACTGGCATCGCTGCTCTTGCTTCCACTTCCACCGCCACCGCAGCCCGCTACGAGAACGGTCGCGCTGAGCAGGGAGACCGCGGCTATGGCGACCTTGGGTCTCATCGTCTGTAGTCCTTCCGACGTTGTGTTCCGGGTTCTGATAACGCTTACAGAAGCATGAGAATGACACTGAAGTCGGTGCTTGCAGAGAGGGCCGTGACCAAAGATACGCAACCGTTACCTCCTCGTCAGACGCCCCTCACATTAACGGGCAGGAGCTATCCCGGACGGTTACGCCTGGCCTCAATTTGGTTACTTATGGCGTTCAACCGCGCGAGGGCACGCGGCTTGCTGGTCGGCTTCGACGGTTGCAGCAGGGACGGCGGGACATCCACATAGGTCCCATCCGGACGCGTCAATCGCACCGTCGCGGCACCGCGCACCTCGGAAACCACGGCCACCCGGGCGACGCCGGACCAGGGCAGCCAGTTCTGGCGCAGGACGTGCCGGACGGCGATGCCGTCATCGTCGACGACGAGGTACATCCGTAGGGCGACGACCGCGAGTCCCAGGGCAACCGCGCCGAACGCCAGCGTCACGGTACGGACCGGAGCGGAGGGGCTGCCGTAGATGTTGAGAGCGGCGACCGCCGACACGAACAGGATCAGCAGGGCGGCCTGATAAGGCGGAACGCGCCACGAGAGGACGTCGGCGCTCACCTGGGACGTCGGGGTCACGGCTTCGCGGTCAGCCACGCCGAAAGTGTACGACCCGGCGGCCGCTTGCAGTAGCCGTTCCCGTCGGCGGTGCCGCTGCACGACCGATGCCCCGCGTGCGTAAGGCATCGCGGGGGCATCGGTGCTCGGATTGCCGATCGGCAATCGGTGGGTTTGTGCAGGGGTGTGGGTTGTGCAGGGGTGTGGCCGCCTCAGCGGTCGTCGGCTCCCGGCGTCGTCTTGGCAATCTGCATCAGGAACTCGATGTTCGTCCGCGTCTTGCGCAACCGGTCGAGCAGCAGGTCGATGCCCTGCTGGGAGTCGAGCGCGTGCAGCACCCGGCGCAGCTTGATGACGACCGACAGCTCGTCCGGCGACAGCAGGATCTCTTCCTTACGGGTCGAGGACTGGTCCACGTCCACGGCGGGGTAGACGCGCTTGTCCGCGATCTTGCGGTCCAGCCGCAGCTCGGCGTTGCCGGTTCCCTTGAACTCCTCGAAGATCACGGTGTCACCGGCAGAGCCGGTCTCGACGAGGGCCGAGGCGATGATCGTCAGCGAGCCGCCGTCCTCGATGTTGCGAGCAGCTCCGAGGAAGCGCTTGGGCGGGTACAGCGCGGTCGAATCGACACCGCCGGACAGGATTCGGCCGGATGCCGGCGCGCCGAGGTTGTACGCGCGTCCCAGCCGGGTGATCGAGTCCAGCAGGACGACCACGTCGTGGCCCATCTCGACCAGCCGTTTCGCCCGCTCGATCGAAAGCTCCGCGACCATGGTGTGATCTTGCGGCCGGCGGTCGAAGGTCGAGGCGATGACTTCACCCTTCACCGAGCGCTGCATATCGGTGACCTCTTCAGGCCGCTCGTCGATCAGCACGACCATCAGGTGGCACTCGGGATTGTTCGTCGCGATCGCGTTGGCGATGGCCTGCATGATCATCGTCTTACCGGCCTTCGGCGGCGAGACGATGAGCGCGCGCTGGCCCTTGCCGATCGGCATGACCAGGTCGATGACGCGGGTGGTGAGGATGTGCGGTTCGGTCTCGAGCCGCAGTCGCTCCTGCGGGTACAGCGGGGTCAGCTTCGTGAACTCGACGCGGTTGCGCGTCTGCTCCGGGTCGACCCCGTTGACGGTGTCCAGCCGGACCAGCGGGTTGAATTTCTCCTTGCGCTCGCCGTCGCGGAGCTGGCGTACCGCTCCGGTGATGGCGTCACCGCGGCGCAAATTATACCGGCGGATATGGTTGTTGGCGACGTAGACGTCATCGGAGCTGGCGAAGTAGCCGCTGACCCGGATGAACCAGGAGCCCTTGTCGTCCACGTTGTCCAGGATGCCGGCGACCGGAACGAGGACGTCATCCTCGGAAATGGTCGGCTCGACGTCGTTGCGGCCGCCGCCCTGACCGCCCTCGACGCGGTCGCGGGTGCGACCGCGGCGATCACGGTAGCGGCGACCGCGGCGGCTGCCGCCGAACTCGTCATCGTCGTCGTTCTGGCTGTTGTTGGCCTGACCGTTGTTGCGGCCGGCGCCGTTCGCGAGGTCGCGGGCGCTGTCACGGTTCTGGTTGCGCCCACCGTCACGGCTGTTCGCGTCACGGCTGTTCGCGTCACGGCTGTTCGCGTCACGGCTGTTCGCGTCACGGTTCTGGTTGTTGCGATTGCCCTGTCCGTCACGGGGACCGCCGTCACGCGCACCGCCATCGCGGGCAGCACCGTCACGGCGGGCAGCACCGTCACGGCGGCTGCCGCGCTCGGGCCGGTCCTGCTGCGCCTGTCCGTTGTCCGAGCGCGCGTCGGCTGCACCGTCCGTAGCGACCTGGGTGTCCTCGGCGACGGGTGCCTCACTCCCGGGCTGCGCCTGGGCGGAGCTACGGGTTCGGCGAGGGCGACGCTCCGCCGCCTCCGCAGCCGGAGCCTGCGACGAGGAGTCGGCCGCGCTGGCGGCGGGGTTGTCGGACTGGGCCGAACCGGACTGGGCCGAACCGGACTGGGCCGAACCGGACTGGGCCGAACCGGACTGAGCCGAACCGGACTGCGCGAAACCCACCTCAACCCCGTTGGCAGCGGAGCCGTTGTTGGCAGCGGAGCCGTTCACGGGCGCCTCGGTCAGCGTGGGCTGAGAGGTCGCGGTGACCGGGCGGGTGGCCGAACGCCGGGTACGCGTGGTCGGCGCCGCGGCGGTGTCAGAGGCTGCGGCGGGAGCGCTGCTGGGCCGTTTGGCGGTCTCGATGGCGGTGATCAGGTCGCTCTTGCGCATCTTCCCGGTCGCGATGCCCATCGAGCCCGCGAGAGCCTGGAGCTCGGGCAGCAGCATGGTGGTCAGCGAGCCCGAGCGGCGCTTCGCACGCTCCTGGGCGGTGTTGTTGGCGCCGGCGGTCGCTGAAATGCCGGTGCTGGGCAGGACGCTGAGCTGGTCCTGAGTGTCTGTCACGTGGTTTCGGATCCTTCCGAGTGGTCGTACGTCTTGGTTGTCCTCAGACGCATACCGGTTGTGGATTCGGCGGGTATCGCCGGGCTGATCGAGCCGCCGATCAACGAGATTTTTCTCAGCTGAGGTCGGTGCGGACTTGTCCACCAGCGATTACGGCCGAGATACCCAGTACGGCTCAACTGGGGTGTTCGGCTTGGGGACGGTACCGCGCAGGCTCATCGAGCTGCTTCGTCGCGTATCTCCACGAGCGCGCGTATCTTCACGAGCGGTGGTTCCACGAGAACAAGCTAAGACTAGACGCAAGCTGCTCAGGGCAGCAACACAGGGGCCGGTGTGTCGTATTCCCCTCCTTCCAGCGTCTCGGTCCGGGCGCCGTCGGCGATGGCCGGTTCGGCGCACTCCCAGCCGGTCGGTGACAGCGCCGTGGCTGCGGTGGCCTGGTCCGCCGACTGCGCCAGCGCGAGGACCGAGGAACCCGCCCCGGAGATCACGGCGGCGATTCCGGCTTTGCGAAGCACCTTGACCAGCGCCGCGCTGTCCGGCATTCCGGCAGCCCGGTAGTCCTGATGAAGGCGGTCCTGGGTGGCAGTCCACAGCAGGTCCGGCCGTCCGGTGAGCGCGACGACGAGCAGCGCTGCCCTGCTGGCATTGAAGGCCGCGTCGGCGTGCGGCACGGACGCCGGCAGGGCCGCGCGCGCGGCGTGGGTGGCCGACTGCTCGGTGGGTATGAACAGCACCGGACGGACGCCCTGCACCGCGACCCGGGCGGCGCTGCTGTGCTGCTCCTCGGCCCAGGCGAGGCTGAGGCCGCCGAGCAGGCACGCCGCGACGTTGTCAGGGTGGCCCTCCAGGCGCGATGCCAGATCCAGCGCGGCACCGTCGTCCAGCAAGCTCCGGCCGTCGCGCACCAGGCCGCGTGCCAGTTCGATGCCGGTCACGATGGCCGCCGCCGAGGACCCCAAACCCCGGCCGTGTGGAATCCGGTTGTCGCACCCGAGTTCCAGGCCCGCGGGTTGACCGCCGAGCAGGTCGAAGGCGGCCCGCATGGCTCGAACCACCAGGTGTCCCTCGTCCAGGGCCACCGAACCGGACCCCGCGCCGGTGACGCTGATCCGCAGCCCGGAGTTGCGGACCCGGGCCGTGACCACGTCATGGCGGGCGAGGGCGAGCCCGAAGCTGTCATAGCCCGGGCCCAGGTTGGCGCTGGTGGCCGGAGCTGTCACCCGGACGGGCACGTCCACGAACGAGACTCCGACCTTCGCGGGGCCGCCGGTTGCCGGACCGCCGGTTGCCGGACCGCCGGTTGCTGGACCGCCGGTTGCTGGACCGCCGGCTGCTGGACCGTCGGCCATTACGCCAGACCGAGTTCGGTTGCCGCCGAGTGCGCGTCGACGGCGATGGTGACCGGCGCGGGCGCTCCGGAGATCGCCCATTCGGGATCCTTCAACCCGTTGCCGGTGACGGTGCACACCACTGTGGCGCCGGCCGGCACCCGGCCGGCCTTCGAGGACTTGATCAGCCCGGCCACGCTGGCTGCGGACGCCGGCTCTACGAAGACGGCCTCTTTGCGGGCGAGCAGCCGGTACGCCTCCAGGATCTCTTTGTCGGTCACCGAGTCGATGACGCCGTGGGACTCATCGCGCGCGGCCTCGGCCTGGGTCCACGAGGCCGGGTTGCCGATCCGGATCGCGGTGGCGATGGTCATCGGCTTGAGCACCGGGTGCCCGAGCACGATGGGGGCGGCACCGGCCGCCTGGAAGCCGAACATGGCCGGAGTGCCGTCGACGACGCCGTCACGCGCGTACTCCCGGTAGCCCTTCCAGTACGCGGTGATGTTGCCCGCGTTGCCGACCGGGATGCAGTGGATGTCCGGGGCCTGCCCGAGCACATCACAGATCTCGAAGGCGGCGGTCTTCTGGCCCTCGATCCGGTCCGGGTTCACCGAATTCACGAGCGCCACCGGATAGTCGACGGCGAGCTTGCGGGCCAGTTCCAGGCAGTCGTCGAAGTTGCCGTCCACCTGCAGCAGCCGTGCCCCGTGCACCAGTGCCTGAGCCATCTTTCCGAGTGCGATCTTGCCCTGGGGCACCAGCACCGCGCACACCATGCCGGCCCGGACCGCGTACGCCGCTGCCGACGCGGAGGTGTTGCCGGTTGATGCGCAGATGACCGCCTGAGCGCCTGCCTCCGCTGCCTTTGAGATCGCCATGGTCATGCCGCGATCCTTGAAGGAGCCGGTTGGGTTGGCGCCCTCGACCTTGAGAAAGACCTCGGCGTTCACCCGGTCCGACAGCGTGGGCGCGGGAACGAGCGGAGTACCACCCTCGAACAGGGTGATGACCGGAGTCCCGTCCGTGACCGGCAGCCGGTCACGGTAGGCCTCGATGAGACCGGGCCACGCGCTGGTCGGCGGACCGGAAACGTAGTGCCGTCCGGGCATCTGTCGGCTCTCCTTGGGTAACGGCGGTCACGGGGTGGTTCTCGGTCACGGGGTCGTTCTGACGCGTCGTTGCGTCCGTCGGGCAGTCCCGCTTCGTTCAGTCCCGCTTCGTTCAGTCCGCCGGCATGCCCTCGACGCGGAGCACGCTGCTGGCGCGGCGGATGAAGTCATAGCCTGCCAGTCGACGCACGGTCGCCGACAGGGCAGCGTCGGGAGCGTCGTGGGTGACCAGCACGAGGGTTGCCGCGTCTCCTCTACCCTCCTGCCGTACCGTCCGGATGCTGACGCCGTTGTCGGCGAAGGCGCCCGCGACCGAGGCCAGTACACCAGGCTTATCGGCGACATCGAGCGCGACGTGATAGCGCGTCTGCACTTCGCCGATCGGCTGGACCGCGAGATCGGCGTAGGCGCTCTCGCCCGCGCCGCGGCTTCCCGAGATCCGGTTGCGGGCGACCGCGACCAGATCGCCGAGCACCGCGCTGGCGGTCGGGCCGGCACCCGCACCCCGGCCGTAGAACATCAGCGATCCGGCCGACTCGGCCTCGACGAACACCGCGTTGTACGCGTCGCCGACCCCGGCGAGCGGATGCGTCCGCGGAATCATTGCCGGGTGCACTCGGACGGCCACCGACGGCGACTCCTCGGTGCCCGACCGCTCGCAGATCGCCAGCAACTTGACGGTGCAGCCCATCGCGTTCGCGCTGGCGATGTCGGCGGCGGTGACCTCGCTGATCCCCTCGCGGAAGACGTCCGCCGCGGTGACCCGGGTGTGGAACGCGAGCCCCGCCAGGATCGCGGCCTTCGCGGCGGCGTCGAAGCCGTCCACGTCAGCGGTCGGGTCGGCCTCGGCGTATCCCAGCGCGGTGGCCTCGGCCAGCGCCTCCGCGAATCCGGCTCCGCTGGCGTCCATCCGCGAGAGGATGAAGTTGGTGGTGCCGTTGACGATTCCCATCACCCGGGTGATCCGGTCGCCGGCGAGGGACTCGCGCAGTGGCCGCAGCAGCGGGATGGCGCCGGCAACGGCCGCCTCGTAATACAGGTCCACGCCGTTGGCCGTCGCGGCCGCGTGCAGGGTGGCGCCGTCCTCGGCGAGCAGGGCCTTGTTGGCGCTGACCACGCTCTTGCCGGACTTCAGCGCGTTGAGCAGCAGGGTCCGTACGGGCTCGATGCCGCCGATGACCTCTACCACCAGGTCGATGTCATCACGGGAGACCAGCGCCTCGGCGTCGGTGGTGAGCAGGCTCTGGTCCACGTCAGGATGCCGATTGAGCCGGCGTACCGCGATCCCCGCCAGCTGCAGCGGAGCCCCTACCCGGGCGGCAAGATCGTCCGCCTGCTCGGTGAGCAGCCGGGCCACGGCCGAACCGACGACCCCGCAGCCGAGCAGCGCGACCCGGAGCGGACGCTCGAACGCCTCACTCATGCGCTCACCTTGCCGGTCGCGCGGCTGATGACCGGCGCGGTGGAGCCCGCGTCCCAGCCGACGTCGGTGGCCATCACCTGCTCCAGGGTCTCTCGCCGGACGATCAACTGGGCCTGGCCATCGGTCGCGGCAACGACCGGCGGACGCGGAATCCTATTGTAATTACTGGCCATCGCGTAACAGTAGGCACCGGTGGCGGCGACCGCGAGCAGGTCGCCGGGCTGGACATCGGAGGGCAGCCAGCAGTTGCGTACGACGATGTCCCCGCTCTCGCAGTGCTTGCCGACCACCCGGGAAAGCTGCGGGCCGGCGGTGCTGGACCGGTTGGCCAGCGTGACCGTGTACTCGGCGTCGTAGAGGGCGGTGCGGATGTTGTCGCTCATACCGCCGTCGACCGAGACGTAGTTGCGTTGCACGCCGCCGTCCAACGCGATCGGCTTCACCGTTCCCACCTCGTACAGCGTCACCATCGACGGGCCGATGATGGCGCGTCCGGGCTCCACCGACAACCGGGGCGTGGCGATGCCGGCCAGGCCGCACTCGACCTCGATGATGGCGCGCAGCCGGGCCGCGATGTCCGCGGGCCGCTGCGGATCATCACCCTCGACGTAGGCGATGCCGAGACCGCCGCCGAGGTCGATCTCGGCCAGCTCGATGCCGTGCCGGGTGCGGATGTCCGCGAGCAGGCCGACCACCCGGTGCGCCGCGACCTCGAACCCCGCCGTGTCGAAGATCTGCGAGCCGATGTGGGAGTGCAGGCCGACGAGCTCGATCTCCGGACGGGCCAGCACGTGCGCCACCGCGGCATGCGCGGCGCCGCTGGCGAGTGAAAACCCGAACTTCTGATCCTCGTGCGCGGTGGCGATGAACTCGTGGGTGTGCGCCTCGACGCCCACGGTGACCCGAACCAGGACGCGCGGTCGCACGCCCTCGTCGGCGGCGAGATCGGCGAGCCGGTTGATCTCGAGTTCGCTGTCGACCACGATCCGGCCGACACCGGTTTGCACGGCGTACCGGAGTTCCGCGGTGCTCTTGTTGTTACCGTGGTACGCGATTCGATCGGGCGCGACCCCCGCGCGCAGCGCGATGGCGAGCTCCCCGCCGCTGCACACGTCGATGCCCAGTCCCTCTTCCGCGATAAGGGCCGCCACCGCTGTGCTCAGGAACGCCTTGCCCGCGTAGAACACGTCACCGCCCTCGAACGCCGCCGCGTAGTTGCGTGCCCGAGCGCGCACGTCCTCGGTATCGAGCACGAAGACCGGAGTGCCGTGCTCGGCCACCAGCCGCGTCGCGGGTATGCCGGCGACGACCAGTTCGCCGTTCACCCGGTCGGCGTTGATCGGCCAGATCCGCGGGTTCAGGCTCGACAGATCCTCGGGCACCGCCACCGCCTCGACATCGGCAAGGATGTGTCCATGGCTGGGGCCGGCTGGGTGGGCGGAGCGGCTCATATGCTTTTCCTGACTGGGGCGGCTGCTGCGGCTCAGCCGGAGCACGACTCGGCGCTGAGTCGCTCCCGGCTGAGCGGGTGGCTAGGACATCGGTTGCGGCTACTTGCGCTCGGGTGCCGACACGCCGAGCAGGGACAGGCCGTTGGCCAGAACCGTCCTGGTGGCGACGTCGAGCCACAACCTGGTTCGGTTCACGTCGGTGATCTGCTCGTCCCCCTTCGGCAGCACGCGACAGGAGTCATACCAGCGGTGGAAGGAGCCGGCCAGCTCCTCCAGGTAGCGAGCCACCCGGTGTGGCTCGTGCAGCTCACCGGCCTGCGCGACGACGCGCGGGAACTCCCCCAGTGCCGTGAGCAGTGCCGTTTCGGTGTCGTGCGTCAGCAATTGCGGCTCGAACACGTCGAGGGTGATGCCGACCGCCGCCGCGTTCTTCACCACGTTCACCGTCCGGGCATGGGCGTACTGGACGTAGTGCACCGGGTTGTCGTTCGTGGCCCGGGTGAGCAGGTCGAGGTCGATGTCGAGGGTGGAGTCGGCCGAGGACCGCGCGAGCTGGTAGCGGGCGGCGTCCACGCCGACGGCATCGACCAGGTCCTCCAGGGTGATCACGTTGCCGGCCCGCTTGCCCATCCGGACCGGCTTGCCGTCCTTGACGAGGTTCACCAGCTGCCCGATCAGCACCTGCAGGTTCACGCCCGGGGTGTCGCCGAAGCAGGCGCACATCGCCATCAGCCGTCCGACGTAGCCGTGGTGGTCGGCACCCAGCATGATGACGACCCGGTCAAAGCCGCGCTCGCGCTTGTCGAGGTAGTAGGCCAGGTCACCGGCGATGTAGGCCGCCTCGCCGTCGCTCTTGATGACGACCCGGTCCTTGTCGTCGCCGAAGTCGGTGGTGCGCAGCCACACCGCGCCGTCGGACTCGTAGATCCGGCCCTGCTCGCGCAGCCGCTGGACGGCCCGCTCCACCGCTCCGGAGTCGTGCAGCGAGTTCTCGTGGAAGTACACGTCGAAGTCGACGCCGAAGTTGTGCAGGCTGGCCTTGATCTCGCCGAACATCAGCTCGACGCCGACGCTGCGGAACAGCTCCTGCGCCTCGTCCCTCGGCAGGTTCGACACGTCCGGATGGCTGGCGACGATCCGCTCGGCGATCTCGGTGATGTAGCTGCCGGCGTAACCGTCCTCGGGGACGGGCTCGCCGAGCGCAGCGGCTAGCAGCGAGCGGGCGAACCGGTCGATCTGCGCACCGTGGTCGTTGAAGTAGTATTCCCGGGTGACCTGGGCGCCATTGGCCTGCAGCACCCTGGCGAGTGAGTCGCCTACGGCTGCCCAGCGCACACCGCCGATGTGCACCGGGCCGGTCGGGTTGGACGAGACGAACTCGAGGTTGATGTTGTGGCCGGCCAGGGTGTCGGTGGAGCCGTACTCCGTGCCCTGCTCGACGATGGTCTTCGCCAGCTGCCCGAGGGTTCCGGAGTCCAGGGTGATGTTGAGAAAGCCCGGACCGGCGACCTGCACGTCGGCGATGCCCTCGACCGCGAGCAGCTGCTTGGCGATCGCCTCGGCCACCTCGCGCGGCGGCTTGCCGGCCGGCTTGGCGAGCCGGAGCGCGATGTTGCTGGCGTAGTCCCCGTGATCCCGGTTCTTCGGACGCTCCACGACGACTTCGGCCGGCACGTCGGCGGTGAACGCGCCGGACTCGACGGCCCGCGTGGCGGCGGACCGGAGGGCGAGGCTGAGATCGTCGGGAGTCACACAACGATGTTAGTGGCCCGCGATACCCGGTATTTTTCAGTGGTTGGCACGCACGGTAACCGCCGCAACGGTCCCGGCTGCCGGGCGCCACGGTAGCCGCGAGTGGCTGCGGTCAGGCCATCCACAGCTTGGAAGCCTAGAATCATGGGCGAACAGGGCAGCACGAGCTGCACCCATGCGAGAAAGCGACTCGATGACTAATCCGACGAAACCGGCGTCTGGCGGGCCGAACAAAGGCCAGCAGCCCAAGCGCCCGGTGAGCAAGGGCGCGACCCGCGCCGCCCAGTCGAAGAAGATCGTCAACCAGCGGCAGACGCCGTGGGGGCTCATCATCGCAGCGATCGTCATTGTGGCGCTCGCCGTCGGAGTTGTCGGGTATGCGGTGCACCAGAACCGGAGCAAGGCCGACTACGCCAACCCGGCCAAGATCCCGGGCATCACGCACAAGTCGTTCCCGAGCGGCGAGCACAAGACCACCGTGCTCAGCTACGCCGAATCGCCGCCCATCGGCGGCCCGCACTCCCCCATCTGGGCGGACTGCAGCGGCACCGTTTATCCGAACCAGATAGCGAACGAGAACGCGGTGCACGACTTGGAACACGGTGCCGTCTGGATCACCTACAAGCCCGGTCTGCCGAGTGACCAGCTCGACGTGCTGACCAAACTGGCGTCGGGCCAGGACTACACCATTCTTACCCCGTACGCGGGGCTGAAGACCAACGTCTCACTGCAGGCATGGGGCTATCAGCTGTTCGTGGACAAGGCCACCGACTCGCGCGTCAAGCGGTTCATCAAGGCGCTGCGGCTGAACCAGAAGAACACCCCCGAGCTGGGTGCAAGCTGCTCCAACCCTGCGTTCAAGACCACGCCCAGCACGCCCGGGCATCCGACGGAGTCCTGAGTTCGCCATGTCGCTGCTGACCGGGCCGGAAGCTCCCACAGAAGAAGCGCCTCCCGTTCAAGGGGGTGCGCTGCGTACCGTGCTGATGGCCATCATCGCGGTTGCCGCGCTGGTGGTGGCCGGTGGTGCCGGCTACGTCCTGGGCCACCGGCATTCCGCGGCCAGGTTGCCGGGGGCCAACTCGGTGGACGCCGGGTTCGCGTGGGACATGGCAGCTCATCACCGGCAGGCGGTGCTGATGGCCGGTTACACCCGCGACCACACCAGCGACGGCGTGATCAGGACACTGGCCTTCGACATCGAGACCAGCCAGTTCAACCAGGCCGGGCAGATGCAGGGCTGGCTGGACACCTGGGGCCTGCCGCCGGAAAGCCCGAACGCGCCGATGTCGTGGATGGCGGGGTCCGGACACGACATGATGGGCAGCGACATGATGGGCCGCGACGGCCTGATGCCCGGCATGGCGACGCAGGCACAGCTGGCCAAGCTCGACACCCTCAGGGGTAAGACGCTGGACATCTTCTTCCTGCAGCTGATGTTGCATCACCACCAGGGGGGCGCCCCGATGGCGCAGTGGGCCGCGACCCATGCCAGCACCGCCTACGTCCGCAACGCGGCGAAGAAGATGGCGGACTCTCAGGGAGCCGAGATCGTGCTGATGGAGCAACTGCTGCGCGAGCGTGGCGCCAGCCCGCTGCCCCCTCCGATGTAGCCGACTCGTGGTGGGCCGGTGAGCGGTCGGTGGGCCGGTCAGTGGTCGGGCGTCCGGCTGCTACGATTCTGGACGTCCAATCGGCCGCCTCGGCGGGCGGTTGGACGGGCCGCAGGGCCCCCGTAGCTCAGGGGATAGAGCGCTACCCTCCGGAGGTAGAAGCGCAGGTTCGAATCCTGCCGGGGGCACCCAGCTACAAGGCCCATATTCATTGCCTATAGCCGTTCAGCCGAGGTTGGCAGACTGATTAATTGCCTTGAGTCCGCAGGGAGTCCGCGGCAACTTTGCGGGACGTCTCGGCTGCCGTGTGCAACCCCTCCGCCAGGTCGTCGAGCTGGTCGCCGTACAGATGCCCATACGGTCCAGGGTTACCGTCGCCGAAGCGTGCCCGAGCATGGCCTGCACAACCTTGATCGAGGCGCCCGACGCGATCGCCAAGGACGCCGCGGTGTGCCGCAAATCGGGTGGTCGCAGACCCTCGAACCCGATCGCCGTCGCCGCCGCGTTGAACGCGGCACGCCGGAACACCAACACCCGAAGCGCTTCGCCGGTCCGGTTACCGCTGAA
Organism: Jatrophihabitans lederbergiae; assembly: GCF_031845305.1. NCBI lineage: Bacteria > Bacillati > Actinomycetota > Actinomycetes > Jatrophihabitantales > Jatrophihabitantaceae > Jatrophihabitans > Jatrophihabitans lederbergiae. Next base: position 1,450 of record NZ_JAVREH010000001.1, on the reverse strand, counting down.
CACGAGATCATCCGACTTCCCGACGACGTGCGCCGCGAGTAGATCAGCCAGGAACCTCGGGACGGGCACCTCACGTCGTTCGTAGGACTTCGGCGCGCCCCAGGTCTGCACCCCGTCAACGAGTGCGGCGGCTGAGACCCCCCATCGCGCCGCAGACCGTGTATGTGACCGTGCGGTGGCCGGAGCGGCCTGGTGTGCAGCGGCAGGGTGGCCAGCCCACGATGGGCGCGTTCGGCTCGATCAGGCGGTCCAGCGACCTGATCGATGAGCGCCCGCAGGTTAGAGTTTGGACGTGAACATGATGCATCCGTCGTCCCGTCCGCTCAGCGCTGAGGACGTGGAGTTGGTGGACCAGGCTCGCCGGGCAATCGACGCGAACACCGACGCCGGACCCGGTGAAGATGGGGTTCACACCATGGGCGCTGCTGTTCGAGCTTCGGACGGCCGAGTGTTCGTTGGAGTAAACCTCTACCACTTCACCGGCGGGCCGTGTGCTGAACTTGTCGCGTTGGGCGCCGCCCGCGCCAGCGGCGCCCGAGAAATCACCCACATCGTTGCTGTGGGCAGTCACAGCCGAGGGGTCAAGGCCCCGTGCGGTCGGGACAGGCAGGTGCTCGCCGACTACCACCCGCAGATCCGCGTTATCGTGCCCACACCGGGCGGCGATATCAGCGTGCGAGTCACCGATCTGCTTCCTTTCGGGTTCGAGACCCGCGCCGAGCATTCCTGAGCGGAACTGCTCCCCGCGGCCGAGGCGACGAAGCAACTCGGCCTGTCGAAGGAGATACAGCAGGACGCGCAAGAGATGGTGCGGCGCGCTGAGTACGCGCTGGGTAAGGCGATCCGGACCCGGACAGGAGCAAGGCCAGATTCGCCGCGTGGCGAGATCGCAACCCGCTATGACCGGCGGAGTGGAGAACCGGGGTACACCTTGAACTCCGCAGAACGTCGGGACATCCACGCGCTGGTCGAGACGGGACACCCCATCGCCCCGGGTCGCGCACGGCGGCGAGGCGCTGCTTGTACGTCGTGGCCGCGGCGATCACGCTATTCAGCCGCCGGAACGTCACGCGGAGCTACATCCCTTCCGGACTAAGCGACACGAACTCGGTGCTATCCCCCGAGCCGCCAGGAGGCTCACCTTCGACGGGTGAGTCCTCCGTACTTGCGGACGCTGTATCGGCCCATCAATGCCACCCACATGCGAAGAACCCTCTCAGCTGTTGCAGCCTCGACCCAATAACCGCCCACATGCGCGGGACGTTACCCCCGGGAACTGATCTACAGCAGCGCCCGTGTCCAGCCTCCGAGCTGGACTAGGGTTAATACCGTTCAGTTAGTGGGTTGTGATCTGGTAGATGGGTGGGTGTTGGGGTCGGGGCCAGGTGGCGTGGTGGGCGCGTTTGACGTGCCATTTGGGCATCTTTCTTTTGATGACGCGGGGTTGGGC